>NZ_JBVIPA010000024.1:92378-93264 GCF_055578365.1 Streptomyces sp. NPDC033131
TCTCGCCACTCTGTCTGTCGCTGTGGTTCTCTTCTTGCCGCGTTTGCGGCCCTTTTCCGAGATCTGTTCTGCCCCCCCGGAAGGGGGGGCCCCCCCCCCCGGGGGGGGGGGGCCCCCCCCCCCCCCCCACCCCGGTCGTCGTTCGGGTACGGCTGCAGAACGGCCGGACCCGGGCAGCGTTCCAGCCCGGCGTCCGGACGACGGTCGGAGGGGTACCGCCCGGCCCCCGGGCGACCGTCGTCCGCACGCCGAACCAGAACCACAACCATGGGACCGACGGCCCGCGGTTCAGGCCGGCGCAAGGCTGCCGCGGCGTACGGCCACTGCGGCGCACGGCTGCCGTGGCGGCCGGTTTCAGGCCGCCCCAGGCGGGTGCGGGACCTGAGCGCACGGCTCGGCGAGAGCCGGCCGCGCGACAGAAGAAGCCACGGCTCGGCGAGAGCGGGCCCCGCGAACACGCGGCGCGGCGGATCCGGACGCCGTGGCCGCCGGCGACGGTGCGGCCGACCGCAGGTCACCCCACGCGGAACCCCGCCCTCTCGGGCCCGCCCCGGCGTTCCCCACAACCACTGGGCCAGCAGCACGAGTTCCGGGACGAGTGCCGGACGCGAGCGCACGGCTCGGCGAGACCGGGCCCCGCGAACACGCGGCGCGGCGGATCCGGACGCCGTGGCCGCCGGCGACGGTGCGCCGACCGCAGGTCACCCCACGCGGAACCCCGCCCCCTCAGGCCCGGCCCCTCACCCCCGCCCCGGCATCTCCCCCAGCGTTCCCCACAACCACTGGGCCCGCAGCACGAGTTCCGGGACGAGTGCCGGACGCGAGCGCACGGCTCGGCGAGACCGGGCCCCGCGAACACGCGGCGCGGCGGATCCGGACGCCGTGG
>NZ_JBVIPA010000024.1:93361-107162 GCF_055578365.1 Streptomyces sp. NPDC033131
TGGCCGCCGGCGACGGTGCGCCGACCGCAGGTCACCCCACGCGGAACCCCGCCCTCTCGGGCCCGCCCCGGCATCTCCCCCAGCATTTCCCACAACCGCTGGGCCAGCAGCACGAGTTCCGGGACGAGTGCCGGACGCGAGCGCACGGCTCGGCGAGAGCCGGCCCCGCGACAGAAGAAGCCACGGCTCCGCGAAAGCCGGCCCCGCAACAGCGGAAGCCACGGCTCCGCGAGACCGGCCCCGCGAACACGCGGCGCGGCGGATCCGGACGCCGTGGCCGCCGGCGACGGTGCGGCCGACCGCAGGTCACCCCACGCGGAACCCCGCCCTCTCAGGCCCGGCCCCTCACCCCCGCCCCGGCGTCTCCCCCAGCGTTCCCCGCAACCGCTGGGCCCGTAGCACGAGTTCCAGCTCGAAGCGGCGGTCGGGGTCGTCGATCTCGGCGCCCCACAGTTCCCGGATCTGCCGGAGCCGGTAGCGCACGGTCTGCGGGTGGACTCCCAGGCGTGCCGCCACTTCCGGCGCCCCGCCCCTGGTCTCCAGCCACGCCAGTAACGTCTCGGCGAGCCGTCGGCCGTGGGTCGGCCCGCAGTGGGTCAGCGGGGCGAGGCAGCGCAGGGCGAGGTCGTCGATGAGTTCCTCGGGCTGGAGGAGGACGAGGGCCTCGGTGTGCTCGGTGCAGTACAGGACCTCGCCGACCGGCAGCAGGCCGCGTTCCATCAGGCCCACCGCCGCCTCCGCCCAGCGCAGCGACTTCGCCGCTTCGGCGAGCGGGACCGGCGGGCCGATCGCGCCCGCCCATCCGGTCAGGGCCCGGTGCAGAAGCTCCGGGCGGCCGCCGGCGTCCGGTTCCGGGACGACCATGCGGGGCTGCTCGTACTCCATGTCGAGCAGCACCCCCTGCCCGACCGCCGGGGCGACCGCCTCCCGCGCCGGGCGCAGCAGTACCCCCACGGCGACCTTCTCGGGCAGCGACCAGCCGATGCGGGCGGCGCGCTCGGTGAGGGCTTCGGCGGGGTCGCCGCGATGGTACTCGGCCAGCAGCAGTTCCATCAGCCGGCGCTGCAGGCGCAACCGCTCGCCGGCCTGGCGGGCCGCCGCCTCGGCGTAGCCGCGTACGGACTGGTCGACGAGGCCGTCGAGGTACTGGTAGCCCGCGTCCACCAGTTCGTACATCGCCGGCGGCGGGATCTCCACGCGCTGGCCGATGTCGGCGAAACGGCGCCAGGCCAGCCGTACGCCCATGCGGTAGATCGCCTGGAGCGAGTCGAGGCTGCGACCGCCCAGGCCCTCCCCGCGGCCGAACTCCTGGAAGACGCCGGGGGGTACGGTCGGGCGGCCCTCCGAGTGGTCGGAGTGCTCCAGGTGCTGGACGAAGACCTCGATGGCGCGGCGGATGCCGATGAGGGCCATCGGTTCGCCGGACTCGTCGAGGACCTCGGGCAGGTGCGGGTACTCGCGGCGGATCTCCCGCAGGATCTCCTCGGCGAGCTCGGGCGCCTCCGCCATGGCGACGGCGGCGAACCGGCGGACCTGGATGCGCGGCACGTCGTGCCAGGCCGACCGGGTGGTGACGCTTGCCGGGTGAGGCGTCACGGGTCAACTCCCCTGGCCCGCTTGCTCGTACGTGATCAAGGGGGTGTTGGGCTGGTCGGGCGTCGCTTCGAGCAGCGCGACGACGCCGAGCGCCGCGCCCACGGCGAGTACGGCGCCGAGCGCCACGGCGAGTGCGGCGGCAAGCAGTCTGGACATCGCAGGGTCAGCCTCTCTGTCCGGCTCGATCCGGAGGTCCCACCCCGGCGTCCACCCTGTCCGTCGGCCCCAGTGTCGACAAGACATTGACACTCCGTCAAGGGGCGCCTACGGTTCCCGGCCCAAGGGCCCTGTCGTCACGCTCCCGTCTGCCCCACGGCGCCTGGCACGCGCAGCTGCGGCGTTTCGTCGGTCGCCGACGCTCCGCGTCGACTCCCTCCTCCGCCTTGCAGCTGCACGCACCAGACCCCGCGGGCCCGCCCTCCGGGCGGACGACGGGAGCGTGACGACAGGGCTCAGAGCGGCCCGAACTCCGTCATCCCACGCCCCAGGAGTGCCCGGATGCGCCGTACAGCCTCACCCATCTCTCTGATTCTGCTGGGACTTGGCTCGTTTCTGCTGGTACTGGCGCCCTTGCTGGCCTGGTACGTCGAGCCGCGAGCCGCCGTCAATCCCATCGACATCGACACCACAGCCGTCTACCGCGGTACCGGCAGCGTCTTCGACACCGAGCGTGTCGAAACCGTCCCCGACCAGCGGATCACCGTCACCCAGCGGGTGCGCGGCAACGTCGCGGAAAGCGAGCGCAGCGGCAACGCCGTCTGGGACGTGACGACCACGGTCGACACGGACACCTCGCTGCCGGCCGCCGATCCGCACGACGCGCTGGACTTCGTCCCGCACCGCTGGGTCATGGACCGCAAGACCACCAAGCCGGTGCACTGCTGCCGGGAAACCCCGTACATCGAGGGCGAGGCCTATCTGAAGTTCCCGTTCGACGTGCAGAAGCGCTCCTACCGCTGGTGGGACAACACCCTCGGCTCGACGGTCACCCTGAACTACCGGGGTACCGCGAAGGTTCACGGGCACACGGGTTACCGGTTCACCGGCACGGTCCCGCCGTCGAAGGTCGGCTCCCGGCTGGTGCCGGGCAGCATCGTCGACCAGCCTCAACGGCCGCAGGTGCTGGCCGAGGAGTGGTACTCCAACCACGGCGTCGAGCTGGTCGTCGACCAGGCCACCGGCCGGGTGATCTACGCGCAGACGGGCCCGAAGCGCACGCTGCGGGCGCCGGGCGCGGACGAGGACGCGGTGGTGCTGCTGGACAGCCGGAAGATCGCGTTCACCACGGCGACGCAGAAGGAGGCGGTGCGGCAGGCCGAGCGGGACAGCGGCCAACTGCGCGCGGTGGGCACGACGTTGCCGATCGGGGCGGCGCTGGCCGGATTCGTCCTGGCGGCCGTCGGGGGCGTTTTGGTGGTACGGGGCCGCAGGCGTCCCGAATCCTCCGAAACACCCGATACGTCGAGGGTTCCCGTCACGATGTGACGTGACGTCAGCTCTAATAAAGCCGGAAATTGTCACGTGCGTGAGTAGCCGCGGCGAACGGCGGGGCGAAAACTGTCCACCCCACCCCGAACACAGTCCATCCACACCCACCTCGCAAGAAGCACCCAGGTCCCCCACAGACCGAAAAACCCTCTTCCCCCACGCTGAGTTCCGCACCCTGAGACGAGTTGGAGCACCCATGCCCCAGCACGTGCCATCCCAGCTGCGTGCCCCGGTCCCCCGGGCGTCGCAGCTCCCTCCGGCACTCCCCCCACCGCCGCGCCGCATCGTTTTCCTCGCCCATCGAGATCTGGACAACCCGGCCGCCGGCGGCTCAGAGCTGCTGGTCGACCGACTCGCCGACGGCCTGACCCGGCTCGGCCACCAGGTGACCCTGCTGTGCGGAGGGCCCGCCTCGTACCGTGACTACCGGGTCGTGTCGGCCGGCGGCGAGTTCGGCCACTACCTGCGCGCCCGCTCGGCCTTCACCCGTCAGGTCGGCGACTGCGACCTGCTGGTCGAGGTCTGCAACGGCATGCCGTACCTGGCACCCCTCTGGCACCGCGGCCCCACCCTGTGCCTGGTCAACCACGTCCACACCGACCTGTGGCAGATGCGGTTCGGCGGGCCGCTGGCCCCGGCCGCGCGCATCGGCCGAAGACTCGAACACTGGGCGCTGGCCGGTGCCCAGCAACGGAATCTGCTGGTCGCCGTCTCCCCGTCGACGGCCCACGCCCTGCGCGCGATCGGCGTGGAACGCGACCGCATCCGGGTCGTGCACAACGGCGTGGAGGAACCCGGCCCGCGGGCCGACCGTTCCCCCGAGCCGCTGTTCGTCGCGGTGGGCCGGCTCGTCGAGTACAAGCGGATCGATCTGCTGCTGAGGCTGTGGGAGCGGGTGCGGCCGGTCACCGGCGGCCGGCTGCTGATCGTCGGCGACGGGCCCGAGCGCGAGCGGCTGCAGCAACTCGCCGGTCCCGGTGTGGAGTTCACCGGTCATGTCTCCGAAGCGGAGAAGCACCGTCTGCTGTGCGAGGCCTGGCTGCTGCTGCATCCCTCCGCGGTGGAGGGCTGGGGCCTGGTGGTCACCGAGGCCGCCGCCCGGCAGACCCCGTCGATCGCCTTCGACGTTCCCGGCCTGCGCGACTCGGTCGTGGACGGCGAGACGGGCGTCCTCGCCCACGGCGAGTCGTCCTTCGCTGCGGCCTGGTGCACGCTGGCCCTGTCGGGCCATCGCCGGGAGCTGATGGGGAAGGCGGCGCGCGACCGGGCGGCACAGTACCGCTGGGACCGGACGGTGAAGCAGTTCCGGGCCGTGGCCGCCGAGGCGGTGCGGGGATGGGTGCCGTGACGTCCACTCGCCGTGGCGGAAAGGCCGTCTCACGGGTGTCCGCCCTGCGCGGCTGGTCGCGCGGCTCCCCGCCTCCCTCGGGGGACACTGTGCGGCAGCCGAGTATGAAGGACCCCTCCTTCCGGCGCTCTCTCACCCTCTTCCGTGCCTTCCTGCACGAGCAGGAGGACCCGGAGGCCTGCTACTCACTGCTCGCGCGGGACGCCGTCGACCAGGTGGAGGCCTACGACGGCCCGGTGGCCGGCCGTACGGTCGTGGACGTCGGCGGCGGCAGCGGCCACTTCACCGCCGAGTTCCGGCGCCGCGGCGCGCAGGCCCACCTCTTCGAGCCGGACGTACGGGAGCTGGGCGAGAAACCGCCCGAGGGAACCGTCATCGCCGACGGTTACCTGCTGCCGCTGTCCGACGGGGCCGCGGATGTCACTTTCTCCTCCAACGTCCTCGAGCACGTGGCCGATCCGCAGACCTTCATCAGTGAGCTGGTGCGGGTGACCCGGCCCGGCGGACTGATCTACGTGTCGTTCACCAACTGGCTGTCCCCGTGGGGCGGTCACGAGTGGGCGCCCTGGCACTACCTGGGTGCCGAGCGGGCCCGTGCCCGCTACCGGCGCCGTACCGGAAAGGCCGCGAAGCACACCCTCGGCGAGAACCTGTTCGCCGTGCACATCGGCCCGACCCTGCGGCAGGTGCGCGCCCGCGACGACGTCACGGTCGTCTCGGCGCGCTCCCGCTACTGGCCCTTCCTCGCGGAGACCGTCGTCACGGTCCCCGGGATCCGCGAGGTGGCCACCTGGAACCTCCTCCTCATCCTCCGGCGGTGTCCACCATGACGACGTCCACGGTCCAGGCCCCTCCTCCGGCGGCCGTCCCCACCACCGCGATCATGTCGCGCCCTCCTGAGGGGCCGAGGTCACGGCGCTGGCTGCTGGGGTTCTGGGCCGTGGTGTTCGTGCTGTTCCTGGCGGTCCGTCCGGGCCGCCAGACCTTCGACACCAAGCTCGGCGTCACCACCGACCCGGGCCGGTTCCTCGCCGACCTGGGCCAGCTGTGGCACGACCAGGGCTCGTTCGGCGGGATCCAGGACCAGTACGTCGGCTATGTGTGGCCGATGCTGCCGTTCTACTGGCTGGGCCACGCCGTGCAGCTGCCGGTGTGGCTGATCGAGCGGCTGTGGCTGTCGCTGGTCGTGTCGGTGGCCTTCTGGGGTGCGCTGCGGCTGGCCGAGCGGCTGCGGATCGGCAACGGAACGTCCCGGCTGCTGGCCGCGGTGGCGTACGCGCTGTGGCCGGTGTTCACGATCGTCGTCGGCTCCACGTCGGCCGCCGCGCTGCCCGGCGCGTTCCTGCCCTGGGTCCTGCTCCCGCTCGCCGACGAGCGCTACACCGCCCGCGTCGCCGCCCTGCGCTCGGCGCTGATCGTCCCGTTCATGGGCGGCGTCAACGCCGCCTCGACCCTGGCGGCCCTGCTCCCGGCCGGCCTCTACCTGCTCTCACGCCCGTCCGGCCCGAGACAGCGCAAGCTGATCGCCTGGTGGGCGCCGGGGGTGCTCCTGGTGACGGCCTGGTGGTGGATCCCGCTCCTCCTGCTCGGCACCTACGGCGAGAACTTCCTTCCGTACGTGGAGAGTTCGCAGACCACGACCGAGACCATGTCGGCGACCGAGGCGCTGCGCGGCGCCGGCAACTGGGTCGCCTACCTGCACCTGGTGGAGGCGTGGCTGCCGGCCGGCTGGACGGTGGCGTCCTCGGTGCTCGTGATCCTCTGCTCGGCGCTCGCCGCCGGGCTGGGCCTCGCGGGGCTGGCCCGGCGGGACATGCCGGAGCGGCGCTGGCTGGTGCTGACCGTGCTGACGACCGTACTGGTACTGCTCGCCGGATACGGCGGCGCGTTCGGCGCGCCCTTCCACGGGGCCGTGCAGGACTGGCTGAACGGCGGTCTCGCGCCCTTCCGCAACATCTACAAGTTCCAGGTGGGCCTGGCCCTCGCCCTGGTGCTGGGCCTCGCCCACCTGGTGGGCGTCGCCGCCGAGCCGCGCGGCGCCCGCGAGGTGCGGGGCCGCCGGTTCGCCCCGCTGATCGCGGCGGTGCTCGTCCTGCCCGGGCTGATGTGGCCGTACCTCAACGGCTCGATCCTCCAACCGGGTTCCTTCCAGGAACTCCCCAAGTACTGGCACTCCACGGCCGACTGGCTGGAGAAGTACTCCCCCGACTCGCGCGCCCTGGTCGTCCCGGCCACCGCGCACGGCATCTACACCTGGGGCTCCCCCATCGACCAGCCCCTCGACGTCCTCGCCGAGTCCCGCTGGGCGCAACGCGACTACGTCCCCTTCGGCACCCCCGGCAACCGGCGCGCCATGGACGCGGTGGAGCAAGCGCTGCTCACCGGCGGCGAAGTCCCCGGTCTGGCCGACTACTTGAGCCGGGCGGGCGTCTACTACGTCGTCGTCCGCAACGACCTCGACCCCGACCAGATCGGCAACGTGCCGACCTCGACGGTCAAGCGGACCCTGGAGCAGTCCGGCTACGAGCGGGTGACGGGCCTCGGCCCGCTCATGACGGGCGGCGAGATCCAGCCCGACACCCCGCTCCAGGTCGAGGGCCTGTACCCGAGGCAGCGGGCGGTGGAGATCTACCGTCCCGCGAGCGAGGACGTGCGGCGGCCCGGGCAGGCCGGACTGGCTCCGGTGGCCGACACGGCGGTGGTCTCCGGCGGCCCCGAGGCGCTGCTGCCGCTGGCGGCCGAACTCCGCGGCCGGGCGACCGTGCTGACCGGCGACAACCACCCCGGGCTCGGCACCCCGCCGCTCCAGGTGGTCGGCGACGGGCTGCGTCGCGCGGACACGCGCTTCGGGCTGGTCAACGCGAACACCTCGTACACGTACACCCGCGACGAGCGCAACGCGTCCGGGGCCGCCCAGGACGCCGGTGACGCACCGCACCAGATCCTGCCGGTCACCGGTCAGGACCACCAGACGGTGGCCGAACTGCGCGGCGCCCGCGCGGTCACGGCCTCCTCGTACGGCAACTGGCTGTTCCACCTGCCGCAGTTCGACCCCGTGAACGCCTTCGACGGCAACCCGGACACGGCGTGGACGGAAGGCGTGGCGGGCTCGCCGAACGGCCAGTGGCTGCGGATCGCCTTCTCGGACGACGGGTTCGACATGCCGTCCTCCTTCAAGGTCACGCCGTTGCCGCAGGAGAGCGTGCGGTCGGCGGCGACCCGGGTGCGGGTGGAGACGGAGAAGGGGTCGGTGAGCAGCTTCCTCAGGCCGGACGGCTCCACGCAGAGCATCAAGGCGCCTGCCGGCGCGACGAGCTGGATGAAACTGACGATCACCGACTCGGTGGCCCGGCGGACCGGGCTCGCGGGCGCGGGCTTCGCCGAGATCGACCTGCCGGACGTCCAGGTGACCCGGCTGCTCCGGCTGCCCACCGACGCCGGGAGCGCCGAGAACGCGGCCGCCTCCGCCGAGGTCTTCTCCCTGCACCGCACCGCCGACCCGGCCGGGTTCTCCCCGACGGGCACGGAGGCCGGCCTGCACCGCCGCTTCTCCACGGAGTCGGCGGGGACGTACGAGGTGAAGGCGAGCGCGGTCCCGGTCACCGGGCCCGAACTCGACCGGATGCTGTACGAGATCGCGCCCGACCAGGCAGGCCGTATCACGGCGACCGCCGACTCCACGGCCGCTCTCGGCGCGGGCCTGTCAGCGCGCAACCTCACCGACGGCGACCTGACGACGGCGTGGATCGCGGGCGACCGGCCCACGATCCACCTGCGCTGGCCCGACAAGCAGCCGGTCGGCGAGATCGTCCTGCCCGCCGCGGGCGGCCTGTCCACCCGGCCCACCGAGGTCGACATCAGCTCCCCCGACGGGGCGGTGATCGCCGGCGTCGACGACAACGGCTGGGTCCGCTTCCCGGCGATCACCACGGACCGCCTCGACATCACCATCACCAAGACGGCCCCGATGACCCTGCACAACCCGGTCGCCGACGAGGACCTGCAACTGCCGGTCGGCCTCACGGAGGCGTACATCCCGGCCCTCGACCGCTACCGCACGCCCCAGCCGAAGGCGACGCGTACCTTCTCGCTGCCGTGCGGGGCGGGGCCGGTGCTGGCGGTGAACGGCGAGCTGTACCAGACCGGCGTGAAGGGAACGGTGCGGGACCTGACCGAGCGGCGGGCGGTGGAGGTGACGCTCTGCCAGTCGGGGCGTGCCGACGGCGGGCTGGAGCTGGCGGCAGGCTCGCACCGGGTCGAGGGCGGTGACGCCGGACCGCTCACGCTGACCGACGTGACGCTGACCCGCGGCACGGTCACGGAGCCCACCTCGATCGCGCGTGACCTGCGGATACGGGACTGGCTGGGCGACCAGCGCGCCGTGACCGTCGGCTCGGGCGCCGCGTCCTACTTCACGACGTACGAGAACTTCAACGACGGCTGGAAGGCCACACTGGACGGCAAGGAACTGTCGCCGGTGCGGCTGGACGGCTGGCAGCAGGGCTGGCGGATCCCGGCGGGGGCCGGCGGCACGGTGAAGCTGTCGTACGAGCCCTCGACGACGTACGACGCCGGGCTGATCGGGAGCGGGGTGGCGGTGGTCGCCCTGCTGGGCCTGGTGCTGTGGCGGCGGCACGCCCCCAACCCGGACGACCCGCAGCCGCTGCCGCCGACGCCCGGCCTGTGGCTCGGCACGGTGGCGCTCACCCTGGTGGGCATCGTGATCGCCGGGTGGTTCGCCCTGCTCGTACCGGCGCTGGCGCTCCTCGCGTACCGACGGCACTCGCTCCTCGTACCGATCGCCTTCGTGGCGCTCGCGGGCGCGGGGATCGCGGCGGCGGTGGGGGCCGGGGAGCCGGTGGGCGCGGAGGACGGGGCGTTCGGGCACGCGGCCCAACTGCTCGCGCTGATCGGCCTGTTCGCCGCGCTGGTGAGCGTACGCGAAGGGACCGGGACCGCGACCTCCGGGACACCGGCGACGTCCGGGACACCTGTGGCGTCGAAAGCACCCGCGGCGTCCGAGGCGCCGACGCAGCACCTGCCGCCGGCCGAGGCGAACAAGGGGAGGAACGAACCCGCATGACGAGCACACCGCTGCGCATCCCGTTCCCGGTGGTGGACGAGGTGGCCCGGCACTGTCTCCAGGAGGAGGAGCCGGAGACGGTCCACATCGAGGTGCACCTGCCGGGGCAGCTGGACCCGGCGCGCCTGCGGAAGGCCTTCACCGAGGCGCTGCACCGGCATCCGCGCATCCTCATGCGGGAGGCGGCGGGGCGGTGGTACCGACGCCGCTACGAGTGGGAACTGACCTCCGAGCCGGACGTGGAGGTGGTGAGCTTTCCCGCGCCGGGGCGGGACGCGCTGCGGGACGCGCGGACGCGGGCGCTGGTGGAGGCCCCGCCGCTGTCGGCTTCACCGCCGGTGCGGCTGGAGGTCGTCGAAGGGGCAGGGCCGGCCGAGGGCAGCGAGGCGACGGACGCGGTCGGCGCGGCTGCGGGCGGTCGTGCCGCCGGGGCGGCTCCCGGCCCGCGGAGAGCGGCACCCCGCGAGGGCGGGCAGGCACCCCCACCACCCGGCAGCAGCCCCGGCCGACGCCCCCCGGGCACCGTCCTGTTCCTCACCATCAACCACACCGCCCTCGACGGCCCCGCCTGCCTGCGCGTCCTCGCCACCGCCGCGGAACTGTACGGCGGCAAGGACAACGCCCCGGCGGCCCCGCCGCTGCGCGCTCCCGAACCCCCGTCGCCCCCCGAGAACACCCCCTCCGTCTGGGCCAGGCCCGCCCGCGTGGCCCCCGGCGCCCCCGAGCTCTCGCCCGGCAACGGCCTCCTGGTCACCGAGCTCGCCCTGCCGCACCGCCCCAAGGGCTCCCCGTACACCGTGAACGACCAGCTCATGGTCGCGACGGCGCTCACCCTCTCCCACTGGAACCGGGAACACGGTGTCCGGCCCCGCCCGCTGCGCATCACCATGCCCGTGGACGACCGCCCCCGCGACACGGCCATGCCCATCGGCAACGGCACCCGACTCGTCGAAGTGCCCTTCGCGCCGGAGGAGTTGGACCACCCTCCGATGCCCGACCTGCTGCGCCGCACGGCGACCCGCACGCGTGCCCTCAAGTCCCTCCCCCGTCCGCAACTGGGCCACGGCGCCTCTCTCCTGACCGCCCCGGTCACCCCCGTGGCGTGGCGTGCCGCGCTCACCCGGGGGCTGCGCAGGGCCGCCGCGCCCTGGACGTCGACGACCCTGCTCAGCAACATCGGGCGGATTCCCTACCCGCTGGACTTCGGCGAGGAGGCCGGCCGCGCGCACGCCGTGTGGTTCTCCGCGCCGGCCCGGATGCCCCGCGGGCTCACCGTCACCACCGCGTCCACCGCGGGCCGCCTCCACCTCGCCCTGCGCTGGTCGCGCTCCCTGCTCGGGCACGGCGACGGAGCCCACCTGCGGGACCTCTTCGAGCACTACCTGCACACCACGGAGGCCGGCACATGACCTCTGCCGCGCAACTCCCCAAGGGCCTCCGGGACTTCTACGAGGATCCCGCCGTCCCGGTGGCCTCCGGCACCCCCCGTTCCCTCCGCCAGGCCCGCATGCTGGCATCCGCGCTCGGTACCGGGAGGGCCCGGACGATCCTCGACATCGGCTGCGGCGACGGCACCGCGGCGGCCACCGCCGCGCCCCTCCTCCCCGGCCACCGCATCGTCGGCGTCGACTGGTCCCAGGACGCCCTGAAACGCGCCCGCGCGCACCTGACGTACGCGATCCGGGGCGAACTCAGCGGCAGCGGGCTCCCGTTCGGCACCGGCTCGGCCGACGCCGTGCTGTTCAGCGAGGTGATCGAGCACCTCGTCGACCCGGACGCCGCGCTCGACGAGATCCGCCGCGTCCTGCGCCCGGGAGGCCACCTCATGCTGTCCACGCCGAACCTGGCGGCCTGGTACAACCGGGCCCTGCTGCTGGCCGGCGTCCAGCCCGTGTTCTCCGAGGTCAGCCTGCGGGGCATTCACGGCCGGCCCGGCAAGGAGGTCGTCGGCCACCTGCGCCTCTACACCGCCCGCGCGCTGCGGGAGTTCGTCGGCGCGGCCGGCTTCGAGGTCGTACGGCTCGAAGGCGCCCCCTTCCACGGCGTACCGCGCCCGCTGCGGCCGCTGGACCGGCTGGCCTGTGCCAGACCGTCCCTCGCGTCGATCCTGCTGCTGCACGCGCGAAAGACGTAGGGGGCCGGCGATGTGGTGGGGAGTGGCCGCGGCGCTGCTGGCGAACGTCCTGTACAGCACCGGATTCGTTTTGGAGAAACGGGCGTTGGCCACCCTGCCCGAGGTCAGTATCCGGCAGCCGGCCCGGCTGCTCGCCCTGGTGCTGCGCAGTCCGCTGTGGATCGGGGGCTCGCTCTCGCTCGCCGCCGGTTTCGCCGCGCAGCTCGCCGTGTACCGGACGCTGCCGATCGCCGCCGCTCAGGGCATCTTCGTCTCCGGCCTGGTGCTGCTCGTGCTGCTGTCCGCCCGGCTGCTCGGCGAGGAGACCACCGGCCGCGAACGGTACGCGCTGGGCGCGATCCTCGCCGCGCTCCTGATGGTCGTCCTCTCACTGAACGAGCGCTCCGACACGGTGAGCCAGGAGGCGCCCTACCCGCTGATCCTGCTGGTGTGCGTGCCGTCGCTGGCGGCGGGCGTGTGGCTGTACAACGCCGCCGAGCGCCGCACCCGGCACCGGCACCGCGCACCGACGACGGGCGTGGAGTACGGGGTGGCGGTGGGACTGCTCTACGGTGTCAGCTCCCTCGCGATCAAGGGCATGTCCGGCTACCTCACGTCGAGCGGTCTCGGCGGGGCCGTGGTCGGCGTGCTCCGTTCCCCGTATCCGTATCTCCTGCTCTTCACCGGCGCGTTCGGTCTCGTCCTGTCGCAGGCGGCGCTGCAACGCTGCCGGGCCTCGCTGATCGTTCCCGTGTGCACGACCGTCACCTGCCTGTACACGGCGGTGCTCGGCACGCTCTCGTTCGGCGAGGCGCTGCCGCACGACCCGATCAGACTCGCGCTGCGCCTCGCGGGCATCGTGCTGGCCGTGGCCGTACTGCTGGCCATGCCGAAGCATGACAAGGCGCCCCAACCGCCCCTCGGTGCCAAGGAGTTGACACCCCCGTGAAACCCGACGACCCGCTGCTGAAGATCCTCGCGTGCCCGCTCGACAAGGGGCCGCTGCACCTCGTCCCGCCGGACGGTCCGGCACAGGGCGAGGTCCTCTACAACCCTCGCCTGCAACGGCGTTACCCCATCCTCGACGGCATCCCCCAGCTGCTGCCGGCCTCCGGGGAACAGGTCTCGGACGACGAGCACGAGGAACTGCTGAAGCGGATGTACCCGTGACGGGCCCCGCGCGCACCTTGGCGGCCCGCGTGGCCCCCCACCTGCCCACGCGCCTGGTCGCCGCAGCCGCCCGGGCCGTCTATCCGCGGTTCGAACCGGAGCTGGCGCGGCTGTCCGACCTGTGCCCGCGGGACTGCGGTACGGCCGTGGACGTCGGCGGCTGGTACGGCCCTTGGACCCGGCGGCTGTCCGGGCGGGCGCGCCGGGTGGTGACCGTCGAGCCGGTGCCGCATCTGGCGCGGCTGCTGACCTCGGCGGCCCCGGCGAACGTCCGGGTGATCCAGGCCGCCGCCGCGGACCGCCCGGGCACGGCCCGGCTGTGGCTGCCGCCGGACGACGCGGGCGACCGGGGGGTGTCGTCGCTGGTACGCCGGGACATCCACGGCCGAGCGGTGGACGTCCCCTGCATCACGCTCGACGAGCTGGCCCTGCGTGACGTCGGCTTCATCAAGGTCGACGTGGACGGGAGCGAGCTGGCGGTGCTGCGCGGGGCGACCGGGCTGCTGGCGCGCGACCGGCCGGCCCTGTTCATCGAGCTGGAGTCCCGGATCCAGCCGATCGCGCCGGTGGTGACGTACCTGTCCATGCTCGGCTACGACGGCTGGGTGCTGCCCCGCGACCACTGGGTGCCGCTGGCGGGCTTCCCGCTGGAGGCCCATCAGTCGGTGGCCTCGTACGTCGTCGCCCACGGCCTGCTGCGCCGCGTCCTGCCGTTCCGAAAGCGCCCCCGGTACGTCAACTCGGTGCTGTTCCTGCCGGACGGGCGGCGTCCGGGGCCTCGCCGCGCGGAGCCGGAGGGCGCGTCGGTGTCGAGGGGGCGAGCGCGCGGAGGCCCGAAGGGCTGAGCACGGTCGTCCCCTCGACACCGACTATGGCGCCCGGAGGCGGAGCACCGAAGAAACGAGGGGAGCCGGAGGGCGCGTCGGTGTCGAGGGGGCGAGCGCGCGGAGGCCCGAAGGGCTGAGCACGGTCGTCCCCTCGACACCGACTATGGCGCCCGGAG
>NZ_JBVIPA010000024.1:107257-149325 GCF_055578365.1 Streptomyces sp. NPDC033131
CGGAGGCGGAGCACCGGAGGTACGCGTAGGGGACGATGGTGCGCATGCCCTCCGGAAAGCCACCGGCTAGCCCCTTCACTCGTCTCGACTTCCAGCTGGTGCTGCTGCGCCGCATGGCCGACCACAATCCCGGCCTGGTGGAGGGCGCCCGGCACGAGCTGGGCGTCTCCGTCGCGGACATGAGGGAGGCCAACCGGCGGTGGCAGGCGATGGTCCGCTCCCCGCGGTCCCGGTCCGCCGCCTCCCGCTACCGCTCGGTCCTCGGCGAACCCGAGTCGGTGCTCACCCGCAGGATCGGCGACCTCGAGTGCGAGGCCCGCAGGTGGCCGCTTCCGCTCTGGCCCGACCTCCGCTTCGAGGTGCTCCTCACCCCGAACGGCACCGTCTGGAACGAGTGGCTGGTCCGCGCCCCCGGAGCCGAGGGGCCTTCGCTGCGGACCCTCGACGACCTCACCCCCTGGTCCTGCACGGTCGACGAGGCGGCCCGCGCCTTCGCCCCGGCCCGTCCCCTGCAGGGGACGGCGCCGACGCGGTGGGGGCTGGCCTTCACCGCCCCGGACGGTTACGGCGTGCGGTGGGAGTGTGCCGCCGAGTTCACGTGGGGCCTGTTGCAGCGGGTGGCGGTCGACGACCGGTCCGCCGACGGCGACCGGGGCGACTAGGCGCCTCAAAGGGCCGCCGCGAGGATCGCCGCCACGACGGCGGGCACCGACCCCGGATGCAGGAACAGGAACAGGTTCGGCTCGACCAGTTCCAGCTCCATCACCCGCGGCTGCCCGTCGTCCCCGTCCACCAGGTCGACGCGGGCGTACAGCAGGTGATCCGCGTCCGGTACGGCGGCCAGCGCCCGCTCGGCGACGGCGAGTTCGGCCGGGGTCGGCGTCCAGGCCTCCAGGCCCGGGTGGGCGACCTTGTCCGCGTCGAAGGCGGTGCCGGGAGCGAGGACGGCCCGTTTGCGGCTGGCGTGCAGGAGACGGCCGCCGTAGAACTGCAGCGCCCGTTCGCCGGCCGCGTCGATGCTCCGCATGTACGGCTGCACCATCGCCGTCAGCCCCTCCCCGTGCATGCGCGCGAGGTGCCGTACGGCCGTGTCGTGCTGCTCGGGCGTGTAGCGCGCCGCGTATCGGGCGCCCGCGCCGGAGGCCGGCTTGACGACGTACTCGCGGTCGCCGGGCAGGTCGGCCGGGTCGCCGGGCGCCAGGTACCGGGTGGGGACGACGGGCACGCCGGCCGCCGTCAGATCCCCGAGGTACCGCTTGTCGGTGTTCCACCGCACGACGTCCGCCGGATTGGCCAGCCGCGTGACCTTGGCGCAGCGTTCCGCCCACGCCACGAACTCGGCCGCCCGCCAGCTGTAGTCCCAGGTCGACCGTATGACGGCGAGGTCGTAGG
Organism: Streptomyces sp. NPDC033131; assembly: GCF_055578365.1. Classification (NCBI taxonomy): domain Bacteria; kingdom Bacillati; phylum Actinomycetota; class Actinomycetes; order Kitasatosporales; family Streptomycetaceae; genus Streptomyces; species Streptomyces sp. NPDC033131. The sequence continues at coordinate 108,650 of NZ_JBVIPA010000024.1, forward strand.
CGCCCCAGTCGACGCCGGCGTCGTCCCAGAACACGGCGTCCGCCTCGGCGCCGGCCGCGCGCAGCGCCGTCAGCAGGACGGGCAGGTCGGCGTCCTTGCTGGTCCGGGGCCGGGGGTCGTAGGTGACGAGGGCGACTCGGGGCACGGCGGGGGTCCCTTCTCGTACGGCTCGTGGCCCCGCAGGCTAACCGCCGGCCCCGGAACCGGGGCAACCCGTTTGACCTTCACCTTCGGTGAAGCCCCAGCATCGGTGGCGAGGAACGGACGAGACGGACGGGGGACCCTCATGGAACCGCTGACGATCGGCGCCTTCTCCAAGGCGTGCCGGCTGTCGCCCAAGGCGCTGCGGCTGTACGACGAGCTGGAGCTGCTGCGTCCGGCGCGGGTCGACCCGGACACGGGATACCGGTACTACGCGGTCGAACAGCTGGAGCAGGCGCGGCTGGTGGCGTGGCTGCGGCGGCTCGGGATGCCGCTGGCCCGGATCCGTGAGGTGTGCGCCCTGGAACCGTCCGCCGCCGCCCGGGAGATCAGCGCCCACTGGGCGCGGGTCGAGGCGGAGACGGCCGCACGGCGGGATCTCGCCGCGTTCCTCGTGGACCACCTGACGCAGACACCGAGGAAAGACACCACCATGCTGGAACTGCGCTACTTCGCCCACTCGGACCGGGGGCAGGTCCGCCCCGAGAACCAGGACACCGCGTACGCGGGCACCCGGCTGCTCGCGGTCGCGGACGGCTTCGGACCGGCGGGCGCGCCCGCGAGCAGCGCCGCCGTGGAGGCGCTGAGGCTCCTGGACACGGAGGAGGTGCCGGCGGGCAACGTCCTCAACCTCCTGGAGGACGCGGTGCGGGGCGCGACGGAGGCGGTCCGGGACATCACCGGGGGCACGGACGACTACGGCACCACCCTGACCGCCCTGCTGTGGACGGGCTCCCGTCTCGCCCTGGTCCACATCGGAGATTCGCGCGCGTATCTGCTGCGCGACGGCGGCCTGTTCCGCATCACCGACGACCACACGATGGTCCAGTCGCTGATCGACGAGGGCCGCCTCACCCCCGAGGAGGCCACGGCCCACCCCCAACGCTCCCTCCTCCTCAAGGCCCTGCCGTCCGCCGCCCCCGCACCTGCGGACCTCCGCCTGCACGACGCCCGCCCCGGCGACCGCTACCTCCTGTGCTCCGACGGCCTGTCCACCGTCGTCCCCGACGACCGCATCCGCACCCTCCTCGGCGCCGCCCCGGCCCCGGACGAGGCCGTACGCACCCTGGTCGCCGAGGCGAACACGGCCGGCGGGCCGGACAACGTGAGCTGTGTGGTGGCGGACGTGGTGGAGACGGCGGCCTGAAGGGTTGCTCCGTTATTCCGGAATAGCGTAACGTCGGGGCATGGCCGATGACCCCTTGCAGGAGCGAGTCGCCGCGCTCGAAGAACGGGTGGCGCGGCTGGAGTTGAAACCTCGGGCGCCCCGGAGCGAGGTGTTCTGGGCGCTCGAGGGGCTGCGCGAGCGGCTGACCGGGGACGGTGAGGTTCTCTTCACCGGCGTCGTGGACCTGCCCACGGGCGAGCACTACGCCTGGCAGCAGGGCGCGGCGACGGCGGGACTGCTCGAAGCGGACTGGGCGGATCACGCCGCGCCGTACGCCGCCCTGGGGCACCCGGTGCGGCTCACCCTGCTGCGCGCGGTGCTCCGTGGCACCCGCTCCGCGGCCGGGTTGCAGGAGACGGCCGGACTGAACACGACCGGGCAGCTCTACCACCACCTCAAGCAACTCACCGCCACCGGCTGGCTCCAGGCCGAGGGGCGTGGCCACTACCAGGTGCCCGCGGGCAGAGTGGTCCCGCTGCTCGTGCTGTTGTCCGCGGTGGTGCCGGCACCGAACCCGACGACGACGCAGGAGTAGCTCATGAACCGACGGAATCTCCTGGGCGCGGCGACCGCCGCGGCCGGAATATCACTGTTACCCGGACACGCCACGGCTGCCGGGAACGACCTGGCCGCGCGGGTGCGGCCCTACCTGGACCGTGCGCTGGCCGCCGGCAGCCCGAGCGTCGTCTGCGGAGTCATCCGCGGCGCACACAGGCACGTGGCGGGCGCGTCCCAGGACGGCAGGGCACCGCACGGCAGGACGGTCTTCCAGCTCGGCTCGATAGGCAAGACCCTCACCGCGACGGCTCTCGCACGCGCCGTGAGCAGCGGGAGGGTCCGCCTCGACACACCGCCGGCCCTGCCCCCGGGCTTCCCGGTCCCCGGCAAGGGCCTTCGGCGGATCACCCTGGCCGACCTGGCGACCCACACCTCCGGCCTGCCCTCCCTGCCGCCCAACCTCCTCGCGGAGGCGGACCCGTACGACCCCTACGCGCACTACACACTGGACGACCTCGCCGCCGGCCTGGCCGAGACGCCCCTGAACACCGAGCCGGGCAGCACCTACGCCTATTCCAACCTCGGGTTCGGCCTGCTCGCCCAGGCGCTGGCCTTCGACGACGTGGACGCGATGCTGTGGCGCGACGTGGCAGCCCCGCTGGGCCTGCGCGACACGACGACGACCCTGCGACCGGACATGGCCCTGCGCAAGGCCACCGGCCATCTCGCCGGGGACGCCGTTCCCGACTGGCACGACCACGTCCTCACCGGCGCGGGCACGTCCGTCTACAGCACCGCCGACGACATGCTCCGCTTCCTCGGCGCACAACTGCGGCCGGACCGCTCACCGTTTCGCGACGCGATCGAACTGACCCAGCGCCCCCGCTTCACCGTCGCCCGGTCCCTGCGCCTCGGCCTCGGCTGGCACCTCAGCACGCTCCCCGACGGCCGCACCATGACCTGGCACAACGGCGGCACCGGCGGATTCAGCACCTGCGCGGCGTTCGACAGACGGAGCGGGACGGCGGTGGTGATGCTGGTGAACACCTTCAGCGAGGAGTCCACCGACAGCGCCCGCCCGGTGGACGAGCTGACCTTCGGGCTACTCGAAGCGTTGTAGGGGCGCGCGGAAAACAAAACAAGCCCCCCTGGTGCCGGTGACAGGCAGCGGGAGAGCCCGTATCTTCGATTGCGGAAACCGACGTGGGGGGGCCATGTCCGCAGAGTGGAATTTAGAGGAATTTTCCCGAAGCATTCTGAAGATGTACCGCGAGGAACTCACGGAGCGCGGAGGGAGTTTCAACCTCGCCCTGTTCGGCGATGCGGGCGCCGGAAAGAGTACGCTCGTCAACACGGTATTCGGAGTTGAGCAGGCCCAAACGGGCATCGGCAACCGGCAGACCGTCCATTTGCAGTTCTACCGGGAACCCGACGACGGGCCCCTCGGCATCTGGGACACTCCGGGTTTCGAAATCGGTGCGGGGACGGTCCCGACCCTGATCGCCGCAGTCGAGAGAACCCTGCAAAAAGCGAAGCAGGGAAACGGCGACGAGTCCATTCACGCGGTCTGGTTCGTCACGAGATCCGCAACGACGCGATTCCTCGATGCCCATGCGGAGCTGATCCGGTCCCTGCACGGTCTCGGACTTCCCGTGTTCTCCGTCCTGACCTGCGTGGACCGGCTCGACGACCGTGTCGACCCGAAAGCCCTCGCGCTGGCGGAGGCCATCACGGCCAGGCAACTCCCCCTGGCCGGCGGGAAGGTCTTCCTGGTCAACTCGATCGAGACCGTCCCACTGGCCGGCCCCACCTACCCGGTGCACGGAGTCAGGGAACTCCTTGATGCCACCGTGCGGGAGATCCCCGAATCCGTACGGATCGCGGCCATGGTCGCCCAGCGCCTCGACTTCACCGTTCAGCGCGCGCGGTCGAAAAACATCATCAGAGTGGCGATCGCCGGCGCACTGCCGGCCCATTCGGCCCCTCCGGTCCTGGACATGGCGTCGTTGCTCGCCGTCCACGGAGGCATGATGTCGGGGATCAGCGTGGCCTACGGTGTGCCGGTGGATGTGAAAGCACTCACTCACCTGCTGTGGAAGATCCTGGTCGGTGGCGTCGCCGTCAAAGAAGGCGCCGGCTGGCTGGCCCGCGAGTTGACCAAGCGAGCGGCTGAGGAAGCCGGAAAGAAGGCCGCGGTCAAAGGCTTCATCAAATTCGTACCGGGACTCAACTTCGTGGTCGGAGCCGTGAGCACAGTTGTCGGAGCACCGGCGATGTACACCGTCGGCCGCGCTTGGATGGATGTCTGCGAGTACCTTCGACACCACCCTGAGGAAATCAAGAGCGGGGGCGAGACCCGGTACCTCGATCTCTTCCTCAAGTGTTATCAGGAAAGGGTGCGGGACAGCGGGCCGAGCTGGTTGTCGGCACTCCTGCGGAGGTGACGGCGCATGAGCGGATTCCTCAGGCAGACGCGACCGCTGTTCGTGTCCAGTACCTTCGAGGACTTCCATGCCGAGCGGGACCTGCTGACGAGCATCGTCTTTCCCGAGATGGCGGAGCGCCTCGGCTCTCGGCGGTACGGGTTCGAGCCGATCGACCTTCGTCTGGGTGTGGACACCACGGTTCACGCCGACGAGGCGGCCAAGTCGCGTCTGGTCGTACAGGTCTGCCTGGCGGAGGTCGCCCGCAGCAGGCCCTTCGTGCTCGGCATGATCGGGGACCGCTACGGCTGGATGGTCCCGGACGAGCTGGCACGGACGACCGCCGAGGAGTCCGGGTACGAGGGGCCGACGGCCGGCCGGAGCATGACGGACCTGGAGCTTCAGTTCGGGCTTTTTCAGGGGCGCACTGACGGGCACCTGACCGGGGCACGCGTGTATGTCCGCGACCTGGACCTCAGCGGCGCGCCCCCTGAGGTCCGGAAGCGTTTCACGGACGCGGGAGAGGCCGCGAGACGCCTGCACGAGCTGAAGTGTGAGCTGCGCGAGTCGCTGGGTCCACAACGCTTCCGAGAGTACCGGGCCGTATGGGACGCACAGCAGAACCGTGTGGTGGGACTGGCCGATTTCCGAGCCATGGTGACAGAGGACCTGTGGGCCGACCTCGACGCCGCGACCTCGGGCTCCCGCGCCACGAACGTGGGCTGGCAGGCCCGGGAACGGGCAGTGCTCGACGAGTTCTTTCACTCCTCCGCGGCGGACTTCGTCGGCCGCACGACCCTGCTGCACGAGTTGAAGACATTCGCGAGGGGGTCCCGGACAGCGGGATCGCGGGCATCGGGATCGGGGACGGCACGGATCTGCGCGGTGACCGGTGTTCCGGGGTCCGGCAAGAGCAGCCTCGCCGCGGAACTGGTCCGGCAGTTGCGGGAATCCGACGACCTGCTGGTACTCGATCACGCCGCCGGCATCGGTGGCGAAGCCGGCTCCGTGGACACCATGCTGCGGCGTTGGCTGATGGAGCTGCCGAGCGACTCGCGTCCGGCAGCGGTGGACCAGCTCACGGGAGCAGACCTCGAGCGCGCGTTCGCCCATGCGCTCACCCGCGTTGCCGCTCAGCGGCCGGTCGCCCTCGTCGTCGACGCGGTCGACGAGTTCGAGCGATCGGTGCGCGCCCACCGGATGACCTGGCTCCCGAAGATCTGGCCCGAGGCAGCGAGGCTGATCTTCACCGCCACCGACGGCGACGATGTGGAAGCCGTGAGCCGGCGCACCGGGGCCCTGCGCCTGGAGCTCGGGCCGTTGGAGCCCGATGCGGCTGCCCGCCTCGTCGACGCGATCTACCGCCGGTATCGGCGTGCCGTCAATCGCGGCGTCAAGCAGGCGATTCTCGCGAAGCGGACGGCGGACGGTGCGGCGGCACACGGCTCACCGGTCTGGCTGGAGCTGGTCTGCCAGGAGATGAACCTGCTCAGTGCCGAGCACTTCGCGCGCTCGACCTCGTTCCCGGGCCTCGCCGACGAGCGCCTCACGGCCCTGCAGCTCGCCCTGGTGGAAGAGCTGCCGGCCACCCCGCGGGGGATGTACCTGCGCATGATGCGGCGCGCCGAAAAGGTCGCGGAGCTGGCCATTTCGGCGGGCACGGGATCCGACGGACAGCAGGGACCGGCGTGGGTCAAGGGCCTGATGGAGATGCTGGCCCTGGGCAGGCAGGGCTGGCGGGAGAGCGACTTCCGCGCGGTCATGGGCGACCTCACCGGCGTCCGATGGACCGACCTGCTCTTCTCCAGCGTCCGGCGGGTGTTCCGTGATCATCTGGTGCAGCGCGGTGCCGCAGGACAATGGGACTTCTCGCACAGCGCGTTCCGTACCGCGGCTCTCGACGCCCACACACTCCCCCCGTCCGGCCGACAGGACCTGCACGAGCGCCTCGCCGCACACCTGGCGGACCTGGATCCGGACGATGCCCACCGCCGACGTGAACTCATGCATCATCTCGTCGGCGCCGACGACAGACTGGGAGCAGCGCGGCTCTACGCGCGTGTGGAACCGGCCTCCGACCTGGCCCGCTGGGCGACGGACTCCTTGGCCGCCCGGTTCCACTCCGGGCCGGAGGGCAAGCCTTGGCTGGCGAGCCTGCTCTCCCAGGACGGACTCGGTTTCGCCGAGCGCCTGCAGCTCGGCCACATGATGCTGCGGAGCCTGGACGACCGGCTGACGGGCGACGGAGTCGGCACGGACGAGCGCCGTTCGCTTCTCGAGGTGATCCGTGACAGTACTGCCGCTGCCGTGGCGTCGGCGGCTTCCCCGCTGGCGCGGAAGCTGGCGGAGCGTCAGCACGCGGTGGTACTGCTGCGGTTGGCGGACCTGGCCATGGACATCGGAGACCGGGCCTCGGCCAGGCAGTCGTACGAGTACCTCGTCGCCGACAACCACCGTGCCGCGCGCGACTCGCAGGCGTTGCCTCTCGCGGAGGTCGACTTCGCCGTCGCGCTCGAACGGCTCGGCAGCATGGACCTGGTCGAAGGCCACCCGAGTGAGGCGAAGCGGCACTACGGCGAATGTGCGCACACGCTGGAGCGGTTGATCGCCGGGGGCCCGACGGACGTCGGTGATATGTACATGGCGTATTGCACCGCCCTCGAAGGCCTCGCCGAACTGTGCCGACAGGAGGGCGACGCCCCGACGGCCGCGACCCACTACGCGCGCATGGCTGCTCTGGAACCACACCTCCAGGGCAGCCCGCACCTGGCCGAATTCCGTATCCGGACACACGCCAACTCCGCGCGCCTGGCCGAAACCACCGACCGTCTCGCCGATGCCGCTCGCCATTACGCGGAGGCCGAGGACCTCGCGCGCCGCGCGGTCGAAGAAGCGCCGGAGAACGTCGAGTCACGCAGGCGATGGCTGCACATCCAGTCCGCTCTGGGGGACATCGAGCTCGCACGACGTCGTTCGGCACAGGCCATGCACTGGTACCTCCAGTCGCTCGAGGGCTACCGAAAGCTGGCGGCGGCCCTGCCCGACGACCTACCGACGCAGCAGCAACTGGCCGCGGCTCTCGCACGCTACGGCGACGCGCTGATGCAGGGCAGGACACCTCAGGACGCACACGCGGTCTTCCACGAATCACTCGCGATGCGGTCCCGCATCAGCGCGCTCGTCCCCGCCGACGTCTGGGCACGGCGGGACGTCGGTCTGGCGTACGAACGCGTCGCATCGCTCCCGGACGTCTCACCCGAGGAAGCGATCGAGCACCTCGACAAGGCGGTCGGAATCTACCGACAACTGTGGGCCGTTCGGCCCGAAGGCGAGGAAGAGCCCCGGACCCTGGCGATCGCCCTGTTCGCCCTGGCAGGTCAGACGATGCGCATCCCGTCACAGCGACTGGAGGGACTCCGGCTTCTGGGCGAGGCGCACTCCATACTGAGCGACCTCCGGGCGCGAGGTGTCACCCTGCACCCGGAGGGGAAGCGTGTCCTGGCCCTGCTGGACACGCAGTCCGGCGGCTCGGGCCGCTGGACCCACTCGGTCCGGCCGAACGACGAGGCCGCCTATGCCGAGCTCAACACGCGGGCTCTCATGGGTGAGCGAGCCCTCGGCATCGGTGACTTCGGCACCGCCGAAGAGGAGTTCGGCAAGGCGCTGGAACTGGCGCGGAGCATCGACCATCCCCCCAGCATCGCGCGCGCGACGGGCAGCCTGGGCAAGGTCGCTCTCGCCGGCGGGAACGCGCAGAAAGCCTCACGACTGCTGCGCTCCGCCGCCGACTACGCCCACACCCACGGCCTTTCCGCCGAGGAAAGCGTCACGCTGTCCCTCCTGGCGCGCCTCCATCATCAGATGGGAGACCCCGAGCTCGGTCTGCGCACCACTCTCCAGCGCGTCGAGATGGCGCGGCTGACCGGCAACGCGCCAGATCTCGGCTCGGCACTCGGCACCGCCGCCGAGTACCACATCAACGCGCGGCGGTTCGACCAGGCGCTGCCACTGTTGCGGGAAGCGGTCGAGGTACTCGGTGAGTACCGCGTCGACGACCAGCTCGCCGCCGCCTACATGTACCTCGGCTGGGCACTCCAGGAACTCGGTCGCGCGGAGGAGGCGATCGACGCGTATCTCCGGCACATCGACCTCAGCGAGACGCCCGACCTCCTCCCACAGATCAACGTGGGACCCCTGCTCGGCGAGGCGGGACGCCTGGACGAGGCCATCGAACAAGGCCGCCGCGCAGTCGCCCGCATGGAGTCCGAGGGCGTCGGTCCCATCGAGGCACTCCGCCGGTTGATCGCCGACTGGGAGAGACGACGAGACGCCGGAACCTGATCGTCCCAGGTCCTACCGCTCCTCGTCCGGCTCCCAGTCGAGCAGGCGGACCTTCGCGACCGTACGCACATGGCGGCGCATCGCGGCGGCCGCCTGCTTCGGCTGACCGGCGGCGATGGCGTCGAGGATCGCCTGATGCTGGGCCAGGGAGCGGTGGGGCCGGTGGGGCTGGCGCAGGGACTCGGTGCGGCTCTCGGCGATCTGGTCGGCGATGGAGCGCATGAACTCGGCGAGGAGGCTGCTGTGGGCGGCCGCGGTGACTGCCGCGTGGAAGAGCCGGTCGCCCTCGGTGCCGTGACCGCCCGCGGCGATCTCCTCGGCCATGTGGGCGAGTGCCGCCCGCATCGCCGCGAGGTCGTCGTCCGTGCGGCGCTCGGCGGCCAGTTCGGCGAGCTTGGTCTCCAGGGCCTCGCGGGCGTCCAGGACGTCCGGGAGGCGTCGGCGGCGCTCGACCATCCTCTCGACGGGTTCGACGTCCAGGCTGTCGCGGACCAGGTACGTCCCGCCGCCGTGCCGCGCCTCCACCAGGCCCTGGACCTCCAGGACCACGATCGCCTGCTTGACCGAGGCCCGGCTGACACCCAGCCGCTGGGCCAGGTCACGCTCGGGCGGGAGGCGGTCGCCGGCCTTCAGGCCGCCCTCGGTGACGTACTCGCGCAGCCGGTCGAGCACCTGCTCGTACAGGCGCTGTCTGGTCATGGGGCGCAGGGCGCCGGTCACGGGCTCGGTCACGGGGTCCCCCTCTCCTCGGGAGCCTAACACCGGGCCCTGCGGTGGCCGAGTGGCTGAGCCAATTCGTGCGCGACCCCTTGACGACGGTCCGCCGGGCGCCCACGCTAACCAGCCAACCGACCAAAGTGGCTCAGCCACTCGACCACTCGCCCCACGCACCGCGAAGTACACCGAAGTACCCCGAAGTACCCCCGCAACCGCTCCGGGACCCAAAGACGGGAGCCCGTATGTCCCCCGAACTCATCTCGATCCTCGTGCTCGTCGTGGTGTTCGTCATCGCCACCACCCGTTCCGTCAACATGGGCGCGCTCGCCTTCGCCGCCGCCTTCGCGGTCGGCGAGCTCGTCGCCGACCTCGACGCGGACGGCATCTTCGCCGGTTTTCCCGGCGACCTGTTCGTCGTGCTCGTCGGCGTCACGTACCTCTTCGCCATCGCGCGGGCCAACGGCACCACCGACTGGCTGGTCCACGCGTCCATCCGGCTCGTGAGGGGACGCGTCGCCCTGATCCCCTGGGTGATGTTCTTCCTCACCGGCGCGCTCACCGCGATCGGCGCGGTCAGCCCGGCCGCGGTCGCGATCGTGGCGCCGATCGCGCTCAGCTTCGCCGCCCGCTACGGGATCAGTCCGCTGCTGATGGGCGCGATGGTGGTGCACGGCGCCCAGGGCGGCGGCTTCTCGCCGATCAGCATCTACGGCACGATCGTCAACGGCATCGTCGAGCGCGAGAAGCTGCCGGGCAACGAGATCGCCCTGTTCCTCGCCTCCCTGATCGCCAACCTGATCATCGCGGGGGTCGTCTTCGTCCTGTTCGGCGGGCTCAAGCTGTGGGCGCGGGGGGCGGTCGCGCCGGACGCGGGCCCCGGCGAGGGCGACCTGCCGGAGGGCGGTACCGGTCCCCGCCCGTCCGCCAGGACCGGCGACGGCACCAGCCCCTCCGGCACCGCCACCGCCGTCGAAGCCCACCCCGGCACCACGGGCACCCCCGGCGCTCCCGACACCACCCGCCTCAACCCCGCCCGGATCGCCACCCTCACCGCACTGGTCGCCCTCGTCGTCGCCGTGCTCGCCCTCGACCTCGACGCCGGTCTGACCGCGATCACCCTCGCCGTCCTGCTGAGCGCCGCCTGGCCCGAGGACAGCCGCGCGGCGGTCGGTCAGATCGCCTGGTCGACGGTGCTGCTGATCTGCGGTGTCCTCACGTACGTCGGTGTCCTGGACGAGATGGGCACCATCACGTGGGCGGGCGAGGGCGTCGGCGGCATCGGCGTCCCGTTGCTGGCGGCCGTCCTGCTCTGCTACATCGGCGCGCTCGTGTCCGCGTTCGCCTCCTCCGTCGGGATCATGGGCGCGCTGATCCCGCTCGCCGTGCCGTTCCTCGCGCAGGGCGAGATCGGGGCGGTCGGCATGGTGGCGGCGCTCGCGGTGTCGGCGACGGTGGTGGACGTGAGCCCGTTCTCGACGAACGGCGCGCTGGTCCTGGCCGCGGCGCCGGACGTCGACCGCGAGCGTTTCTTCCGGCAGTTGATGATCTACGGAGGGATCGTGGTGGCGGTGGTTCCCGCGGTGGCGTGGCTGGTGATGGTCGTGCCGGGCTGGGGGTAGGAGCGACAGACGGCACCAGGCAGTGACAGTGAACAGTTAAGGAGTACGACGCGTGTCCTCTCTCTTCCCGGCCCTGACGGCCGGCCCGGCGGGGCGAGCCGCCCTGCGGTTCGGCGACCGGTCCCTGACGTACGGCGAGCTCGGCGCCGCCTCCGGTGCCCTCGCGGCGCGGATCGGCGGGGCGGGCCGGGTGGCCGTCTGGGCGACCCCGTCACTGGAGACGGCCGTCGCGGTGGTGGCGGCGCTGGAGGCCGGTGTCGCCGCCGTGCCGCTCAACCCGAAGTCCGGGGAGAAGGAACTCGGGCACATCCTGGCCGACAGCGCACCCGCCCTGGTGCTCGCCGCACCCGGTGACGAACTCCCGCCTCCCCTGCGGGATCTGGCCCGCGTCGACGTCGACGTACGGGCCACCGGACCCGTCCTCCACGGCGAGGCGTCCGTCGGCGACGATCCCGCCCTGGTCGTCTACACCTCCGGCACCACCGGCCCGCCCAAGGGGGCCGTCATCCCCCGCCGGGCGATCGCCGCCACCCTGGACGCCCTCGCCGACGCCTGGCAGTGGACCGGCGACGACGTGCTCGTCCACGGGCTGCCCCTGTTCCACGTCCACGGCCTGGTCCTGGGGATCCTCGGCCCGCTGCGGCGCGGCGGATCGGTCCGCCACCTGGGCCGGTTCGCCACCGAGGGCGTGACGCGCGAGCTGAACGACGGCGCGACCATGCTGTTCGGCGTCCCGACGATGTACCACCGCATCGCGGAGGCGCTTCCCGACGACCCCGCGCTGGCCAAGGCGCTGGGCCGGGCGCGGCTGCTCGTCTCCGGCTCCGCCGCGCTGCCCGTGCACGACCACGAGCGGATCACGACGGTGACGGGACAGCGCGTCATCGAGCGGTACGGCATGACGGAGACGCTCATGAACACGAGCGTCCGGGCGGACGGCGAGCCGCGCGCGGGCACGGTCGGCGTACCGCTGCCGGGCGTCGAGCTGCGGCTCGTGGAGGAGGACGGGACGCCGATCACGTCGTACGACGGCGAGAGCGTCGGCGAGATCCAGGTACGCGGCCCGAACCTGTTCACCGAGTACCTCAACCGGCCGGACGCCACGGCCGCCGCCTTCACCGCCGACGGCTGGTTCCGCACCGGGGACATGGCGGTGCGCGACCCGGACGGCTATGTCCGCATCGTCGGCCGCAAGGCCACCGACCTGATCAAGAGCGGGGGTTACAAGATCGGGGCGGGCGAGATCGAGAACGCGCTGCTGGAGCATCCGGGGGTGCGGGAGGCCGCGGTCACCGGCGAGCCGGATGCCGACCTGGGCGAGCGGATCGTGGCGTGGATCGTGCCGACGGACCCGCAATCACCCCCGGCGGACGCCGAGCTGGCGGACCACGTGGCGAGCCGCCTCGCCCCGCACAAGCGTCCCCGGGTGGTCCACCACCTGGCCTCCCTTCCCCGCAACGACATGGGGAAGATCGTGAAGCGGGCGCTGACCCGTGACTGACCGTCCGACGGCGCGCGAGATCCTCGCCGCCGTCACCGACGACTTCGCCGAACTCCCGTACCCCGAGCGGGCCGCCGGGCCCGACGGCCCGCTCGCCTGGCAGGGCTACGACGCCTCGCGCGCCCGCGCCGCCGAACGCACCGGCGAGCAGGAGTCCGTCGTCTGCGGGACCGGGCACGTGGAGGGCACCCGGGCGGTGCTGATCGCGTTCGAGTTCGGGTTCCTGGGCGGCTCGCTCGGCGAGCGCACCGGCGACCGGCTGGAGGCGGCGTACACGCACGCCCGCGAACACCGGTTGCCGGTGGTGCCGTTGACGGCGACCGGCGGCAGCCGCATGCAGGAGGGCATGCTCGCCCTCACCCAACTCCAGCGCGTGGCCCGCCAGTCGGCGCTCACCAGGCAGGCGGGGCTGCCGCAGGTCGCGGTCCTGCGGGACCCGACCACCGGCGGCGGCTGGGCCACGCTGGGCGCGGGCGCCGACGTGGTCCTCGCGCTGCCGGACGCGCAGGTCGGCTTCGCGGGCTCCCGGGTGCGGCCGCCGGACGCGGACCCGGCGGCGTACACGGCCGAGGCGCAGGTGGCGGCGGGCGCGGCCGACGCGGTCGTACGACCGGAGGACCTGCGCCACACGCTGGGCCGGTGGCTGGGGCTGCTGACGAGCCGGTCGGCCGCCCCCGCTCCGGTCCCCCCGCCCCTCGGCACGACGGACCTCCCGGCCACGGGCTGGGCCGCGGTCCAGCGCGCCCGCTCCCCCCGACGCCCGCGCGCCGAACGCTACCTGGACACCTACTTCGCCCACCGGGTGGCGATCAACGGCGACCGCTGCGGCGGCACCGACCCCGACGGCATGCTGTGCGGCTTCGGCGAGCACGAGGGCCGTACGGTCGCCTACGCCGCCCAGACCGGCACGGCGACCCGCCCCGCGGGCTACCGCACCGCCGCCCGCCTGATCCGCCTCGCGGACCGGCTCGGCATCCCGGTGCTCACTCTGGTGGACACCCCCGGCGCGGCCAACGACGCCGACGCCGAACGGCAGGGCGCGGGCGCCGCGATCGCGGACCTGTTCGGCGCGGTGGCCGCCGCCCGTACCCCGGTCACCACGCTGCTGATCGGCGAGGGCGGCTCGGGCGGCGCACTGGCCCTGGCGGCACCCGGCAACACCTGGGCCACGCCGGACAGCTACTTCTCGGTCATCGCTCCCGAACTGGCGGCGGCGATCCTGAAGCGAACCCCGCAGGAGGTCGAGGCGACGGCGGACCAACTCCGCCTCCGCCCCCAGGACTTGGCGGAACTGGGCGTGGTCCGGCATGCATCACGCGACAACCCCGGGCACCGTCCGTGACGACACCGGCTCACAAACCCCCGTTCAGCGGCACCCCGCCCGGCCCACCACAAGGCGCGCCCCCTCCCCCGCCGCCGCACGATGCCTAAGAGGCCACCACTCGGCGGCCCACGGTCTGTGCTCTCGGGAGGACCTGCCATGACCGCCAGTCTGGAGCAGCTGCGCCGCTGTCACTTCGCCGTCGACCTGGGTGCGGCGAGGACGCGGGTGTACGTGAAGGGGGCCGGGCTGGTCGTCGACCAGCCGTCCGCGGCCGCCGTGAACACCCGTACCGGCGCGCTGATCGCGGTCGGCGAGTTCGCGGAGAAGATGACGGGCCGTACGCCGGACTACATCCGTGTCGTCAGGCCCGTCTCCGGCGGCACGGTCGTCGACATCGAGATGGCCCAGCGCATGCTGCGGCACCTGCTCGGCGACAAGATGCGCCGCGCCCTGCGCCGCAAGCCCCGGCTGCGGGCCGCCGCCTGCACCCCGCACGACGCCGACCCGCTGGCCCAGCGCGCCGCGATCGAGACGCTCGTCGGGCTCGGCGCCCGCCGCGTGGAGCTGGTCGACACGCTGATCGCCGCCGCGATCGGCTGCGGACTGCCCGTCGAGCGGCCCGAGGCGACCATGATCATGGTGTGCGGGGCCGCGGCGACCCAGGTGGCCGTCCTCTCCCTCGGCTCGATCGTCACCGCCGAACGCGTCCCGGTGGGCGGCGAGGCCGTCGACCACGCGATCGTGCAGCACCTGCGCCACGAACACGAGCTGATGCTGCCGAGCCAGTCGGTACGGCCGCTGCAACTCGCCCTCTCCGGCAACGGCCTCACCCCGCACGGCCCGGCCCGCACCGAGATCCACGGACGGGACGTGGCCACCGGCCTGGCCCGTTCCGTCCAGGTCGACACCGCCGCCGTCCGCGACGCGATCGAGACCCCGCTGACGGCCGTGCTCGACGGCATCGGCCGGGTGCTGCGCAACTGCCCGCCCGACCTGGTCGCCGACCTCGCCGACCGCGGGATCATGATGGTCGGCGGCAGCGCCCTGCTGCCCGGCTTCGACCAGATGCTGCGGCACGCGACGGGCATGCCCGTGCACATCGCCGAGCGGCCGGACGTGTGTGCCGCCCAGGGCCTCGGCTACATGCTGGAAGGCAAGATCGAGCCGCTGGTCCTGGACCCGCTGGCCACCTGATCCGGCCCCGCCGTAAGCGGTCCGGCGGTGGCGCGGCAGCCGCAGGTCAGCGGACGAACCAGCACCGCACCCGCGTGCCCTCCACACCCGTGTGCACCCGCACCAGGTCGGTGACGAGGTTGACCATGAGCAGGCCCCGGCCGCCCCGCTGGTCGCGGCCGGCCGGCCTGCGGCCCGCCAGGGGATCCGTGAGGCGCCCCTTGTCGTGGACCTCGCAGATCACGTACCGGTCGTCGGCCCATACCCGCAGCGCGCCCGAACCGCCGCCGTGGACCACGCTGTTGGTGGTCAGCTCGGCGGTGACGAGCGCCAGGTCCTGGAGGCGGACACCGGTCAGACCGAGCCGGGCGGCCACGTCCGTGGCGACGTGGCGGGCCTGGGAGAGCGTGTCCGTGTCGTAGGCGAAGGCCGGCACGTCGGCGACGGGCGGCAGCGGCTCGTTGTAGCGGGCCACGACGTCCTCGGGGTCGTACGCCCCGCTGGCCTGCTCCGCCCCCGCGCCCCCGTGGATGACGGTCGGATGGGTGGCGTACGCGTCGGTGATGACCAACGGGTCGAGGCGCCGGACGTCGTAGGGACACAGGATGCTGACCGTGCGCCCCTGGAAGGCCGCGTTGATGAGCGCTTCGTGCTGGACGCAGGCGGGGTACTCGGTCTCCGACCGGCCCGCCCAGATCGGCTCACCGATGATCCGCACCCGTCGGCCGGGCGGCTGGGCGTCGGCGAAGGCCCGCAGCACGCCGGGGATGATCCGGCCGGGGTTGCGCCCGGCCTCCCGCATGTCCAGGAGCCGTACCGCGTCGGCGTCGGCGCCGAGGCCGTCCCGGATCAGCCGGAGGTTCTCACCGGGCACGGCGACCGCCACGGGGTCGCCGGCGGCGAGGCCGTCGCGCACGAAGGACACCGTGCCCGCCAGGTACTCCTGCTCGTCGCCGTAGAAGAGGGCGGGGTGGACGAAGGGCTCGAGGAGTTCGGCCGCGGCACTCATGACATCGACACCTCGATCGCCGGCAGGTCGGGCCAGAACATCTCCAGCACGCGGCGCAGAGTGTGCGGCGGCTGATCCAGCACTATCCTTCGGCCGTCACCGAGTTGCTGGGCGGCGGCAGCGAGCGCACCGGCTCCGGCCACGTCGACGAAGGTCACGGACGACAGCTCCAGGTAGTAGACATCCTCGTCCTCACGGACGGCCTGTTCCAGCACGCGCCGCCACACCTCGTGCGTCGCCAGGCCGACCTCCCCCGCCACGCGCAGCCCGCTGCGCTCGGCCAGGGGGGCCACCGTCAGTTCCGGGACCGCGGCTGCGGATCCGGAAGGTGCCAGGTACCGGATGCCCACACCGACTCCCCGTTCTTCCCGGACGAAAGCGCCGTACCCCGGACCGCACCCGACATTCCTGACGGCGGTGTGTAGTACGCCGTACGGCGGGCAGGCGCTCATTCAGCGCCGCCGGACCCCACCGTACCGGCCCGGCGGACGGGGGCACGCAGCGTCATGAAACTGTCGGTGACCAACAAGGCGGGGAGATGACCTCAGCGGCACACACACCTCTCGCGAAGCAGCTCACGGCGCTGGTGATCGAGAGCCGCGTGGACGCGGGCCGTGCGGTGCTCGTTCCGTGCGGGGAACTCATCCACGGATCCGCGGACATCCTGGCGAGGACCCTGGCCGAACTTCCGGACGGCATCAGCCGGTTGGAGCTGGACATGACCGGGGTGCTGTTCATGGACACGGCCGGTCTGGGTTTCCTGGAGACCCTCGGCGACTACGGCCGCCGGCAGGGCACAGTGGTCGTGACCGTGAACTGGGACGGCCAGCCGCGCCGGATACTCGAACTGGTCGGTCTGGACACCACGGACCCGCTGCACTCCCCGGACGGCGAATCCGCCCCCGAGCTCCACCACCCGGCCGCCCACTCGGCCGTGGCCCTGGAACGCGCGGAACGGCTGAAGCAGCTCCAGGAGGAGGTCGACCAGCTGCGCCAGGCGATCACCTCCCGGCCCGTGATCGACCAGGCGCGCGGCATTCTGATGGCCACCCACGCCTGTACCTCCGACGAGGCCTGGACCATCCTGCGCGAAGCCTCCCAGCTCTCCAACACCAAGCTCCGCACGGTCGCCGCGGCGGTCACCGCCAGCGCCGGCACCGACGGCCCGCCGCCCCCGGAGGACGTACGCACGGCCCTGCGCACGGCCGCGACACGGCACGGACGGTAGCGGTCTCGGCCAACCACGGCTCCTCACCGTGCCCATGCCCCCACAACCGTCGTGCGGCCTTGATCCGTTCCTCGGCCGGAGCATAGGTTCCGTCACATGACGAACCTTCGGATCGGCGTGATGTACGACCGCGACTGGGCCCCCGAAGGGCTGCCCGCATTCGCACGGCAGGCCGAGGCGCTGGGTGTGGACGACCTGTGGGTGGTCGAGGACCTCGGCTGGAACGGCGGGGTGTCGGCGGCGGCCGTGGCGCTGGGCGCGACGGAGCGCCTGCGGGTGGGCATCGGCATCACACCGGCTCCGCTGCGCAGCCCGGCGTTGCTGGCGATGGAACTGGCGACGCTGGCCCGGGTGTTCCCGGGACGGCTCGTGGCCGGGATCGGGCACGGGGTGCGGGAGTGGATGGTGTCGGTCGGCGTCGCGCCGCGTTCACCGCTGGCCCTGCTGGAGGAGACGATCACCGCCGTGCGCGCACTGCTGCGCGGGGAACGGGTGGAGCTGGAGGGCCGGGAGGTGCGGCTCGACGGCGTCCGGCTGGTGCACCCGCCCGCCGAACCGCCGCCCGTGGTCGCGGGCGTGGTCCGCCCCCGCTCGCTGGAACTGTCCGGCCGGGTCGCGGACGGCACGCTGATCGCCGAGGGTCACGGCCCGCGCGACCTGGAGAACACCCGGGCGCTCACCACCAAGGGCGGAGCCGGGCCCGGCCACACCCTGACGGTGCTGTCCTACTGCTGCGTGGGCGAGGACCCCGAGCAGGTGGCACAGACCCTGCACCCGCACACCGAGGGCCAGGGCACCTGGCTCGGCCGCCCGCAGGAAGAGGTGTTCACCGTCTCCGGCGGGCCCGCGCAGGCCGCCGAGCACCTCCACGAACTGCAAACGGCCGGGGCGGACACCGTCGTTCTGCGCATCGTGGGCCCCGAGCCGCTCCAGCAGCTCGAAGCCGTACTGGAGGCTCTCGGCCGCTGAGGGCCCCCGCGGGCTCCCCGGCCCCCCCTTCTACGGCGGCTCCGGCAACGGTTCCGTCCAGTCCGGGTCCGCCCAGCGCGCGAGGTCGTCCGGGTCGGGCAGACCGGGCCGGTACGCCGGATCCTGCTGTCGCCGGAGGCGGACGCTCGCGTGGAACACCGCGTCCCTGGGCACACCACGGGAGCGCCTGCCGACGAGGAACCAGAGCGGGCCGTTGCGGTGGACGGGGGCGTCGGCGAACTCCTTGCTCAGCGCCGTCGCCTCCACGTACGCGTCGCGCCGGAAGTCCAGGTCGTGGCGGACACCGTCGACGATCCACTTGAGGGTGATGGCGGAGAGCAGGGGATCCCCCTTCGCGTGGTCGAAGGTGCCGCCGACATCGGAGTGCGCCCCGGCGAACCAGACCTCCTCCAGAGTGTCCCGGACCGGCTGCGGCCGGGGCTTGACGAGGTATTCGCGGTAGGGGCGGCGCCTCTCGTCGAGGGACACGGCGTGCCGGATGCGGGCGGCGTTGGGCAGGGAGCGGGTGTAGGGCCACTGCAGATCGCCCGGGCGGAGGATGCCGGCCGCTTTGACGGTGTCCCAGAGGCCCAGGTAGGCGACCGGTACGGCGTAGCGCGAGACCTGCTTGGGGTCGTTGCGCTTGACCGTCTCCCACAGGGGGTTGGTGGTGGTGTGCCGGCAGAAGGCGTGCGAGAAGCGCGCGACCTCCTGCTGGCTTCGGCCGATGTCCTGGTTGAAGGCGTACTTGGCCACGGCGTAGGGGACGAGGTTCTCCGCGCCGGGCCGCATCAGGCCGGGCTTGTTGAGCATCCCGACGAGCGCGCGGGCCGTGTAGGCGCCGCGGCTGAATCCGAAGACGTACACGGAGTCCCCCGGCTCCCAGTGCCGCATCAGGTAGGTGTAGGCCTCGGCGAGGTTGGTTCTGAGCCCGGTCCCGAAGGCGAGGCCGCCGAGCCGGGAGAGCCGGTGGCCGAGGGGCCCGCGCGCGGTGGCCGACGACATGGTGCCGACGCCGGGGTCGTAGTAGAGGAGCTGGTCCGAGGGGCTGTCGGCGTTCAGCATCTCGTACAGCTTGACCACGTTGGTGGGGTTGCGGGCGCCGACCTGGTTGCCGGTTCCGTCGAGGCAGACGACGATCTTGCGTGGCATGACCGCTCCTCGCTATCCGACGGGCGGGGTGGACGCGTTTCTCGCCCCGGGGGGTATCTGCTGCTTGAACGCCGCCAGGGCGACGGGGCTGTCCGGCGGGGCGACCGCCATCATGCGGCGCCGCTGTGCCTCCGCCAGGGCGTCCCCGGCCGGTGTGCCGTGCCGGGCGTGGACGATGCGCACATGGCCGTCCCCGGAGCCCCGGCGGTCCACCGGGGCCACGCCGGCGTGGGTACCGTCGGGCAGGGTGACCCACAGCTGGAAGTCGTCGAACTTGAAGAAGTCCGCGGACTTGGTCGGCCAGGGGTAGTGGTGTTCGCCGGCCGCCTTGGGCAGGACCCCGGAGTGGTGGGGGTTGCTCATCGGCACGCACGCGTTGAAGAGCCCGTCGGTCCAGGCCTCGACGCCGTCGGCATCCGTGACGGGGGTGCCGAGGAGGGCTCGGGCGCGCTTGTAGCCGAGGGATTCCAGGGCCGGAAGCGTGAACGGGAAGGCGGCCACGAGGTCGGCGGCCTCCTGCCGGAGGCGTTCGACCTTCGCGGGGTCGGCGCAGAACTGCATGCTCCACTCGATGCCGACCCGGGCCCGGTACATCCGCCAGCCGCTCCCCGTCATGACCCAGAGGCTGCCGCCGTGGTGCATCTCCCAGGGCCCCGCCCCGTACGGCGCCTGCGCCGCGTCGCCGCTCAGCTCCTGGAGGATCTTCTTGGCCACCTTCTTCGCGGCACGGAAGTGACTGGACTCGGAGCGCTTGGGATGCTTCACGATGTGGATCTCCCAGGGGCGGGTCTCCCCGTGGGTGTGGGTCACTTCCAGGAGCGCACCGGCCCCCGGACCTGCGCTCTCCGGCGTTCTCACGGATCCGGCGTCTGCCATGGCCGGCCTCCTTCTGTCGGCGGCCCCGCACGCTGTGCCGCGCCCGAGCGCCGCTGTCTCCATCGTGCAGCGGCCGCCCGGCACCGTCGACTTCTGGGCAGACGGGGCTCTGCGGTGGCGTCTGTCCCGACGGTGACTCGCAGGTCACGGAACCCGTCGTTCGTCCGACGCACCGTGTGACCCGCGTGACGGAAGTGATCGAAGGCCTGAACCCGCGCCCGGGCTGGGTTAGCCTCGTCTCCTCGTTGGCGAACTGGCGTACGGCGCACATCATTTCGGGGGTTCCGTGTCAGAAGATCGGCGGTTACCACCTCAGACGGCGACGAGCGAGGCTTCCGCACTCCGGCAGACCGGTGCCGCTCCGCTGAACCCCGGCGACCCGGACCAGGTCGGCCCCT
Source organism: Streptomyces sp. NPDC033131 (assembly GCF_055578365.1). Classification (NCBI taxonomy): domain Bacteria; kingdom Bacillati; phylum Actinomycetota; class Actinomycetes; order Kitasatosporales; family Streptomycetaceae; genus Streptomyces; species Streptomyces sp. NPDC033131. The sequence continues at coordinate 129,247 of NZ_JBVIPA010000024.1, forward strand.
ATGTGCCGCTGGCGCTGCTCGGCAGCGGCGGCATGGGACGGGTCTATCTGGCCCGCCCCGTGGACGACAGCCCCGGCCTGGTCGCGGTGAAGGTGATCAGGCCGGAGTACGCCGAAGACGCCAGGTTCCGGCGCAGGTTCGAGCGTGAGGCACTGGTGCACGCCCGGCTCCGCACCCCGCACACCCCGAGACTGTGCGGCACGGGCTTCCGGGACGAACTGCTGTGGATGGCCACCGAGTACCTCCCGGGGCTCGATCTGGCGGAGGCCGTACGGGAGGACGGCGCCCTGGAGACGGCCACGGTCTGGCGGCTGACGGCGCAGCTGGGGCAGGCGCTCGCCGACCTCGCCGCCGCGGGCATCGTGCACCGGGACCTGAAACCGTCCAACGTCCTGCTGACCGTCCGGGGCGCGCATGTGATCGACTTCGGCATCTCGAAGGCCGTGGACGCGAGCTCGATCACCGGCACGGGCAACCGCGTGGGAACTCCGGCCTACATGTCGCCGGAACACCTGAGGACCGGCCTGTCGGACACCGCGTCGGACGTGTTCTCGCTGGCCGGGACGCTGATCTACGCGGCGGCCGGACGTGCCCCGTTCGGCGACGGCACGGGTGTCGACGTGATGCACCGGGTGGCGTTCGAGGAGCCGGACCCGAAGCTGCTCGGCGAGATCGGGGCGGCGGACGCGGCGCTCGGCTCGCTGCTGTCCGCCTGCCTGGCCAAGGAGCCCGAGCTGCGGCCCACCCCCCGGGACCTCGTCGACGCGGCCGCGGCACACGCCGGGCCGCCCGGCTGGGCGGAGCCGCTGGGCGACAGGGTGCTGGCCCGGCAGCGGGCGTACGAGACGCTGCAGCGCCTCCCGGCCGAACGGAGGGCTCGCCCACGCCCTGCGGGCGAGCTGCGGAAGTCGGTGCCGCCCACTCCGCCCGCGCCAAAGAGCAGGCCCGCTCCCCCGGGTTTCGGGCCCGCGGCGGTGACGGCAGGTCCTTCCGCCCTCACCACCGTCACACCGTCGGAGCGGACCCGCCCGACCGGAGGCCGCGCCTGGGCGGGGAGAAAGCGGGTGCCGGCCGTCGCCGCGGTCATCACCCTCTGCGCGGTGGCCGCCGGCGCCTTCATGTTCGCCCGCCAGGACACCCCCGCGACCGCTCACGGTCCGGACGCCGGTGCCACGGCCTCCGCCGGCTCCGTGCCCGGCGACGCCGCCGCCTCGTCGATGCCCGGCGCCCCGCGAGGGGCCTCTCCCGAGGGCGCGCCGGGCAGGACCGCCGACAGCGCCGCCCACACCGACGGGAACGCCTCGTCCCCTGTGGCCTCCGCCTCCGCCGACGACGGCCCCACGAACGATCCCGCCGCCCCTGTGACCGAGCCCAGCGCCCCCGCCGACACCCCCGCGTCCCCGAGCCCGGAATCCTCCGAACCGGCCACCCCGCCCTGGATCTCCGACTGCACCCACTACTCCGGCAGCGGACGCACGAGCCAGGGGGACAGCGGCAAGCGCGTGCTGCAGGTGCAGTGCATGCTGACGAACCGCGGTTACGGCGTGGGCGGCAGCGGCGTGGACGGCGAGTTCGGCCCCGAAACGGACGCCGCGGTACGAAGCTTCCAGAGCGACAGGCGGCTGGACGTCGACGGCATCGTGGGCCACGACACCTGGGCGGCGCTCCGCAGCACCGAGTGAGAGCGGATGTTCACCGGTGCGGTCCTCACCGGTGCGTGCGCACCCTTGCGCGGGTCGTGCTCGCCGCGAGGAGGTGACTGGTACCGCCGCGGCCCTGACCGCGGGCGAGCCGGCACTTTGGCACTCCGGGCGGACACCAGCGAGCCGGAGCCGCCGGCGGTTCCGGGCGTAGGCGCGGAGCCGACCATCAGGCCCCCGGCGAACCGACGGAACACGATGGAGGGCAGCGAACCGTGGGCCGTCCGGCGCCGGGGCGTCACCTGTCGTCGCAGGCCGTGGCTTCGAACTCCGCCAGGGGGACGGTGGTTGCGGACTCGTCACCGTCCTCTGAGATGTCGTCGTAGCGGACCGTTCCCGGGGTGAGCCGGTCGAGGTCGGTCACGTCGAAGGACACGCTCCTCGATGACCACGAGTCGTCCTTGGTCCAGCCGTGGAGGAGATAGGTGCTCTTGGGGGCGAGGGGGGTGAGAGGCCTGGTCGCGTCCCAGCCGGTGGAAGGAGCCTGGAGGTTCCAGGTGGCGAGACCCGCTGTGAGAGGGCGGTCAGCGGTCCATGAGCCGACAGCCGTCTGCTCGTTGACGTCCTCGCTGTCCACGTAGACGGTCGCGCCATCGATCCGATGCCCGCAGACCATCATGACGCCGAGCGGACGGCCGTCGTCGGACACGGAGATACCGGCGACCGCATCGACGGGAACGCTGCACCCCGTACTCGCGGTCACGGTCAGGCCGGCCGCGACGATGCCCACCACGCGCCGGAACGCCGACCGTGGAACGTTCGTCCGCATCGAGCCTCCTGCCCGGGAAGGTCGCTGCCGGTACCTCCCCACGCCTCGGATGGTAGGGACGATGCGTGTCGAGCCGCAGCGTCGGCACCCATACGTTGCGCTCTTGTTGTGCCCTTGTAGCCGACCGGTCCGGGGCGCCCACGCGAGGCGGAGGGCCACAGGGCGTCAACGCAGTACGCAGCGGGGATCTGCCGGGCGCGCCCCCGGCAGATCCCCGCTGCACGTGCCCGATGGTTCAGGCGGCCAGGGTGGAGACCTGGCCGCGGGCCGGTTTCGGCTCGAGGACGCGTTCGGCCAGGTAGCCGAACAGGAGCCCGAACGCCGCCCACAGCACGGCCTGGACGCCGATGGAGGCCAGACGGAACTCCCACAGGTCGACGGCCGGGAAGCCCTTCGGGGTGTTCTCGCCGGACGGCAGGACGACCATGGCGACGGCCACTGCCGCGACGAAGGCCCCGCCGGCGGCGATGGAGGCGTTCCAGTTGCCCCACGCCGGTGCCAGACGACGGCCCAGCAGGATCGCGCCGACGCCCAGCAGAACGCTCAGCGCGATCATCAGGACGAACAGGACGGTGCGCTTGTCGAGCGTGCCGGGATCGCCGACGGCGGGCGGATTCGCCGGGTACTTCAGGATCGGTACCAGGTAGACGAGGAGGAATCCGGCGAGCCCGATGAATGCCGCCGTCGCCCGGGCACCGAACCGGCCGATCCGGCCCAGCGCGAAGCAGAACGCCAGCGCCGCGATGCCGCCGACGGCGACGCCGAAGACGAGGACGCCCGTGGCGAGACCGGCCGTCGACTGCAGGGAACGGCTGACGAGTTCCTCGCCGCCGTGTTCATGGGATTTGGCCTCTTCGAACGCGATGGCCGCGTCCACCGGGCCTTCCCCGACCAGGTAGGCGAAGACGAAGGCGAGCACGCCGGCGGCGACGCCGGCGAGCATGCCGCGCACCAGCAGGGTGCGTACGGTGACGGAGTTCATGGATCCGGGCTCCGTCAGTGGCAGGGGAAACCGAGGAGGTGGCGGGCGTCGTGCACCCACTCGTGCACGCCCTCACCCGAGACCAGGGCGGTGGCGCCCTGCTCGGCGCCGACGAAGTACAGCAGGACCAGCATCAGGACACCGAAGAAGACCGCCCACGGGGCGATCGCCCGCAGCGGCAGCGGCGTGAGGGTCTGGGTGGTGGGAGTAGGGGCGGCAGTGGACTGCGCCATGGCGAGACCTCCTCGGGAACATCGCGTCCCGCATCGTGTGGAGCACGCGACGACGGCGTTGGGTCTGACTCACCACCCTCACCTGGCTGGAGGGGTGGCACACAGTGGCGCGACCGTGCCGGGCTTGCACCGGCTTCCGTGGCGCCGTCGTCCTTGTCGCCCCAGAGCGTAGGGGCAATGAGGGCTCCGGCCAACATGGCGTACGCCACCTACGATGAACCGACCTCAGCCACCCGGCGAAAGAGCCCACGTGACCGTCCGCCTCACCCTGCTGTGCGCCGCAGCCCGCGCGGAGCGAGACGTGCGCTTCGCCGACGTGCCCCTCGACGAGCGGGCGCTGCGACAGGCGAAGGCGGTCGCCGGCACCCTGCCCACGGCGGCCACCCTGTACACGGCGCCGTCGCAGCGGTGCACGCGGACGGCCCAGGTACTGGGGTGGGGCGCCGTCACCGAGGAACCGGCGCTGCGGGACATCGACATGGGGTCCTGGCACGGGCGGACGCTCGACGAGGTAGCGGCGAGTGACGGGCCCGGCCTCGTCGCCTGGATGTCGGATCCGGGAGCGGCGCCGCACGGCGGCGAGTCCGTGGCCGAGGTGTGCGAGCGGGTCTCCAGCTGGCTGGACGGACTGCCGGGCGATGCCGGGCGGGTACTGGCCGTGGTCGAGCAGGCCGTGGCACGTGCCGCGGTGATCCGCGTACTGGACGCGCCGCGGCGGTCGTTCTGGAACGTCGACGTTCCTCCCCTGTCCACCGTCCAGCTCACCGGCCGGGACGGCCGCTGGAATCTGCGGATGGGTGCCGTCGCCGGTGGTCCGCCATGAGCCCGTCCTGGTGCCGCATCAGCCAACGTCCGCCCTGTCGACGACCGTGCGCAGCCGTCTCGGCGGCGACGGTGAGCAGGTCGCGCCGGTCCTCGCCGTAGTGGTCCTGCATGTCGGCACGGAGGCGAGCAGGCCGTGGCGCGTGCCGCAGACGCCGGTCGGCTCAGGAACGTTCGGTGCGGCGGGCGGGCCGTCGCCTTGCGGCAGCAGTGGCTGAGCCCCAAGGCGACGGTGCCGGACGTCAGTTCTCGGACGAGGCGGTCCGCCGCTTGACCAGCCACCAGGCCACGCCGCCAAGCAGGAGCAGGACGACGACCACACCGACCACGATGCCGGAGGACATCCCGTCGTCCTCCTCGGCCGCCGTGTCACTGGCGGCCGCCGAGGCGTCCGTCCGAGTCGGGACGGCGGAGGGTGTGGACGCGGCCGCACTGGGCGTCGCGCTCGCGGTCTCCGTCGGACTCGGACTGACCGGCTTGGCGCCCGGGGCCGCCGCCTTCAACTCCAGTACCGGCGCGGGCTGTTCAGGTTCCGCGCCGCCGGTGGGCAGTTCGATCCAGCGGGAGACCTCGCCGTCGCTGTAGGTCTCGACCGTCTTGAACGCGATCTCCTTCGCGTCCGGCAGCTGACGGACCTTGATCTTGTGTTCGGCGTCGACGCCGGCCTTCAGAGCGGGGCCGCTGACGGCGTATCCGTCGTTCGACGCCTTCAGCTTCCAGCCCTTGGGGGCCTCGTCGAGCGTCACGTCAGCGGGAGCGATGCCCTTGGGCAGCACGACGCGCAGCTCGGTGAAGCCCGCGGAGTCGGACTCGGCCTCGGAGACGAAGCTGAGCGTGACGTTCTCGGCCAGGGCCTGGGCCTCGTCGGCTTCGACCTCCGCGTGCGCGGCGGCCGGTGCAGCCAGGGCGAGCATGGCCGTCAGTGCTGCGGCACCGGCGAGTGCGATCCGGCTGCCGGCCCGGGCCGGCAGCCGGGGCGTGGACACGGACATGGACACGGACATGGACACAGGGGAACTCCTTGCTGGTACGGGAAGAGCCGGTCCCGCGGACGTCAGGGACCGGTGAGGGACTGGAGGCGCTTGCACCGCGGTGGCCCCCTGCGCACCACCGCGTGCTCCAGTACGTCATCCCCTGCGTGCGCCGCCACCTCGAAGGGGGCGCCCGGCCGCCGGTCGGGCAGCACGAAGACCATGCGTCCGGTGTCGTGGACCGGTCGCGGCAGCGCCTGGGCCAGAGCCACGACGGCCGCCCTGGCCAACGTCCCCAGCGCGCCCAGGGCCGCCGTCATCCGTGCGTCCGCCCGGTGCAGCAGCCAGGCAACGACCAGCGCGGCGACCACGTGCACGGTCGTCATCGCGGCCCCGGCATGATGCCAGGCGTGACCGTCCGCGACCGCGGCCGTGCCGTGCCCGGCGTGCGTCGCGTGCCCCGGCACCGCCGTCTGCGTGTCCCCGTCCGCGGAGGACAGCGCGAGATGCAGCCCGCCCTGCACGGCCAAGGTGCACACGACGGTCGCGGTCGGCGGATACCGGCGGCGTGCCAGCGGCCATACCGCCGCGAACTGGGCCACGATCGATGCGCCCACCAGCCGCCAGGGCACCGCGCCTTCGGCGATCGCGTGAGCCGGCTGCCTGGTGGAAGACCTCTCGCGTACGGGTTTCAGGGAGGTCGCCGTGGTCATCGAGTCGGCCCCGTTCCGATCGCGGACGCTTTCACCTGAATCCGTTCCAGGGCCGCCTTCGGCGAGGAGACCCCCTTGGCCAAGTCTGAAGCTGGGATCGGAAGACGCCCAGCGTCGGGTCCGACTTGAGCTTCCCCTCGTTCCAGCACCGGGCGCCAGCTGAAGGCGACGACGACCACCGAGGCACGAAGGCCGCCTGCGGGACTCCGCGCCCGGTGGTGCGAGCGACGGCGGCCGGGGCGTCGCTGCGACGGCCGAGCGAAAAGGCCATCGGGACTGCGATGCAGAGGGAGATCTGGACAGCAGTCGGTCCCCCAAGGAGAAACGCCTGCCAGTACGGCCGCGGCCTGCCCCTGGTCGCCCAGCTCACCACCGCCTGGGCCACCCGTGCCGGCCCTTCTCGGCCTTCGCCTGTCTCTTCCTGTCCTTGCGCCCCGAACACGTCCCGAACGCCTCCCGAACGCGCCCAAGATGGACGACATCTGGGGGGCGCGAGGCCGATCCCGCCGCCTCGGGAAGAGCCTCGAACCCACCCGCAGCGGATCGCCGTTCCGAAGCGCCCCGTTCTCTTCGGGGGACGTGTGCCGGGACACTGCACGCCACCCCCAGCAGTCAGGCCTTCCGGCAGACCACCAAGGACACGGTCCGACCTAGACGTGCCAGTGGTAGCGGCGCTCGGGGCGGCCCGCCTGCCCGTAGCGCAGAGACACCTCCGCGTGGCCCGTGACACTGAGGTATTCGAGGTAGCGGCGCGCGCTCACGCGCGAGATGCCGACGTTCGCCGCGCACTCGGCCGCGGACAAGGTTCCGTCCGCCGCGCGCAATGCGCGCTGCACCAGCTCCGCGGTCTCCACACTCATGCCCTTCGGCAGAGTGGACGTCACCGTCGGTGCCGCCGCCCGTCCCAGTGCGCGGTCGACATCGGCCTGCCCGCTGACCATGGCGGCGTGCAGATTTCCACGCCGGGCGCTGTAGCGTTCCAGCCGGTCCTTGAGGTCGTCGGCGTCGAAGGGCTTCAGAAGGTAGTCGACCACGCCCTGGCGGACGGCACCCCGGACCGCCTCTGCCTCGCGGGCGGCACTGATCACCAGCACATCGCAGTCATGGGCCGCCGTCCGCAGCCTGCGGATGACGTCCAAACCGAACATATCGGGGAGATAGAGGTCGAGCAGAACCAGGTCGGGCTGCAATTCGGCGGCGGCGGCGAGCGCCTTTTCCCCGCAGTCCGCCGATCCGACCACGCGAAAGCCCTCGACACCGTCGACGAATCCGCGGTGGACCCGCGCCACCATGAAGTCGTCCTCGACAACCAGTACGTCGATCATCTGACTTCCTCCGTCTCCCGATCGGTGAGCTGACCCACGGACATCCGGGCGGTGAACATGGCGCCAGGCTGTGTGTTCGCCACCGACACCTCGCCCCCTCTGCGTGTGCAGACCAGCCGGGTGAGCGCCAGGCCGATACCCCGGTCGCCACCCTGCGCGGCCTTTGTGGTGAAGCCGCGGGAGAACACCTCCTGCGCCAGCTCAGGAGCCACACCCGGGCCCGAGTCACGCACGACGATCTCCACACTCGATGCGTCCTGGCGCAGCTCGACCTCCACCCAGGCGTCGTTCTCGTGGTCCGGGGCCGCGGCAGCGTCGAGGGCATTGTCGACGAGGTTGCCGAGCACCGTCGCCACGTCCGCGGAGTCCGTCGGCTCCAGCCGGTCCAGGGCCGTGAGCTCCGAGATGCGCAGCTGGACCCTGCGCTCCGCCGCGAGCGCGGACTTCGCCATGAGCAGCGCGGCGACGGCCCGGTCGCGGACCCGGCTGGTGAGGGTCAGGTCGAGCGACTCACGGTGCTTTCGCAGGGCGCGAACATACCGTACGACCTCGTCGTGCTCGCCGATCTGGATGAGCCCGGAGATGGTGTGCAGCTGGTTGGAGAACTCGTGGGCCTGCGCGCGCAGCAGTTCGGTGCTGCTGCGGAACGAGCCCAGTTCGCGTTCGAGCTGGGCCAGTTCGGTGCGGTCCCGCAGGGTCGTCACCGAGCCCAGCCGACGGCCGTCCTTGGTGACGTCCATCCGGTTCATCACCAGCACCCGCCCCCGCCGTACCACCACCTCGTCGCGCCGCTCGGTACCGTGCTCGGCGCCCTGTTCGGCGCCGCGCTCACCGCCGGTCCCGGCCAGTACGTCGTACAGCCTGCCCTCGATCCCCAGGCCGGCCAGGCTCATCCCGACGCAGTTCTCGGGAAGGTCGAGCAGTTTGCGGCCGACCTCGTTCACCAGGGTGAGCCGTAGCTGCGGGTCGAGCGCGATCACGCCCTCGGCGATCCCGAACAGCATCGCCTCGCGGTGCTCGGCGAGGCCCGCGATCTCGCGTGGTTCGAGGCCGAGGGTCTGGCGCTTGATCCGCCGGGCCAGCAGCCAGGACCCGGCCACACCGAGCACGCTCGCGATGCCGAGGTAGGCGAGCAGATACGACGAGGCGCCGTTCAGCCGCTGCCAGGCCGTGGGTGAGGCCCGTCCGATCATGACTGTGCCGAGGTGCTCGCCGACGTGGTTGTCGTTGTCGGCGAGCACCGGGACCTGGGCCACCAGCTCGCGGACCCCGTCCACCGACAGCTCCCCCGACCAGCCGCGCGCTTGCGCGACGTCGGGCCCGTCGACCGGCAGCCGCGTCCCGACCAGGGTGGGATTGGTGGCGGCGACGATCTCACCGGCGGCGTCGGCGACCGTGACGGAGGTGACGTTCGACTGGGTCAGCTTGGGCTGCAGCAGCGGCGCAAGTGTCTCCGCGGGCGCGGGTTGGCGGAGCTGGCTGCGCAACAGTGGGTTTCCGGCCATCTCCTCGGCGAGGGCGGTCACCCGGCGTCCCTCGACCCGGTCGAACGTCGCCTTCGACTGCGCCAGCGAGACCGCGGCGACCGCGACCAGCACCAGCACGACGATGGCGAGCTGCAAAACCAGCAGCTCACCGGCCAGTGTGTGGCGGCGTGACGTAACGACCACTATGAACTCAACCTTCAATGCTCACACAAGGCAGACGGGCTGTTCGCGGAACCGCACAATCATGGCGCCGGACTCGCCCAAGCGAAAGAGATGAGCCATGAGATCTCGCAGAGCCGCACTTCTCGGAGCTCTTGCCACCGTGTCGCTGCTCGCCGTGAGCGCCTGCGGCGCCACCGCGGAGAAGGAGGACTCGGGGGGCGGAAGCGGGAGCGACAAGCCCGTCTCCGGTCTTCGGTTGATGGTGCCCAACACTCCGGGCAGCGGGTACGACGTCACCGCCCGGACCGTCGCGCAGGTGATGCAGGACAGCAAGGTGGCGTCCGGGGTCCAGGTGTACAACCTGCCCGGGGCGGGCGGCACCGTGGGTCTGCAGCGTCTGGTGAACGAGAAGGGCAACGGCAAGCTGGCCATGCAGATGGGGCTGGGGGTCGTCGGTGCCGCGTACACCTCGAAGTCGGCGGCGACGCTGACCGACACCACGCCGATCGCCAAGCTGATCGAGGAGGCCGGCGCGATCGTCGTGTCGAAGGACTCCCCGTACAAGACGATGGACGACCTCGTCACCGCGTGGAAGAAGGACCCCAAGAAGGTCGCCGTGGGCGGCGGCTCGTCGCCGGGTGGCCCGGACCACCTGCTGCCGATGCAGCTGGCGAAGGCGGTCGGCATCGAGCCGAAGAAGGTCAACTACGTCTCGTACGACGGCGGCGGTGAGCTGCTGCCCGCCATCCTGGGCAACAAGATCGCCTTCGGCGCCAGTGGGTTCGGCGAGTTCCTCGACCAGATCGAGGCCGGGCAGGTGCGGGTGCTCGCGGTCACCAGCGAGAAGCCCATCGACGCGGTGAAGGACGCCCCCACGCTCAAGGACTCGGGGATCGACCTGGTCTTCACCAACTGGCGCGGGATCGTCGCCCCTCCCGGGATCACCGACGAGCAGAAGAAGACCTGGGTCGACTCCCTGACCAAGATGCACGACTCGAAGCAGTGGAAGGACGAGCTGACCAAGCGCGGCTGGACCGACGCGTTCGTCACCGGTGACGAGTTCGGCTCCTACCTGGAGGAGCAGGACAAGGCCGTCGCCGACCTGCTGGCAGAGCTCGGACTGGCATGAGCTCCCCGGTCGACGAACGGAGCGTCGAGGACGCCCGTCCGCCACAGGGCAAGGACCGCGCACAGTACGGTGTGTGCGCGTTCCTCGCCCTGCTGGGCACCGCGGTGATCGTGGACGGGCTCGGGATCCCGCACATCACCAGCAGCACCGACCCGGTGGGTCCGCGCGCGGTGCCCGTGTTCCTGGGCGTACTGCTCCTGGTGGTCGCGGTGCTGTACGCGGTTGATGTGGCCCGGGGCGGCCACGGTGAGCCGGAGGCCGGCGAGGACGTCGACCTCTCCCAGGGCACCGACTGGCGCACGGTGCTGCTGCTGATCGGCGCGTTCGTGGTGAACGCGGTGCTGATCGAACGGCTCGGCTGGGTGATCAGCGGCGCACTGCTGTTCTGGGGAACGGCCTTCGCCCTCGGCAACCGGCACTACATACGCAATCTGCTGATCGCGGTGACGATGTCGCTCACCACGTTCTACGCCTTCGCGATCGGGCTCGGTGTGAACCTCCCGGCCGGTGTGCTGCAAGGAATCCTGTGATGGACAACCTGAACAACCTCATGCAGGGCTTCGAGGACGTCGTCGCCCCGATGAACCTGCTGCTGGCCTTGATAGGCGTCCTGGTCGGCACCGCGGTGGGTGTGCTGCCGGGCATCGGCCCGGCGATGACCGTGGCACTGCTGCTGCCGATCACCTACGGCATGGAGCCGGTACAGGCGTTCATCATGTTCGCCGGCATCTTCTACGGCGGCATGTACGGCGGGTCGACCACGTCCATCCTGCTGAACACCCCCGGGGAGTCCTCCTCGGTGGTGACGGCCATCGAGGGCAACAAGATGGCCAAGGCCGGGCGGGCGGCGCAGGCGCTCGCCACCGCCGCGATCGGTTCCTTCGTGGCGGGCACGATCGGCACTCTGCTGCTGGTGCTGGTGACTCCGCTGGTGGTGGACTTCGCGATCAGCCTGGGTGCTCCGGACTACTTCGCCCTGATGCTGCTCTCCTTCATCGCGGTCACGTCCGTGCTGGGCGCGTCACGCGTCCGTGGTCTCATCTCGCTGCTGCTGGGTCTGACGATCGGCCTGGTCGGCATCGACTCGGTCTCCGGACAGCAGCGGCTCACCCTGGGCATCCCCCAGCTGGCCGACGGGATCGACGTGGTCGTCGTCGCCGTCGCCATCTTCGCCGTCGGCGAGGCGCTGTGGGTGGCCGCGCATCTGCGGCGCAAGCCCGTCGAGGTCATCCCGGTCGGCAGGCCGTGGATGGGGAAGAAGGACTGGAAGCGGTCCTGGAAGCCCTGGCTGCGGGGTACGGCGTTCGGCTTCCCGTTCGGTGCGCTCCCGGCCGGTGGTGCGGAGATCCCGACCTTCCTGTCGTACGCGACGGAGAAGCGGCTGACCAAGCACCCGGAGGAGTTCGGCAAGGGCGCGATCGAGGGTGTGGCCGGTCCGGAGGCGGCGAACAACGCCTCCGCGGCGGGCACCCTGGTCCCGATGCTGGCGCTCGGGCTGCCGACTAACGCGACCGCCGCGGTCATGCTGGCGGCGTTCCAGTCGTACGGCATCCAGCCCGGCCCGCTGCTGTTCGAGCGGGAGGCGAGCCTGGTCTGGGTGCTGATCGCCAGCCTGTTCATCGGCAATCTGCTGTTGCTCCTGCTGAATCTGCCGCTCGCGCCGGCCTGGGCGAAACTGCTGCAGATTCAGCGCCCCTACCTGTACGCGGGAATCCTGTTCTTCGCGTCGATGGGTGCGTACGCCGTCAACGCGCAGCCCCTGGACCTGTTCCTGCTGCTGTTGCTGGGACTCCTCGGCTTCGCGATGCGACGGTTCGGACTGCCGGTGCTGCCGCTGATCATCGGCGTCATCCTCGGCCCGCGGGCCGAACTGCAGGGACGGCGCTCCCTGCAGCTGTCGGGCGGCGAACTGTCGGGGCTGGTGGGCGGACCGGTGTCCTACGCGGTCTACACGGTGATCGTGCTGATTGTCGTCTGGCCGCTGGTGCGGCGGTTCGTCGTACGTCCCCTGCGTGAGCGAAGTGCCTGAGAGTGCCGAGAGTGCCTGGGAGGGAGAGCAGACATGACCGTACTGGTCGGATACGTACCCTCACCCGAGGGTGAGGCCGCGCTGCGCGCGGGAATCGACGAGGCCCACCGGCGCGGCGAGAAGCTGCTGGTGGTGAACACCTCGCGGGGTGACGCCTATGTGGACCCGCGCTTCGCGCAGGAGCCCGATCTGGCTCATGTCCGCGAGGACCTGGCCGCGCTGGGGATCGAGTTCGACATCCGCCAGGTGCTCGGCGGCGGCGATGCCGCCGACGAGATCATCGAACTGGCGGAGCAGGCGGACGTATCTGTGGTGGTGATCGGGCTGCGGCGCCGGAGCGCGGTCGGCAAGCTGATCATGGGCTCCGCCGCGCAGCAGATCCTTCTGGGAGCCGGCTGCCCGGTCCTCGCCGTGAAGGCCCCTGTCTGAGCCCGCCGCCCCACGGGCGCTGGTTCTAGATGACACCCCACATTCCGGCGATTCCGCTACCCAGAGGCCGAGGAGCCGGTGCTGACCTGGGGGCGGTGAGCTTTCCCCGACTACCGGGGTGGGGGGACTTGATCAGCAGTTCCGGTGCGTCAGCCGCGTCCTGCGAGCCGACTCCGTACGAGCCGGAGCGCTCCCCTGAGTCGTTTTCAGTGCGGGCCGTCCAGCGCACTCCGATCAGCCACAGACAGGGACCTGCGACTCAGCGGTTGCGCGGATCCCCGCTCGTCTGCCGCCACCCTCGCCACCGCCACCGGAGCGGTGTCGAGGCAAACGTTGAACTGATGCGCAGCGGATTCAATCCGTTGACCCAAAGTCCCGGCTGCCGGGACCTCAGGGACCGGGTAGCCGCACTGGCCGCGGCGATGAAACGGGCACTGCCCGCCGACTTCGCCCTCGTACGGGCGTGGAAGGGCGAAGTCGCTCCGGTAGTCACCGATGATCCGCACTGGCCGCTGCGTCTTCACGGTGATCCCTTTGGTTGCGCTGTGAGCCGGCCTGCCGGGGAGGGCGCCGGAGACGGTCCTGAATGGGTGGTGCGCAGCGCGGTCGGCCTGCCGACAATGGTCCCGAACCACGTCCCCGCCGGCAGCGGGCCCTGTACGCCGCGCCCATGTCTCACGGAGTGGGCCTGTGCGGCCCTGTGTTCACGCTCCACGGCTCGGGTCACGTCTTCCCGCCCAGCGGCCGGTTCGACGCGGAAGAAACCTGTCGCATCTCCCGGGCCCTGGGGCGGGTGTCCCTGTTCGCCGCGCCCAAGCGCCGCCGCTATACCTGCCGAGCAGGTCGAGGTCATGCACATCCACGTCGCCGATAACCATGAGCGAGTTCTACGTCCAGCAGGGCCACCCAGGCGCTGCAGTCCCGTCACTCGACGCCACCCACAAATGAACGTTTCCGCAGGTCACAGACCTGCTCAGGTGGGGCGGGTGGGACTCGAACCCACGGCCGACGGATTATGAGTCCTTTGGGGATCTTGGCGGTCCTTGGCAATCTGCGTCGATTCACGGCGTTGTTGCAGGTCAGCCGTGTGCACCTGTGTCGGCCTTGTGCGGTCCTTGTCGGTTGGTTCCTGTCCTTGCGGTCCCTCCGTGGTCCCTGCCGCTCCCTGAGTGACTGCCCAATACGTAATCCCGAACGTCGCTCCAGCTCAGCGGACACGGTCGGAACATGGCACAGCGGATTCCCCTTCCACCGCGCAGAGGCTGGCCGCGCAGGCTCTGCGGCGGGTGCTCTGTCCCTCGAGGGAGCTAGGCGCAGGTGTCCACCGTGAGGTGACGATTCCGGGCCCATTCCGACGAACTCGATGTCGCCGAGTTCGGCAACAGCAGCCCACAGTGGCACGGCGTAGCACCGGATGCTCACTGGCCTGGAATCGGAGACCAGGTGCCACCACACCCGCATCCCGAGCCACGCGACGACCATCCCGACCGCGGCACGACTGGAGTACTGCTCCGCCCCCGCGGGACACACCGGCCCGGCATGACGGGTGCAGCCGTGAAGCCGGTGACGCGGCGGGAGGGCCGCGTCACCGGCGGGTCGGGGCGGCCGTACAACGGGCCCGGGCTGCTACGAAGAGATGACCTTGTTCTGCCGGGCGTTGCGTGCCAGCCGCTCGCGGACCAGCGCGAAGGCCACCACGGCCCCGGCCACCAGGGTGGACAGGACGACCTGGTCGCGGCCGCCGCCGTCGGCGCTGTCGGTCAGCATGTAGACCAGGACGAACGTGATCATCGCGATGGTGGCCCAGGTCAGGTACGGGTAGAGCCACATCCTGACGACCAGCCTGTCCGGCGATTCCCGCTGGATGATCTTGCGCATCCGCAGCTGGGAGAAGCAGATCACCAGCCAGACGAAGAGGGCGATTGCGCCGGAGGAGTTCAGCAGGAACTGGAAGACCGTTTCCGGCCAGAGGTAGTTGAAGGCGACGGCGACGAAGCCGAAGACCACCGAGGCCAGGATGGCCGCCTGCGGGACTCCGCGCCCGGTGGTGCGGGCGAAGGCGGCCGGGGCGTCGCTGCGACGGCCGAGCGAGAACGCCATCCGGGACGCGGTGTAGAGGCCGGAGTTGAGACAGGACAGCACGGAGGTGAGCACGATGGCGTTCATGATCTCGCCGGCGTGCGGGATGCCGATGGAGTTCAGCGCGGCGACATACGAGCCGTCCTTGAGGATCGCCGGGTCGTCCCAGCGCAGCAGCGACACCACGACCAGGATCGAGCCAAGGTAGAACACCGCGATCCGCCAGATCACGCTGTTGGTGGCTTTGGTGACCGCGGCCTGCGGGTCCTCGGTCTCGCCGGCGGCCAGGGTGACGATCTCGCTGCCCATGAAGGAGAAGACCACCATCAGGATGCCGGTGAGGATCGCCCCCGGCCCGTTGGGCAGGAACCCGCCGTGCTCGGTCAGGTTGGAGAAGCCGGATGCCGGGTGGTCCGAGCCGGGCAGCAGGCCGAAGATCGCGAGTCCGCCGATCACGATGAACGCGGCGATGGCGACGACCTTGATGCCGGCGAACCAGAACTCGAACTCGCCGTAGGAGCTGACCGAGACGAGGTTGGTGGCGGTGAGAACGACCATGACGAGCAGGGCCCAGCCCCACTGCGGGACCGCAGGGATCCACCCGGCCAGGATCTTGGCGCCGGCGGTCGCCTCGACGGCGAGCACCACGACCCAGAAGAACCAGTACAGCCAGCCGATGGTGAAGCCGGCCCAGCGACCCAGCGCACGGTCGGCGTAGGCGGAGAACGAGCCGGAGGTGGGGTTGGCCGCGGCCATCTCGCCGAGCATCCGCATCACGAAGACGACGAGGGTGCCGACGAGCAGGTAGGAGATCAGGATGCCGGGACCGGCGGCGGCGATGCCGGATCCGGAGCCGACGAACAGGCCGGCACCGATGACACCACCGATCGCGATCATCGACAGGTGACGGTTCTTCAGCCCGGCTTGCAGGCCGGATCCTTCTGAGGCGCTCTCGGTGGTGGTCACCGGATCGGGGGCGGGACGAGGGGCTTGTGTTGTCATCTCGACATCCAGGAAGCAGGTGGGGACGAGGGAAGGTTCCGGCGGGATCGGGCGGGGTGGCCGCGTGGATGCCGCCGGGCGGGGTGTGCGGGGGTGCCGGGTAACAGTGCGGGTGGCGATCACGGTCGGTGGGAGGGCATGGTGGACCGTGGCCTCCGGGTCCGGTGCCTGCTGGACCGGTCGAACCGGTGGCGTTCAGGAAAATAGTTCAGGACGATCGAATAAAACAAGGGGTCCAGTCGTCCACCCCATGGCGTCAGCGCGCCGTCTCCCCGGGGCACGCATGCCTCGCACCCGCCCCCTCACACCCCGTCGGCGGACCCCGGCGACACGCCCGCCGGGGCGTAAATCCCCAGGTCGGGGCTATGGCGAGCCGACCGCCACCCGCACCCCCTCCCCCGCCTTCCGGACCGGTCGCGGCAGGGTCTTGTTTAACTGTTCACCTTGCTCTAATTTTTCCTGCATCGCGACCCGCTCCTCCCGTCGCGACGTCCGTGCCGTGCCGCGCCATGCCGTGCCCCGGCTGTTCCGGGCTGATTCGGAACCTCCTCGGGAGTCCCCATGCATCGCACAGTGGCGTCGTCGCGGGAACCACCGGCGGACCTTCCCCCTCACCGAGCGCGAGCGCGAACTCTCCCTCGGAGTCGACCGGACGCACCGCATGACGGCCGTCGTGGGCCGCGGCCGCGATCAGCAGGCCGTTAGGGTGGCGTCGTGGCGAATGCAGCGGGCAAGTTCGGGCCTTACAACCAGCCAGGCCCGGCCCGGACAACGTCGGTCACCGGTGTGGGACACGCCCGCGCCCTGCCCGGCGGGGGTCAGAGCGGATCCGATCTCGTCCGGTCACGGATCGCACTGCGGGTACGCCTGCGATCCGTGCAGCCTGGAGACCGGCTGCCGGACGCCGGGGTCCTCGCCGAGGAGCTGGGAATAGGCGAGATCACCGTGCGCCGCGCGCTGGAGGGCATGTGCCAGGACGGCCTGCTCGACCGCCGGCGCGGACGGGCAGGCGGAACCTTCGTCGCGCAGGACTGGGACACCGTCGTAGCCCTGACCCACGACCCCGAGGAGGCGGCTTCGCTGGACGCCTTCCAGCTCCTGCTCGAATGCGGCCTCGTGGCGCACAGTTCAGGAGAGGTCCCGGCCGAACGGCTGGACGGGCTTCGGGCGCTGGTCGAGGAGATGGAACAGACCGACGACCCGGCACGCCTGGCCGAGTTGGAGACCCGATTCCACCTGGACCTCGCGGTGGCGCTCGGCGGCGCCGGAATCCGCGAGTTCGCCGCCGATCTGCTCGGCCGACTGTGCCTGCTGCTGCCCGCACCGCAGCCCGCGGTCGTACGGGCGCAGAACCGCTGCCACGCCGAACTGCTCGCCGAACTCGGGCGGGGCGCGACCGATCCGGCCGTGCAGGCGGTGAAGGCACACCACAGTTCCCGGCACCGCTGACGCCCGGTCCGTGCCGGCCCGGCCGTCGAGAACCCGCGCATCCATAACCCGCGCAACCATCACGCCGCCACACCGCACGAGGAGTTGCCGCCATGCCCAACCCCGGAGCCGGCCCGCTGTCCCCGCCGGGTCCCGTCGGCGGCGCGCCGCAGCGGCTGCGCGGCGGCGTCCTCGGCATGGCGGACATCGCCGCCGCCACCATGGCCAACGTCGGCCCGGCCATGAGCTTCTTCTTCGGTTTCGCCTTCCTGGCCACGACCGCGGGCGTGGCGTCACCGCTGACCATCCTGGCCGCGGGCATCGCGGTGGCGCTCCTCGGCAACACGCTGGCGGAGTTCTCCCGGGCGCACCCCTCGGCGGGCAGCTTCATCACCTTCGTCGGCAAGACCTTCGGGCCGGTCAGCGCGGTGACCACGGCGCTGCTGGCGGCGCTGGGCTACATCATCGCGATGTCCGGCGTCATCTCGATCTCCGGCGGGTTCGTGCAGATCACCCTGCACCACTACACCGGCGTGGACCTGCCGTGGATCATCTGGACGCTGCTGCTCACCGGGCTGGCCGTGGCGCTGATGCTGCGCGGGGTGGTGGTCTCCACCAAGTGGGCCGGCTACTTCTTCGGCGCGGAGATGCTGGTGCTGGTCGTGGTCTCGGTCGCCGCGCTGGTGGAACACCGCGGCGAGCTGTCCTTCGACCCGTTCCTGCCCAGCCACATCAGCGACGGCTTCAAAGGGCTGGCGGCCGGCTTCCCGCTGGCGGTGTACCTGTTCATCGGCTGGGAGAACTCGGCGGCACTCGCCGAGGAGACGGAGAATCCGCGGCACAACGTCGGCCGCGCGGTGTTCTCCTCCGTCGCGATCATGACGGTGAGTTACATCCTCTTCGCCTACGCCACGGTGACCGGCTTCGGCTACGACGTGACCCGACTCGGCGCCTCCCGGATCCCGTTCATCGAGGTGGCCCACCACACCCTCGGCGTGCTGGCGTTCCTCGCCTACCTCGGCGGACTCACCTCCACCCTCGGTGTGCTGATCGCCGGCATCAACTCCCAGGCCCGCCTGGTGTTCAACGCCGGACGCGAGGGGCTGCTCCCCTCCTTCTTCGGTTATGTGCACCCCATCCGCCGCACACCGAACAAGGCGATCATCACCTTCACCGCCACCGCCCTGCTGATCATCGGCGGCTGGGGCCTGGGCCACCTGCTGGGGTCCTCCGGCGACTCGATGAACCCGGTGGTCTTCTTCACCGAGTCATCGACCCTCGGCGCCATCCTGATCCTGCTGGTCTACCTCGCGTCCAACATCGCCCTGCCGCTGTACTACCGCAGGTACCGGCCGCAGGAGTTCCGGGTTGTCCGGCATCTGGTACTGCCCGCGCTCGGCACGGTGGCCATCCTGGTCCCGCTCTACTTCCTCGCCAAGCCGGGCCAGCCCGCGCCTTACAACTGGTTCCCCTACGTGGCGGTCGCCACCCTGCTCGCCGCCGTCGGCTACGCGGCCCTCCTGGTCCGACGCGACCCGACCCTGGCCGAACGCGTCGGCTCCATCGTGGCCGACGCGGACTGAGGGGTCCTCACGACCGGCGAGAGCGCAGACTCGACGAGGACGGACTGATCGGCGCGGCAGCCCTGCTGCTCCTCTGGTCGCGCGGCTGGGCGGAGCCAGTCGTGGCGCCACCGGAGCCCCAATGGGACAGTGACTTGGGTATCGATCAACGACGGGCCAACAGGCGACGCCGTGGACCGGCCCCAGGAGATCAGGCTCGTACGTCTCGTTGCTGAACCTCCTTGAGTACTCCGGCCACCGTCGCGAAGTCGTTGTCCACGTGGAGGACGGTGCGCCCGTGGTGAACCGCGGTCGCACACACCAACAGGTCGATCGGTCCTGCCGCGCGATGTTGGCCATGCTGTGTCAGTTTGTACTGGGCGGTGTCGACCCAGCGCCAGGCGTTCTTCGGAACGGGAGAGAGCAGGCACAGTGCGTCCAGCTCCTCCGCGAGCTCGTCCCGGTGGGACGGGCTGGTTGCCGAGTAGAGGAATTCGGCGCGTGTCGGCTCGCAGATGTGGAACACCCCGGCGGCGATGTGTCCCTCCCAGGGCGGCAATGCCCCGGGGGTGCGGAACAGGTGCCACAGGGCGGAGGTGTCGAGCAGGTACGTGATCACTCGAAGGCCTCGCGTCGGGCACGCTTGCCTGCGTCATGCGCCGCCGCAGCCTGCTCGAACTCGCCGCGCGCACCGCGCGCGGCCAGTTTCTCGGCAGCATCGAGGCGCTTGATCCGGGCCACGTAGTCCCGCAGGGCCGCGTTGACCGTCTCCTTCTTCGTCGTGACGCCCATCAGCCGCATGGCCTCGGCGAGTGCCTCGTCATCGAGATCAATCTGCGTGACGGACATCGAGCACCTCCAGCATCCATAATGTATGCCATCAAGATACATCGCCAACATTAGAGTGCGCCACCGTCACGGAGACTTCGGACGCGACGGAGTCCATCGTCGTCAACATGTCACTGGAAGGCGCGGAAGCGGGCGCCAGGTCGGCTGCGAAGAGCGCGAGGAGTAGCGGCATCGCCATGGTCGCGCGCCGAGGTCGCCCACCTACAGCGCCTGGGGCACGTAAGGGCTTCATGCGCCTCAAACCGCGTCCCGAATATTGTCCAGTCGATCATCAAAACGTGGCTGCGACGTGCCACCAGGCCCCTCAACTCACCTAGGACCAATGCCGGTGACTTAGATGGTCCTGGCTCGTTGGTTGTGGTGTGGCGAGGGTGGGGCAGGTCAGGTCGTCGGCGGGTGAGCGTTTGT
>NZ_JBVIPA010000025.1:0-69750 GCF_055578365.1 Streptomyces sp. NPDC033131
GTTACATTCCGAACCCGGAAGCTAAGCCTTACAGCGCCGATGGTACTGCAGGGGGGACCCTGTGGGAGAGTAGGACGCCGCCGAACAATCATTCAAAGGGTTGGATCCTGAACTTCGGTTCAGGGTCCAACCCTTTTTTGTTGTGCGTCACTTGAAGTTCACGTTGCGCTACCACGATCGCCGACATGGGTACTGCTGCAATGCTCAGGGCCGCCGGCGTCGGAGTCGGTGACGAGGTCGTCGTCCCGGCCTTCGGGAACGTGGAAGTGGCCGAGGCCGTGGTCCTCGCCGGGGCGCTTCCGGTGTTCGCCGACATAGATCCGCTCACGTACTGCCTCGACTCGTCCGCTGTCGAGGTGGCCGTAACTCCGCGGACGGCGGCCATCGTTGTCGTACACCGCTTTGGCCGGCCGGCTGACATGGTGCGGCTGCTGGGAGTGGGGGAGCGGCATGGGCTGCTCGTGCTCCAGGAGGGGGAGTCCGAGGCGCCGTACGACGAGACCGCTCAGCGCAGGCAGCGGGCTGCCTATCTCGATACGAAGTTGAGGGGCGTGCGTACGCCTGACGGTGGGGACGGGCACACCTATCAGCAGTACGTCGTGCGGGTGCCGGGTAATGGGCGGCCGGACCGGGACGCCTTCGCTCGGGCCGTGCGGGCCAGGGGTGTTGAGTGCCGGGTGCCGGTGAAGACGCCTGTGCATCGGCTGCCCGAGTACCGTCGGTGCGTGTCCCTGCCGGAGACCGAGCGGGCCGCGGACGAGACGCTGGCACTGCCGGTGGATGCCGTGTTGGCCAAGCGGGACATGCAGCGGATCGTGGGTGCGTGCAATGCCCTCGGCGGGTTGCTGCAGCCCGCCTTCTGAGGCCTGTGAGGGTGGTTGGGAGTACGGGTCTGTTCGGGGTATGATCTATTCCGTTGCCGCCGGGGGAACCCCCGAAATGGTGACTGGCCCCTATAGCTCAGTCGGTAGAGCGTCTCCATGGTAAGGAGAAGGTCAACGGTTCGATTCCGTTTGGGGGCTCCATAAGAAAAGGCCCCCGTCCTTTTGGGCGGGGGCCTTTTCTTATGCCCTCTTCGATTCGGTCAGTCCTTGTGGAGGCCGGGAACTCGCATCGCGAGGATGGCCATGTCGTCGGACGGGGCGTCCTGGGCGAAGCGTTCGACCGCGCGCATGATGCGGGCGGCGACCGCGCCTGCGGTGAGGCCCGTGCAGGTCGTGAGGACGTCGGCGAGGCCGTCGTCGCCCAGCATGCGGGTGCCCTCGCGGCGTTCCGTGACGCCGTCGGTGACGCAGAGGAGAACGTCGCCCGGGTCGAGCGTGACCGACTGCTCGTAGAGCTCCAGGTCCTCCATGACGCCGAGGAGCGGCTGGGGTTCGGCCGCCGGTTCGACCGTGCCGTCCTGGCGCAGGCGGAGCGGGAGGGGGTGGCCGGCGCAGACCACCTTCAGCTGGGCGCTGCCGTCCGCCTGGGGCCACAACTCGCCGTACAGGAGCGTGAGGAAGCGGCTGCGGGCTCCCTCGTCGAGGATGGCGGAGTTCAGGCGCTCCAGAACGGCGGGTCCGCTGAGGCCTTCGCGTGCCAGGAGCCTGAGGGCGTGGCGGGCCAGGCCCGTGACCGCGGCCGCGTTCGGGCCCGTGCCGCAGACATCGCCGATGGCGAAGCCGTACGCGCCGTCGCGGATCGGGAAGACGTCGTAGAAGTCGCCGCCGACCTCGTTGCCCTCGCCGGCCGCGCGGTAGATGACCTCGACCTCGACGCCGTCGATCTCGGGGAGCTCCGGCGGCAGGAGGCTGCGCTGCAGGGACTGGCTGATGGCCGTGCGCTCGGAGTAGAGGCGGGCGTTGTCGAGGGCGAGGGCGGCCCGGCGGGACAAGTCCTCGGCCAGTTCCAGGATTTCCTGGCGGAAGTGTTCGTCGGTGGGCTTGCCGAGGGTGAGCATGCCGATGACTCGGTTGCGGGCCACCAGAGGGAGCACCACGGTTTCGCCGCCGACGGCGGAGGCCGTGGCGAGGGTGGGGCCGATGCCCGAGGTGACCTGCTGCGGCGGGCCGCCGCTCATGCCGAGGCTGCGCATGGAGCTGCGCAGGGCCGCCTGGTGGGCAGCCGCGCCGGGGGCCGACCAGACGCGGGCGCCGGGGGTGGGGACCGGGTCGGGCGGGGAGATCTTCGACAGCAGGGACTTGATGCCGTCGATCAGTTCCTCGTCCTCGTGCAGGACGTACGACAGATACGGCTCGGAGGCCTGGTCGGCGATCGTGTAGACGGCGCACCAGGTGGCCAGCGTCGGGACCGTCATCTGGGCCATCAGGGCCAGCGTCTGGTCGCGGTCCAGGGTGCCGGCGAGGAGGTCGGAGGCCTCGACGAGGAAGCTCAGAGAGCCTCGGCGCAGGCGTTCGAGTTCACCGAGGCGGGCGGACTCGACCGCCAACGCGATGCGGTCGGCCGCGAACTGGAGGCGAAGCGCCTCCTCGTTCGAGTATCTGCCGGGGGACTCGGCGGCGACGCCGAGTGAGCCGGTGAGGCGGCCCTCCACCTTCAGGGGGACCGTGACGACCGAGCGCATGCCGGTGCCGCTCAGCAGCGGTACGGCGCCCGGTACGGCCGTGAGGTCGTCGTGGACGGCCGGCATGCGGGCCGAGCTGTAGCGGCCGGGGCCGGCTTCGACGGGGACGCGGGCGAAGCGCTGGCGGGCGGAGGGCAGGCCGGTGGAGGCGCGCACCTCCAACTCCGTCTCGTCGTCGGTCGCGAGGAGGAGGAAGGCGGAGTCGCCGTCGAGCATGTCGCGGGCGCGTTCGACCGTGCGCTGGAGGAGTCCGTCGAGGTCGTCCGGGGCCGGGGAGCCGATGAACACCTCGAAGGGGTCGGTGCCCTGGCCGTCGGAGGCGGATCCGGTGTCGGAGGCGGGAACGCGCAACGGCGTCTGCAGCACGGCCCGTTCGTGGTCGCGGACCAGGAGGCAGACCGTGGAGGGCTCGCCGCCCGTGTCGCGGACGCGGAGGTGGGAGGCGTACACCGAGCTGACGCGGCCATTGGCGGCACGGATGCCGTAACTGCCCTCCCAGCGGGAGAGTTGGAGGGCCTCCGCGATGCCGGTGCCGGTGCCCGGGGTGTGCGGCCAGGCGGCGAGGTCGGTCAGCGGTTTGCCGATGACCTGCTCGGCGGCGTAGCCGAAGAGTTCCTCGGCGTCCTCGTTCCACGAGGTGAGGGCGCCCGTGCGGTCGATCTGGACGACGGCGACGCGGACGCGGCCGTCGGCGAGCGGGAGGAGGTCGACGGGGAGGGCCGGTCCAGCCGCTCGCGCGCCCACCGGGCGTTCGGGGAGGTCGAGGTGGAACCAGACCTGCTTGTGCGTGGGTGTGTACTCCACGCCCCAGCGGCCGGACAGTGCCGCGCACAGCTGGAGGCCGCGGCCGCCCTCGCTGTCGGGGCTGCCCATGTTGACGGCCTGACCCTGGAGCGGGATCTCGCGCTCCGGATAGCGGTCGGCGACCTCGATCCGTACGCCGTCGTCGCTTCGCAGACACAGCACGTCCGCGGAGGTACCCGCGTGCACCACGGCGTTGGTCACCAGTTCGCTGGTCAGGACCACCGCGTCGTCGACGATGTCGGCGAAGCCCCAGCCCTGGAGGGTGTCGCGGACGAAGGAGCGGGCGCTCGCGACCGATCGCCCGACGGGCTCGAAGCAGGCGGCCGCGCGCGCGGTGATCACAGAACTCCTCGACCGGTTGTCGACGTGCAGGTCTCCCTGGCCGGCAAGCTCGTGCCGCTGATGCGGCAGGTCACTGGTCGGCCTGGGGTCCGGGGGCTGTTCCCCAGGGATCAGTCCGGTGGTCATGTGTGCGGCCGCCCCTCCGATGCCCGCTCGTACTCGTGCCACCGCCCAGGCCGGACGGACCGGCGTGGCTGGACAGCCGCATGCAAGGTTACTTACCTTCCCCGTCCGAGCGGATGCCGGTCTGCAGTGTTTCCGTCCGGAGGGTGTGCGGACGATGTGCGAAGCTGCCGAACTGTTATGGCCTGGTTCGGCCGGGGTGAAACACTGGGCAAGCTTCTGGTGAAGGTACCGGCAGGCTGAGTGTGGTTTGCACATGGTGGGCAGCAGCCCGGGTGCGACCTGGCAGAGCGGGCATGGATACGCAGCAGTAACCGGCAAGCCCGGCAGTAATACCTGAGCACAGCAGTAACGGTCGACCCCTGCGGGAGGGACACAGTGGAGTCTGGCGCAGCGACGCGGAGCACTAAAACGCGCGCGAAAGGCGGACAGTCCCCGACCAACCAGCGCAAACCGCGCAACGGGACCACCGCGGTGGACACAGCCGCACTGAACAGACTGCTGACGGCTCTCGTGTCGATGCGCGAGGGAAACTTCCGCAAGCGGCTCACGGTGTCCGGCGACGGCGTGATGTCGGAGATCGCGGCCGTCTTCAATGAGGTGGCCGACCGTAATCTCCATTTGACGGGTGAATTGTCTCGCGTCCGGCGCATGGTGGGGCGTGAGGGAAAGCTCACGGAACGGCTGGAAACAGGTGCCTCCGAGGGCTCCTGGGCGGCAGCCATCGACGCTTCGAACGCGCTGGTCGACGATCTCGTACGGCCTGTCTCCGAGGTCAGCCGGGTGCTGTCCGCGGTGGCGGAGGGTGATCTGTCGCCGCGTATGGAGTTGCGGACGCAGGCGCCGGACGGGACCGGGCATCCGCTGCGCGGGGAGTTCCTCAAGGTCGGGCGGACTGTCAACAACCTGGTCGACCAGCTGTCGACGTTCACCGACGAGGTCACGCGGGTGGCCAGCGAGGTGGGTACCGAGGGCAAGCTGGGCGGCCAGGCCCGGGTGCGCGGTATGTCGGGTTCATGGAAGGACCTGACCGAGTCCGTCAACACGATGGCGTACCGGCTGACGGCCCAGGTCCGGGACATCGCGCTGGTGACGACGGCGGTCGCCAAGGGTGACCTGTCGCGGAAGGTCACGGTTCATGTCGAAGGCGAGATGCTGGAGCTGAAGAACACCGTCAACACGATGGTGGATCAGCTGTCGTCGTTCTCCTCCGAGGTGACGCGCGTCGCACGCGAGGTGGGTGTCGAGGGTGAGCTGGGGGGTCAGGCGCAGGTGCCCGGCGTGGCCGGGGTGTGGAAGGACCTCACCGATTCGGTGAACCTGATGGCCGGCAACCTGACGGCCCAGGTCCGCGGCATCTCCCAGGTGACGACCGCGGTCGCCAGCGGTGACCTGTCGCAGAAGGTGACGGTCTCGGCGCGCGGCGAGGTCGCGCAGCTGGCCGACACGATCAACCAGATGACCGAGACACTGCGGATCTTCGCGGACGAGGTCACGCGCGTGGCCAACGAGGTCGGAGCCGAGGGACAGCTCGGCGGGCAGGCGAACGTGCCAGGTGCGGCGGGGACGTGGAAGGACCTCACCGACTCGGTGAACACGGTCTTCCGGAACCTCACCACGCAGGTGCGGGACATCGCGGCCGTGACGACGGCCGTGGCCAACGGTGACCTCTCGCAGAAGGTCACCGTGGACGTGGCCGGCGAGATGCTGGAGCTGAAGAACACCGTCAACGGGATGGTGGACCAGCTGTCGGCGTTCGGTGCCGAGGTCACGCGTGTGGCGCGTGAGGTCGGGGTCGAGGGTGAGCTGGGCGGTCAGGCGCAGGTGCCCGGGGCCGCCGGTACGTGGAAGGACCTGACCGACTCGGTCAACACCGCGTTCCGGAATCTCACCGGACAGGTGAGGAACATCGCCCAGGTGACGACGGCCGTGGCCAACGGTGACCTGTCCCAGAAGGTCACCGTGGACGTCTCCGGCGAGATGCTCCAGCTGAAGAACACCGTGAACACGATGGTCGACCAGCTGTCGGCCTTCGCCGACCAGGTGACGCGGATGGCCCGCGACGTGGGCACCGAGGGACGGCTGGGCGGTCAGGCCGTGGTGCCGGGCGTGTCCGGCACCTGGAAGGAGCTCACCGACTCCGTCAACTTCATGGGCGGCAACCTCACTTCGCAGGTACGGCAGATCGCCCAGGTGACGACGGCGGTGGCGCGGGGTGACCTGTCCCAGAAGATCGACGTCGACGCGCGCGGCGAGATCCTGGAGCTGAAGAACACCATCAACACGATGGTCGACCAGCTGTCGGCCTTCGCCGACCAGGTCACGCGCGTCGCCCGCGAGGTGGGTACGGAGGGCCGGCTCGGCGGTCAGGCACAGGTGCCCGGCGTCGCCGGTGTGTGGCGGGACCTGACCGATTCCGTGAACGGCATGGCGGGCAACCTCACCGCCCAGGTGCGCAACATCGCGCAGGTCGCCACCGCGGTCGCCCGCGGTGACCTCTCCCAGAAGATCACCGTGGACGCGCGCGGCGAGATCCTGGAGCTCAAGAACACCCTGAACACGATGGTGGACCAGCTGTCGTCGTTCGCCGAGGAGGTCACTCGGGTGGCCCGTGAGGTGGGTACGGAGGGCATTCTCGGCGGTCAGGCGGAGGTGCAGGGTGTCTCCGGGACCTGGAAGGACCTCACGCAGTCCGTGAACTTCATGGCGAACAACCTGACCATCCAGGTGCGCCAGATCGCCGAGGTCACGACCGCGGTCGCCAAGGGTGACCTGTCGAAGAAGATCACTGTGGACGCGAAGGGCGAGATCCTCGAGCTCGTCAGTACCGTGAACACGATGGTGGACCAGCTGTCGTCCTTCGCCGAGCAGGTGACCCGGGTGGCCCGTGAGGTGGGCACCGAGGGCATCCTGGGCGGCCAGGCCCATGTGCCCGGCGTCGTGGGCATCTGGAAGGACCTGAGCGACAACGTCAACCTGATGGCCAACAACCTGACCGTGCAGGTGCGCAACATCTCCCAGGTCGCGTCGGCGGTCGCCAACGGTGACCTGACGCGGACGGTGACCATCGAGGCGCGCGGCGAGGTCGCGCAGCTCGCGGACACCTTCAACACCATGGTGAAGACGCTGAGTTCGTTCGCCGACCAGGTCACCAAGGTGGCCCGTGAGGTGGGCACGGACGGCATCCTGGGCGGTCAGGCGCGGGTGCCGGGTGTGGCGGGTACCTGGAAGGACCTCACCGAGTCGGTGAACCAGATGGCGTCCAACCTGACCGGTCAGGTGCGGAACATCGCCATGGTGACCACGGCCATCGCCAAGGGCGACCTGACCAAGAAGATCGACATCGACGCGCGCGGAGAGATCCTCGAGCTCAAGACGACGATCAACACGATGGTGGACCAGCTGTCGTCCTTCGCCGAGGAGGTCACCCGGGTCGCCCGCGAGGTGGGCACGGAGGGCCAGCTGGGTGGTCAGGCACGCGTGCGTGACGTCGACGGGACCTGGCGCGACCTCACCGAGTCGGTGAACGAGATGGCCGGGAACCTGACCCGGCAGGTGCGCGCCATCGCGCGCGTGGCGACCGCGGTGACCCGCGGTGACCTGAACCTGAAGATCGACGTGGACGCGTCCGGGGAGATCCAGGAGCTCCAGGACTACATCAACAAGATGATCGCCAACCTGCGCGACACCACGATCGCCAACAAGGAGCAGGACTGGCTCAAGGGCAACCTGGCCCGTATCTCCGCGCTGATGCAGGGGCGCCGGGACCTGGCCGACGTGGCCTCGCTGATCATGAGCGAGCTGACGCCGGTGGTGACCGCGCAGCACGGCGCGTTCTTCGTCGCCATGCCGCTCCTCGACGGCAAGGACCTCAGTGCCGAGGCGGAGGACCAGTACGAGCTGCGGATGCTCGGGTCGTACGGCTACTCGATGGGCTCCATGCCGACGTCGTTCAGGCCCGGTGAGGCGCTGATCGGGACGGCCGCCGAGGAGAAGCGCACGATCCTTGTGGAGAACGCGCCCAGCGGGTATCTGAAGATCTCCTCCGGTCTCGGAGAGGCGCCGCCCGCGCAAGTGATCGTCCTCCCGGTGCTGTTCGAGGGCAAGGTGCTCGGTGTCATCGAGCTGGCCTCCTTCACTCCCTTTACGCACATCCAGAAGGACTTCCTCAACCAGATCGCCGAGATGATCGCCACCAGCGTCAACACCATCTCCGTCAACACCAAGACGGAGGTGCTGCTGAAGCAGTCGCAGGAGCTGACCGAGCAACTGCGCGAGCGGTCGGCCGAGTTGGAGAACCGGCAGAAGGCCCTCCAGGCGTCCAACGCCGAACTCGAGGAGAAGGCGGAGCTGCTGGCCCAGCAGAACCGCGACATCGAGGTGAAGAACACCGAGATCGAGGAGGCGCGGCAGGTCCTGGAGGAGCGTGCCGAGCAGCTCGCCGTGTCGATGCGCTACAAGAGCGAGTTCCTCGCCAACATGTCGCACGAACTGCGTACGCCGCTCAACTCGCTGCTGATCCTGGCCAAGCTGCTCGCCGACAACGCGGAGGGGAACCTCTCGCCGAAGCAGGTCGAGTTCGCCGAGACGATCCACGGGGCCGGCTCCGACCTGCTCCAGCTGATCAACGACATCCTCGACCTGTCGAAGGTCGAGGCGGGGAAGATGGACGTCTCCCCGACGCGCATTGCGCTCGTCCAGCTCGTCGACTACGTGGAGGCCACCTTCCGGCCGTTGACCGCGGAGAAGGGGCTGGACCTGTCCGTACGGGTGTCGCCGGAGCTGCCGGCCACCCTGCACACCGACGAACAGCGGCTCCTTCAGGTGCTGCGCAACCTGCTGTCCAACGCGGTGAAGTTCACCGACTCGGGAGCCGTCGAGCTGGTCATCCGGCCCGCGGGCCGGGATGTGCCGGTGGCGATCCGGGAGCAGCTCCTGGAGGCGGGCTCGCTGCGTGACGTGGATGCCAACCTGATCGCGTTCTCCGTGACGGACACGGGGATCGGGATCGCGGCCAGCAAGATGCGGGTGATCTTCGAGGCGTTCAAGCAGGCGGACGGTACGACGAGTCGCAAGTACGGCGGTACGGGGCTCGGGCTGTCGATCTCGAGGGAGATCGCCCAGTTGCTGGGCGGTGAGATCCACGCGCAGAGCGAACCCGGGCGTGGATCGACGTTCACGCTGTATTTGCCGCTGCACCCGAGCGAACTGCCGCCGCAGGGCTATCAGCAGCTCGCGCCCCCAGCCCTGGAGGCCGGTGACCTGGTGACGTCCTCGGGGCGGCACGAGCCGGCCGAGCTGTCCGATGCGGAGGCCGAGACGCCGGCCGAGGTGAGGTCGTACCAGGAGACGCAGAACGGTGCCGCGGCGCTCTTCAGGCGCCGCAGGCGGCCCGTGCCGGAGATCGAGCAGCGTCTCGCGCAGCAGGAGCAGTGGCCCGTGGCGGCCGAGCCGCAGACGGCCCCGAAGTCGCGTCGCGGCATCCGGTTCGGCGGGGAGAAGGTGCTCATCGTCGACGACGACATCCGCAACGTCTTCGCGCTGACCAGCGTCCTCGAACAGCACGGGCTGTCCGTGCTGTACGCCGAGAACGGCCGCGAGGGCATCGAGGTCCTGGAGCAGCACGAAGACGTGGCGGTCGTCCTGATGGACATCATGATGCCCGAGATGGACGGCTATGCGACGACGACGGCGATCCGCAGGATGCCGCAGTTCGCCGGGCTGCCGATCATCGCGCTGACCGCGAAGGCGATGAAGGGCGACCGGGAGAAGGCGATCGAGTCGGGCGCCTCCGACTACGTCACCAAGCCGGTCGACCCCGATCACCTGCTGACGGTGATGGACCAGTGGATGCGTGGCGAGTGACGGGATCCGTCGGGCTTTGCGTGGGCTTCGTGTGGATGTGGCGGGAAGCTTCGGTGAGGACGCGCAGTCGTTGACTCTGGGTGGCGGCAGCCGTGTAGAAGTACGGGATTCGGGGAACCTTCTGGTCTCCCGCCGCGTTTCTGCTACGTGCACAGTGACATCACGGTGACAGGGTGTGGCGACGGGCGGGGTGCGGCTACGATGACCGGCACAAGGACGGGCGGCGCAAGGGAGTCGTCCCCTGGGGCGGCGCCGGTCGGCGTCACCCCAAGTCCTGCGGACAGGGGAGGCCCCACGCCGGGGCGAGGAGGGCGGGCCATGGTGCAGAAGGCCAAGATCCTCCTGGTCGATGACCGGCCGGAGAATCTGCTCGCGCTGGAGGCCATCCTCTCCGCGCTCGATCAGACACTGGTGCGGGCATCGTCCGGGGAGGAAGCGCTCAAGGCGCTGCTGACGGACGACTTCGCGGTCATTCTGCTGGACGTCCAGATGCCGGGCATGGACGGATTCGAAACGGCCGCGCACATCAAGCGCCGAGAACGGACCCGGGACATCCCGATCATCTTCCTCACCGCGATCAACCACGGACCGCACCACACCTTCCGTGGGTACGCGGCGGGCGCGGTCGACTACATCTCCAAGCCGTTCGACCCCTGGGTGCTGCGCGCCAAGGTCTCCGTCTTCGTCGAGCTGTACATGAAGAACTGCCAGCTGAGGGAGCAGGCGGCGCTGCTGCGGCTCCAGTTGGAGGGCGGCGGCAAGGCGTCGGCCGGGGACGCGAAGGAGCCTGCGGGGCTGCTCGCCGAGCTGTCGGCGCGGCTGGCGGCGGTGGAGGAGCAGGCCGAGGCACTGTCGAAGCAGCTGGACGACGAGTCCGCGGACGCGGCCGCTGTGGCCACCGCGGCTCATCTCGAACGCAAACTCACGGGTTTGCGGCGGGCGCTGGACGCGCTGGAGCCGGGCACGGGGAGTTCGCCCTCGGTGCCGTCGCAGAACTGACCCCTGCCGCAGGCGCCGTTGCGCGTGAGCCTGCGTCAGTTCAGCGCCCTCTGCAGGGCGACACGAACGGGTGAAGCATCGGGCACACGTGTCCACTGCCGTCTCCACCGGTAACCTCACACCTATGGCCTCACGTCCCTCCGCAGCCAAGAAGCCCGCCAAGAAGGCGGCCGCTCCGGCGAAGGCTCCGGTGAAGAAGGCCGCTGCGAAAAAGGCCCCTGCCAAAAAGGCGCCCGCCAAGAAGGCCGCGGCGAAGAGAGCCGCGCCGCCGAAGCCGGCGCCCAGCCCGACCGGGGGCATCTACCGGCTCGTGCGCGCCCTGTGGCTAGGCGTCGCGCACGCCGTCGGCGCGGTGTTCCGCGGAATAGGGCAGGGCGCGAAGAACCTCGACCCGGCCCACCGCAAGGACGGCGTCGGGCTGCTGCTGCTCGGCCTCGGACTGATCGTCGCCGCCGGTACCTGGTCGAACCTGCGCGGTCCGGTCGGCGACCTCGTCGAGATGCTGGTGACCGGCGCCTTCGGCCGGCTGGACCTGCTCGTGCCGATACTGCTCGCGGTCATCGCCGTACGGTTCATCCGGCACCCCGAGCAGCCCGAGGCCAACGGCCGCATCGTGATCGGTCTGTCCGCGCTCGCCATCGGCGTGCTCGGCCAGGTCCACATCGCCTGCGGCTCGCCCGCCCGCGGTGACGGCATGCAGGCGATAAGGGACGCCGGCGGCCTCATCGGCTGGGGAGCGGCGACCCCGCTGACGCACACCATGGGCGACGTCCTCGCCGTACCGCTGCTCGTGCTGCTGACGGTCTTCGGGCTGCTGGTCGTCACGGCCACCCCGGTCAACGCCATCCCGCAGCGGCTGCGGCTGCTCGGGGTGCGGCTGGGAATCGTGCACGACCCCGCCGAGGACGAGTTCGGCGAGGACGACGAGCGCTACGACGACCAGTGGCGCGAGGCGCTGCCCGCGCGGCCCCGCAAGCGCGGCCCGGCCCCCGCGGCGTACGACCCCGACGGAGCGGAGCAGGAGGCCCTTACGCGGCGTCGTGGCCGCCCCCGGCGCTCCGCGGTGCCGCAGCCCGACCTGGACCGTCCCCTGGACGCGGTGGATGTCGCCGCGGCGGCCGCTGCCGCCCTCGACGGCGCCGTGATGCACGGCATGCCGCCCTCGCCGATCGTCGCCGACCTCACCCACGGTGTGAGCGTCGGGGAGCGCGAGGAGACGACACCGACACCGACGCCGGCTCCCGTGCCGGCTCCGGCCGCGCGGCCCAGGCAGAAGAAGCTCGACACAGGGGTCGCGGACCTCACCAAGGCGGCGCCCGAAGTACCCCGGGACCTGCCGGCACGCGCGGAGCAGCTCCAGCTGTCCGGCGACGTCACCTATGCGCTGCCCTCGCTCGACCTCCTCACGCGCGGCGGGCCCGGCAAGACCCGCAGCGCCGCGAACGACGCGGTCGTAGCCTCGCTCACGACCGTCTTCTCCGAGTTCAAGGTCGACGCCGCCGTCACCGGCTTCACGCGCGGGCCGACTGTCACGCGGTACGAGGTCGAGCTCGGGCCCGCCGTCAAGGTCGAGCGGATCACCGCGCTGACCAAGAACATCGCGTACGCCGTCGCCAGTCCGGACGTACGGATCATCAGCCCGATCCCCGGCAAGTCGGCGGTCGGCATCGAGATCCCGAACACCGACCGGGAGATGGTCAACCTCGGTGACGTCCTCCGGCTCGCGGCGGCGGCCGAGGACGACCACCCGATGCTGGTGGCGCTCGGCAAGGACGTCGAGGGCGGCTATGTGATGGCCAACCTCGCGAAGATGCCGCACGTGCTGGTCGCCGGAGCCACCGGTTCCGGTAAGTCGTCGTGCATCAACTGTCTGATCACGTCGGTCATGGTCCGGGCGACCCCCGAGGACGTCCGCATGGTCCTCGTCGACCCCAAGCGCGTCGAGCTCACCGCGTACGAGGGGATCCCGCACCTGATCACGCCCATCATCACCAACCCGAAGCGGGCCGCCGAGGCGCTCCAGTGGGTGGTACGGGAGATGGACCTGCGGTACGACGACCTGGCGGCGTACGGCTACCGGCACATCGACGACTTCAACGAAGCCGTGCGCAACGGCAAGGCGAAGTCGCCGGAGGGCAGTGAGCGGGAGCTCCAGCCGTATCCGTACCTGCTGGTGATCGTGGACGAACTCGCCGACCTGATGATGGTCGCTCCGCGCGACGTCGAGGACTCGATCGTGCGGATCACGCAGCTCGCGCGCGCGGCCGGCATCCATCTGGTGCTCGCCACGCAGCGTCCGTCGGTCGACGTCGTCACCGGTCTGATCAAGGCGAACGTGCCTTCGAGGCTCGCGTTCGCCACCTCCTCGCTCGCCGACTCGCGGGTCATCCTCGACCAGCCCGGCGCCGAGAAGCTCATCGGCAAGGGTGACGGGCTGTTCCTGCCGATGGGGGCGAACAAGCCCACCCGTATGCAGGGCGCCTTCGTGACCGAGGACGAGGTCTCGGCGGTCGTCCAGCACTGCAAGGACCAGATGGCGCCGGTCTTCCGTGACGACGTCACCGTGGGCACCAAGCAGAAGAAGGAGATCGACGAGGAGATCGGCGACGACCTCGACCTGCTGTGCCAGGCGGCCGAGCTGGTCGTCTCCACGCAGTTCGGGTCGACCTCGATGCTGCAGCGGAAGCTGCGGGTCGGCTTCGCGAAGGCGGGGCGGCTCATGGACCTCATGGAGTCCCGGGGGATCGTCGGGCCGAGCGAAGGCTCGAAGGCTCGTGACGTTCTTGTGAAGGCTGACGAGCTGGACGGAGTGCTCGCGGTGATCCGCGGGGAGGCTTAAAGGGAGTCCCAAGGCCCCTGGTCGATCGTGACTCACTCGTAAGGGATCATTGAGCAACCGTTTCCCTTCGGCGTACGTCAAGTTGAGGGAAGCGAAAAGCTGCTGCCTCGCCATCGGCGTGTCGGGCCATTCCGATGGCGTACAAAGTGCCACCGCCCGGTTGCCCCACCCTTTCTTACCCCCCCTAGACTGAACCTCCAGCACAGGCGGCTAAAACGCTCGAAAGGCGCCCCCGTGTCCCTCGGCAACTCCCCTGAAGACGAGCGTCCGTTCGAAGACGACCGTGAGGAAGCCCGCCCCTCGATCGGTCGTGCCCTCCAGCAGGCGCGTATCGCGGCCGGACTGACCGTCGACGACGTCAGTTCCGCCACCCGGGTCCGTATCGCCATCGTGCACGCCATCGAGGCGGACGACTTCGCTTCCTGTGGCGGCGACGTCTACGCCCGCGGGCACATCCGGACCCTGGCCAAGGCCGTCCGTATCGACCCCGTCCCGCTGCTCGCCCAGTACGACGACGATCACGGCGGGCGTCCGGCGCCGACCCCGGCGGCTCCGCTGTTCGAGGCGGAACGCATCCGTCCCGAGCGGCGCGGGCCCAACTGGACCGCGGCCATGGTCGCCGCGATCGTCGCGGTGATCGGCTTCGTCGGGTTCACCGCGTTCAAGGGCGGTGGCGACGAGGGAGGCGCGACCGCGCAGGTCGCCGAGGGCTCCAAGCCGGCGACCGGCAAGACCGCCTCGCCCACGCCGAAGAACGACAAGCCCGAGGACACGAAGCCGGAGCCCTCGGACAGCGCCATCGCCGCCGCGCCCCAGGACAAGGTGACCGTCCAGGTCAGCGCCGCCGACGGAAAGAGCTGGATCTCCGCCAAGGACCACAACGGGCGGATCCTGTTCGACGGACTGCTCAAGCAGGGCGAGTCCAAGACCTTCCAGGACAGCCAGAAGGTCAACCTCGTCCTCGGTGACGCCGGGGCGATCCAGCTGTATGTGAACGGCAAGAAGATCGACGACAACTGGCAGCCGGGGGCCGTGGAGCGGCTCACGTATACGAAGGGTGACCCCCAGGTCGGTTAGGACCGAGCGGGTACGGACGGGGTTGGCCAAGATCGGCCAACCCCGTCGACGTGGGGTGTCAGTGGGACGAAGTAGTCTTGAGCCCATGCCTGAACGCCGTACCGTCGCACTCGTCACTCTTGGCTGCGCCCGTAACGAGGTGGACTCGGAGGAGCTCGCAGGCCGCTTGGAGGCGGACGGCTGGGCTCTCGTGGAGGACGCCTCGGACGCTGACGTCGCCGTCGTCAACACGTGCGGCTTCGTCGACGCCGCCAAGAAGGACTCCGTCGACGCCCTCCTGGAGGCCAACGACCTCAAGGGCCACGGCAGAACCCAGGCCGTCGTGGCGGTGGGCTGCATGGCCGAGCGGTACGGCAAGGACCTCGCCGAGGCTCTGCCCGAGGCCGACGGTGTGCTCGGCTTCGACGACTACGCCGACATCTCCGACCGGCTGCAGACCATCCTGAACGGCGGAATCCACGCCTCCCACACCCCGCGCGACCGGCGCAAGCTGCTGCCGATCAGCCCCGCCGAGCGGCAGTCGGTCTCCGACGTCGCCCTGCCCGGGCACGGAGCCGCGTCCGACCTGCCGGAGGGCCTCGCCCCGGCCTCCGGCCCCCGTGCGCCCCTGCGCCGCCGCCTCGACGGCTCTCCGGTCGCCTCGGTGAAGCTCGCCTCCGGCTGCGACCGGCGCTGCTCCTTCTGCGCCATCCCGTCCTTCCGCGGCTCCTTCATCTCACGCCGCCCCAGCGACGTGCTGAACGAGACGCGGTGGCTGGGCGAGCAGGGCGTCAAGGAGATCATGCTGGTCTCCGAGAACAACACCTCGTACGGCAAGGACCTGGGCGACATCCGCCTCCTGGAGTCCCTGCTGCCCGAACTCGCCGAGGTCGACGGCATCGAGCGGGTGCGCGTCAGCTACCTCCAGCCGGCCGAGATGCGGCCCGGACTGATCGACGTGCTGACCTCCACGCCCAAGGTCGTGCCCTACTTCGACCTGTCCTTCCAGCACTCCGCGCCCGACGTGCTGCGCGCGATGCGCCGCTTCGGCGACACCGACCGCTTCCTGGAGCTGCTCGACACCATCCGGAGCAAGGCACCCCAGGCGGGTGTGCGCTCCAACTTCATCGTGGGCTTCCCGGGTGAGAGCGAGGCCGACCTGGCCGAGCTGGAGCGCTTCCTGAGCGGCGCGAGGCTGGACGCCATCGGCGTCTTCGGGTATTCCGACGAGGAGGGCACCGAAGCGGCGACGTACGAGAACAAGCTCGACGTCGACGTCGTCGCCGAGCGGCTTGCCCGGGTCTCCCGGCTGGCGGAGGAACTCGTCTCGCAGCGGGCTGAGGAGCGGGTGGGCGAGACCGTCCAGGTACTCGTGGAGTCGGTGG
The DNA here is from genome assembly GCF_055578365.1 of Streptomyces sp. NPDC033131. NCBI lineage: Bacteria > Bacillati > Actinomycetota > Actinomycetes > Kitasatosporales > Streptomycetaceae > Streptomyces > Streptomyces sp. NPDC033131. Next base: position 15,980 of record NZ_JBVIPA010000025.1, read on the forward strand.
ACCCCGTCGAGGGTGTGTACGGCCGTGGAGAGCACCAGGCGCCCGAGACCGACGGCCAAGTGCTGCTCACGAGCGGCGAGGGTCTGAGCGTCGGTCGTATGGTCGAGGCGAAGGTGGTCGGCACGGAAGGTGTCGACCTGGTGGCCGAGCCGCTGCAGGGCTCGCTCGCGTGTAGTGAGGAGGCGGGCAGATGACCGGAGTCCCGGCGTCCGCTGCGGGTGGCTCCGCCGCCGCGAAGGGCACGGCCGCGGGCACGGCGGCTTCAGGTGCCGCATCTGCGTCCGCATCCGTGTCCGGTGCCGTCGCCGGTGTTTCGGCCGCCACTGCGGCTTCTGCCGCCTCGTCGGGCTCGCCTGGCTCGTCGGGCTCGTCCGCCTCGGACGCCGATCCCGGTTCCAAGACCGCGCGTGGCGGGAAGCTGGCGGCCGCCGCCGTCAACCAGGCCAGTGTCTGGAACATCGCCAATCTGCTGACCATGCTCAGGCTGCTCCTCGTGCCCGGCTTCGTGGCGCTGATGCTCGCCGACGGCGGTTATGACCCGGCGTGGCGCTCGTTCGCCTGGGCGGCGTTCGCGGTCGCCATGATCACCGACCTGTTCGACGGGCATCTGGCCCGCACGTACGACCTGGTCACCGACTTCGGAAAGATCGCCGACCCCATCGCCGACAAGGCGATCATGGGGGCGGCGCTGATCTGCCTGTCCGCACTCGGCGACCTGCCGTGGTGGGTGACGGGTGTCATCCTCGGCCGGGAACTCGGGATCACACTGCTGCGTTTTCTGGTCATCCGGTACGGCGTCATTCCCGCGAGCCGCGGCGGCAAGGTGAAGACCCTCACACAGGGCGTGGCGGTGGGGATGTACGTCCTGGCGCTGACGGGATGGCTGGCCACCCTGAGGTTCTGGGTGATGGCGGCGGCCGTCGTGCTGACCGTGGTGACCGGGCTGGACTATGTGAGACAGGCCATTGTGCTGCGCCGGCAGGGAATCGCCGAGCGCAAGGCGGCGTTGGAGGAGACGGAAGCGTGAGTTCCCCGGCCGCGGACGTGGCCGTAGAAGTGGTACGACTACTCACGGTGAAGGGTGAGACGCTCGCCGTCGCCGAGTCGCTCACCGGCGGACTGGTAGCGGCGGAAATCACAGCGGTTCCGGGGGCCTCCAAGGCCTTCCGCGGGTCGGTGACCGCCTACGCCACCGACCTGAAGCATGAACTGCTGGGCGTCGACGCCGCCTTGCTGGCGGCGCGAGGCGCGGTGGATCCGCAGGTCGCGGGTCTGATGGCGGCTGGAGTGCGCAAGGCGCTCGGCGCCGACTGGGGCATCGCGACCACCGGAGTCGCCGGTCCGGAGCCGCAGGACGGCCAACCCGTCGGGACGGTTTTCGTGGCCGTCGACGGCCCGTCGGCGGTGTCTTCCGACGGCATTGATGGCGGGAAAGTGGCCGCACTGCGGTTGAACGGCGACCGTGCGGAAATTCGTATGGAGAGTGTACGGAGCGTACTCGCACTGCTCCTGGAGGGGCTTGCGAGCCAACAGACCGGGAATGAACGGGCACAGGATACGGAACGGAACGGGGGGTTTTGATGTTTGCAGCCCTGAGTGAACACGACATCGCTCCCCGCACGGCCGCGGCGCAAGGCGGTACGGTGGGGCGTGAAGGATGCGGCTACGCGGTCCGAGGAGGGAGCCACCGATGATTCTGCTCCGTCGCCTGCTGGGTGACGTGCTGCGTCGGCAGCGCCAGCGCCAGGGCCGTACTCTGCGCGAAGTCTCCTCGTCCGCCCGAGTCTCACTCGGCTATCTCTCCGAGGTGGAGCGGGGGCAGAAGGAGGCTTCCTCCGAGCTGCTCTCCGCCATCTGCGACGCGTTGGACGTACGGATGTCCGAGCTCATGCGGGAAGTGAGCGACGAGCTCGCCCTCGCCGAGCTGGCCCAGTCTGCTGCGGCCACCCCCAGCGAACCTGTGCCGACGCCGGTTCGCCCGATGCTGGGTTCCGTCTCGGTGGCCGGTGTGCCACCGGAACGGGTGACGATCAAGGCGCCCGCCGAAGCGGTGGACGTGGTCGCCGCGTGACACTCACGCGAGCGTGCCCGAGCTGACGTGCGCTGAGCGCGTACGACGTGCGATCGCGCTGAGGAGACGTGCGATCGCGCTGAGGAAGTGTGTGAGGCCCCGGCCGGGGCTTTTCCGGGGAGACCCGGAGGAGAGCGGTCGGGGTTTTTCGCGTGTGCGGATGCCCGGGGCTGTGCGGGGCTGTGCGGGGGCGGGCCGCGGAGACACGGTGGGGACCTGGTCCGGTCCTGGGGCCGTTCGGGTCCGGGGCCTCTTGTGGTGCAGGGGTTCGCTGCCGCGGGTCCGTTTGCCGGTGGGGTCCCCGGCGGTCATGGTGGAGCTGGGTTGTGCCTGGCCGGGATCGAGTGACGGGCGGTGCTCCCGTGTGCCGCCGGTGCGCCCTCCCCGTGGGTGAGACGGCGGCCTGGCGTCGGGACTGGTCGGGCTGGAGGTGACGTCCATGGCGGGGCCGATAGTGCGCTGGGGGGCGGGTCTCGGGCTCGGGGCGCTGTGGTGGTGGGCCGTGCTGCGGCTCGCGCTGGCGCCGGACGCGGGGGTGCTGGAGGGGGCGGTCGCGGCCGGGGGGTGGGGGCTGAGTCTGCTGCCGGTGCACTGTGTGCCCAAGGACCGGGCGACAGGAGCCGTGGCTTCGGGGCGGTGGGCGGTGGCCTGGCGGGTGGGGCGGTCTACCACGGCATTGCCACACCGCCGTTCGGGCGCAGGATCTGGCCCGTTGTGAAGGACGAGGCGTCGGAGGCCAGGTAGAGCACTGCCTGGGCGACGTCCTCCGGTTCGCCCACCCGGCCCAGTGGTGACATCCGGGCCATGAGCGACTCGGTGCGCGTCTGCGCTGCGGTGTCGCGCCGGTCGGTCATGGGAGTGCGGATCCAGCCCGGCGCGACCGCGTTGACCCGGATGCCGTGCCGGCCGACCTCGGTCGCGAGTGTCTTCGTCAGCTGGACGACGGCCGCCTTGGCCGCGCCGTAGCAGAGCAGGCCGGGACCGCCGGTGTCCACGGCGCCAGAAGCCATCGTGACGATGCTGCCCCTGGTGCGCCGGGCGAGCATCAGGCGAGCCGCCTCCTGGCACGCGTACAGGACACCCTTGAAGTTGACGTTCAGCACCCGGTCGAGGTCCTCGTCGCGGGTCTCCAGGACCGGGCTGCTGTGCATGATGCCGGCGACGGCGGCCATCACGTCCAGCTGCTCGCAGGAGGCGACGGCCTCGTGGAGCTGTTCGCGGTCGGTGACGTCGAGGTGGTGGATGTGGGGCGTGCCGCCGGTGCCCTTGATGGCTCTCGCGGTCTCGTCGAGGCCGGGTGCGTCCAGGTCCGCGCAGTGCACGGTGGCGCCGGCCGCCGCGAGCAGCAGGGCCGAGGCTCGGCCTATGCCACTGGCGGCGCCGGTGACGAATGCGGTGCGGCCGGTGAGGTCGTACGCCTTGAGGGGCATGCAGGGGACGGTACGAGGGTTTCTGACAGGTCGTCAATTGGTCGTACGGCGCTGGGTTCTGCGGTACGTGGTGGTGGTCGGGGCGGGTCCTGGCTGGCAGGTCGGGCACCAGTACGTGGGGCGCTCGCGGGAGCCGTCGCCCTGGTCGGCCACCCGGACGGGGGTGTGGCAGCGGAGGCAGGGGCGTGGTGCGCGGCCGTACACGAACAGGTCCTGGCCTCTGCGGCCCGTCGTGGTGCGGATAGGGCGGTCGCGGTTGGCTTCGAGGAGCTTCTTGGCCAACGCCGGCAGTTGTGTGGCGCGGGCGGCGGGGAGGGCGCCGACGGGCAGCCAGGGGGTGACGCCGAGGAGGAAGCAGACCTCGCTCTTGTAGACGTTGCCGATGCCGGCGAGGTTGCGCTGGTCGAGCAGGGCCTCGCCCAGGGGGCGGGCGGGGTCGGCGAGCAGGTTGGCCAGGGCCTGGTCCGGGTTCCAGTCAGCGCCCAGGAGGTCGGGGCCGAGGTGGCCGACGGCGCGGTGCTCGTCGCGGGTGCGCAGGAGTTCGAGTACGGGGAGGCGGTAGCCGACGGCTGTTCGGTCCAAGGTGCCCAGGATCGCGCGGATCTGGTGCGTCGGGCCGCCGGTCCAGCGCTGGCCGTGGGTGTACACCTTCCAGGAGCCGTCCATACGCAGGTGCGAGTGGAGGGTGAGGCCACCCTCGATGCGCGTCAGGAGGTGTTTGCCGCGCGGGGCGACCTCCAGGACGGTGCGGCCCGTGAGGTCGACCGTGGCGAACTTGGGCACGCGGAGGTCGCTGCGGGTGAGCACCTTGCCGGCGAGGGCGCCGTGCAGCCGTTTCGCGGCTTGCCAGACCGTGTCTCCTTCGGGCATGGGTCAAGGGTGGCATGGGGTGGGGTCGGGGGGAGGGGACCTGGTGCGGGGGTGGGCTGTGTGGTGCGGGGGTGAGCGGCGTGGTGCGGGGGTGGGCTGTGACGGCAGCTTGCCGGGTTCATGCACGAAGTCGCAGGCCGCGTGGGGTGGCGATGAAGCCCGTCCCTTCCAAGAGGGTGCCGATGGGGGATGTCAGGGCCGAGGCGCCGTTCACCCGCTCGACGGTGACGGTGCCCAGGGAACCTGCCTTGGCCGCGGTGGCGAGGGCCTGGGCCGCCTCCTGGAGACGCGGATCCTCGGTGGCCGTGCCGGCCGGGTCGGAGGGCCAGGCCAGCAGGGTCTTGCCGCCCCGCTCCATATAGAGCGTCAGCTCACCGTCCACGAGGACTACCAGGGAGCCCGCCTTTCGGCCCGGCTTGTGGCCGGCGTCGGTCGGGGGATCGGGCCAGGGGAGAGCTGCGCCGTACGCGTTCGCGGGGTCGGCGGCGGCCAGGACGACGGCTCGGGAGTCGGGGGTGCGGCGGGTTGAGGAGGGGGAGGCATAGGGGCCGTAGGCCGGGCCGGCCGGGCCGACCGGTGGGGGGAAGTCGCGGGGGGAAATCCACTCGCTCCGCGCGGTGGGAGCGGGGGCGGGCGGCCAGTCGTCGGTGAAACCGGTGTCGAAGGTGGCCGGATCCTGGTCCGTGTGCCCGTCGGCCGGGCTTGGCCCTTCGGCCGGGTGGGGGGCGGGCGACGCGAAGGGATCGGATGCCAGGCTGGTGGGGGAGTCGAAGGGGGTTGGTGTGTAGGGGGCGGTCGGCGTGAAGGGAGGGTGTGGGCCGAAGCCGTCTTGGGAGCCGTCGGGCTGGGCCGGGGGTGGCAGGGTTTCGCCCCGGTCGCGGGCGTTGGCCACCGCGCGCAGGCGGTCGACCGCGCCGTCCATCGCGAACTGTGCGGCGCCGAGTCCTTCCACCACATAGCCACGTCGTGCCTGGCCGCTGTCCTCGAAGGCGGACAGGATCCGGTAGACCGCGGAGAAACCGCCCTCGACGCCTTCCGCGGAGACGGCTCCGCGGGTCACCACGCCGTGCCGGTCGAGAAGGACACGAGCCAGGGCGTGGGCGCGCACGGTGAGATCGGCCTCGCGGTCCGGGAGCAGCGACCAGCGGCCGGCGACGGTCGGCGGGCCGGTGCGGGACGCGGGGCGGGCGGCGGCCGTGAGGGAGCCGTACCGCCCGCGCGGGACGGTCCGCTTGGCGCGGTGGGCCGTGGAGCCGGCGGTGCGGCCCGAGCCCAGCAGGGAGCGCATGGGGGTGAGAGTGTCGTTCGTGAGCCGCCCGGACCAGGCCAGGTCCCATACGACGTCGGCCAGTTGGGGATCGGTGGCCTCGGGGTGGGTGGTGGCGCGGACCTGGTCGGCGATCTGCCGGAAGAACAGGCCGTAGCCTCCGGAGAGGGCGTCCAGGACGGACTGGTGCAGCGCCGTCAGTTCCAGGGGGTGGGCCGGCGGGAGGAGCAGGGGGGCCGCGTCCGCCACGTACAGCGAGACCCAGCCGTCCTTGCCCGGGAGGGCTCCCGCGCCGGCCCAGACGATCTCTCCGGCGGCGGTGAGCTCGTCGAGCATCGCGGGGGTGTAGTTCGCGACGCGGGACGGCAGGACGAGCTTCTCCAGGGCGGACGCGGGAACGGATGCGCCCTGCAGCTGCTCGACGGCGCGCACCAGTCCGTCGATGCCACGCAGGCCGTGCCCCTTGCCGATGTGCTGCCACTGGGGGAGGAACTGGGCGAGCGCCGGCGGTGGCACCGGTTCCAGCTCGTGGCGCAGGGCGGCGAGGGAGCGGCGGCGGAGGCGGCGCAGGACAGTGGCGTCGCACCATTCCTGGCCGATCCCCGCCGGGTGGAACTCGCCCTGGACCACCCTGCCCGTCGCCGTGAGCCGCTGCAGAGCGCCCTCGGTGACCGCCACGCCCAGGCCGAAGCGGGCCGCCGCGGTGGCCGAGGTGAACGGGCCGTGGGTGCGGGCATAGCGCGCGAGGAGGTCGCCCAGCGGGTCCTTGACGGGCTCCATGAAGGCTTCCGGGACGCCTACCGGCAGTGCCGTGCCCAGCGCGTCACGCAGGCGGCCCGCGTCCTCGATCGCCGCCCAGTGGTCGGCCCCGGCGACGCGTACCCGGATCGCGCGGCGGGCGCCGGCCAGCTCCCGGGCCCACTGCGGGTCGGCACCCCGCGCGGTCAGTTCGGCCTCCTTGAGCGGGCCGAGCAGCCGCAGCAGATCGGCGACGCCTTCGGCATCCTTGACGCGGCGGTCCTCGGTGAGCCACTGGAGTTCTTGCTCCAGCTCGGTCAGCACCTCGGCGTCGAGCAGTTCGCGCAGTTCCGCCTGGCCGAGGAGTTCGGCCAGCAGGCGTGAGTCCAGGGAGAGGGCGGCGGCGCGGCGCTCGGCGAGCGGCGAGTCCCCCTCGTACAGAAACTGGGCGACGTACCCGAAGAGGAGGGAGCGGGCGAAGGGGGAGGGCTCGGGGGTGGTGACCTCGACGAGTCGCACCTTGCGGGACTCCAGGTCTCCCATCAGCTCGACCAGGCCGGGGACGTCGAAAACGTCCTGAAGGCACTCGCGGACCGCCTCCAGGACGATCGGGAACGACCCGAACTCGCTCGCCACCTGGAGCAGTTGGGAGGCACGCTGGCGCTGTTGCCACAGCGGGGTGCGCTTGCCCGGGTTGCGGCGCGGCAGCAGCAGGGCGCGGGCGGCGCACTCGCGGAAGCGGGCCGCGAAGAGGGCCGAGCTGCCCACCTGGTCCGTGACGAGCTGGTCGACCTCGCCCTTGTCGAAGACGACGTCCGCCGCCCCGACGGGCGCCTGCTCGGCGTCGTACTCCGTGCCCGCCCTCATGGGCTCCTGATCGAGCAGGTCCAAGCTCAGCAGGTCGGCGTCGGGCAACCGCAGGACGATGCCGTCGTCGGCGTGCATGACCTGGGCGTCCATGCCGTACCGCTCGGAGAGCTTTGCGCCCAGCGCGAGCGCCCACGGGGCGTGCACCTGGGCGCCGAAGGGGGAGTGCACGACGACCCGCCAGTCGCCGAGCTCGTCACGGAAGCGCTCCACGACGATCGTGCGGTCGTCGGGGACGTGGCCGCACGCCTCGCGCTGCTCTTCCAGGTAGGACAACACGTTCTCAGCGGCCCAGGCGTCCAGTCCCGCGGCGAGCAGGCGGAGGCGGGCATCCTCCTTGGGCAGCGAGCCGACCTCGCGCAGGAACGCCCCCACCGCGCGGCCCAGTTCGAGCGGGCGGCCCAGCTGGTCGCCCTTCCAGAAGGGAAGCCGGCCCGGCACGCCGGGCGCGGGGGAGACCAGGACGCGGTCCCGGGTGATGTCCTCGATGCGCCAGGAACTGGTGCCGAGCGTGAAGACGTCGCCGACCCGCGACTCGTAGACCATCTCCTCGTCGAGCTCGCCGACCCGGCCGCCGCCCTTCTTGGGGTCGGAACCGGCGAGGAAGACCCCGAAGAGGCCGCGGTCGGGGATCGTGCCGCCCGAGGTGACGGCGAGGCGCTGGGCGCCAGGGCGGCCGGTGATCGTGCCGGCGACGCGGTCCCAGACCACGCGCGGGCGCAGCTCCGCGAAGGCGTCGGACGGGTAGCGGCCGGCGAGCATGTCGAGGACGGCCGTGAACGCCGATTCGGGGAGTGCGGCGAAGGGGGCGGCCCGGCGGACGATCGCGAGCAGGTCGTCGAGCTGCCAGGTGTCCATCGCGGTCATGGCGACGACCTGCTGGGCCAGGACGTCCAGCGGGTTGGCGGGGACCCTCAGGGACTCGATGGAGCCGGTGCGCATGCGCTCGGTGACGACTGCTGCCTGGACCAGGTCGCCGCGGTACTTCGGGAAGACCACGCCGGTGGAGACCGCGCCCACCTGGTGGCCGGCGCGCCCGACCCGCTGCAGGCCGGAGGCCACCGAGGGCGGGGACTCCACCTGGATGACGAGGTCCACGGCGCCCATGTCGATGCCGAGTTCGAGGCTGGAGGTCGCCACTACCGCGGGGAGGCGGCCGGCCTTGAGGTCCTCCTCGACAAGGGCACGCTGTTCCTTGGAGACCGAGCCGTGGTGGGCGCGGGCGATCACGGGTGGGGCGCCCTGGGCCGCTCCGGAGCCTCCCATGAGTTCGGCGGGGGCGTGGTGCTCGTCCAGGGGTTCGCCGGTGGCTCGCTCGTAGGCGATCTCGTTGAGCCTGTTGCACAGCCGTTCAGCCAGGCGGCGGGAGTTGGCGAACACGATCGTCGAGCGGTGGGCCTGGACGAGGTCGGCGATGCGCTCCTCGACGTGCGGCCAGATCGAGGGACGCTCCGCGCCCTCGGAGCCGTCGGCCACCGGAGAGCCGCCCAGTTCGCCCAGGTCCTCGACCGGGACGACGACCGAGAGGTCGAACTCCTTGCCGGACTTCGGCTGGACGATCTCCACCTTGCGGCGGGGGGAGAGGTAGCGGGCGACCTCGTCGACCGGGCGGACCGTGGCCGAGAGGCCGATGCGACGGGCCGGCCTGGGGAGCAGTTCGTCCAGGCGCTCCAGGGAGAGGGCGAGGTGGGCTCCGCGCTTGGTGCCGGCGACCGCGTGGACTTCGTCCAGGATCACCGTCTCGATGCCTGTCAGTGCGTCGCGCGTGGCCGACGTCAGCATCAGGAACAGGGACTCCGGGGTGGTGATCAGGATGTCCGGAGGGCGGGTGGACAAGGCGCGGCGCTCGGCGGGGGGTGTGTCGCCGGAGCGGATGCCGACCTTGACCTCCGGTTCGGGCAGGCCGAGGCGGACGGACTCCTGGCGGATGCCGGTCAGAGGGCTGCGGAGGTTGCGCTCCACGTCTACCGCGAGGGCCTTCAGCGGGGACACGTACAGGACTCGGCAGCGCTTCCTGGGGTCGGCGGGTGGGGGTGTGGAGGCGAGCTGGTCCAGTGCGGCGAGGAAGGCGGCCAAGGTCTTGCCGGAACCGGTGGGGGCGACGACCAGCACGTCCGAGCCCTCTGCGATGGCCTGCCACGCGCCTGCCTGGGCGGCGGTGGGCGCGTCGAAGGCGCCCGTGAACCAGCTGCGGGTCGCGGGGGAGAAGGCTTTGAGGGCCTGGTGTGCGGAGCTGACCATGTGTCCATCCTGCACCCGGGGACTGACAATGCTGCTGACCTGGGGGGATGGTGCGTTGGGCTTCGCGAGCCTCATGTCTGCGGGGGGCTGGGGGGCTGGGTGGGGGTGCGCGTTGCGCCTTGTGGTGGGTGGGTCGGGGCCGTGTCGGGGGGTGTCCGTCATCGGAACGGCGCGGAATCGGTTGCCTGCCGAGGTGCCGGCGTTGACGCGCCAACCGCTGCGGGCGGACACCCCCCGACACGGCCCCTTGCCGCCGTACGCGCCTGGCGGTGCGGGTGTCCGAGCCGCCTGCCGGGGTGGTGGTCGGCGTGTCGGAAGATGGGGACATGGGCTCTACGACCACCCGCGCAACCTTTTCGTCGCGGGCTTCATCGGCTCCCCCTCCGCCAGACACTGTGGCCTCACGGACACCGGCGGCGGGTTCGGGTGAGAGGGCACGGCACTGGCAGTATGCCGAGCTGCCCGGGGTCGATCTGCTGCGGGCCCGGTACATCCGAAAGACGTTCGTGCGGCATACGCACGAGCACTTCGTCATCGCGGCCATCGCCGACGGGGTCGAGGTCTTTCATCATCGGGGTGCCGACCAGTACGCGGGGGCGGGGGCGCTGGCCCTGATCAATCCGGATACGGCCCACACGGGACGCGCCGGCATTCCCGACGGGTGGCGGTACGGGGCCGTTTATCCGTCGTCGGAGGTGGTGGCGGAGATCGCTGCCGAGACCACCTTGATCCGGGGGACGCCGGGATTCGTCCGGCCGGTGCTGGACGACCCGTATGCCGCGGGGCTGGTGCATCAGGTGCTGCGGGCCGCGGAGGAGGGGAACGCGCTGGCCGCCGACACGTTGCTGCGGGTTGCCGTGACGCGGCTGCTCCGGTTGAACGGCGGGACGCTGCCGCAGCGGGACGTACGGACAGCCGGTGCCCGGGTCGCGGAACGCGCGCGTGCCGTGCTGGAGGAGCGGATGGTCGAGCCGCCGACGCTGGAAATGCTGGCCGGTGAGCTGGGGACCAGCCCGTTCGCGTTGCTGCGGGCGTTTCGCGATGCGTACGGGATGCCGCCGCATGCCTGGCTGACCGATGCGCGGGTGCGCCGGGCGAGGCGGCTGCTGGATGCCGGTACGACTCCGGCCGAGGTGGCCGTCGCGGTGGGGTTCACGGATCAGCCGCACCTGAATCGGCACTTCACGCGGATCGTGGGCGTGCCTCCTGGCGCGTACCGGCGTGAGCGCAAGAACGTACAAGACGAGCGGGGGCGGCTGCTTCTACCGTCCGACGGATGGCAGAGCAGATAGATCTCATGGACATGCGTGAGGGAGCGAAGCCCGACTCGGCCGTGGTGAGGGACGCCCTGGGGGTCGGGGTCGCCGTCGGGCTGTCCGGATTCGCCTTCGGGGTGACCTCCGCAGGGAGCGGGCTCACGGTGTTGCAGAGCTGTGCGCTCAGCCTGCTGGTCTTCACGGGGGCGTCGCAGTTCGCGTTGGTCGGGGCCCTTGCGGCGGGCGGCAACCCGCTGACGGCGGCCGCGGGAGCGTTCTTCCTCGGGACGCGCAACGCGTTCTACGGCTTGCGGCTGTCGCAGTTGCTGGCCCTCCCGCGCGTGGTGCGTCCGTTCGCCGCGCAGTGGGTCATCGACGAGACGGCGGCCGTGGCGATGGCGCAGCCCACGCGACGCGGTGTGCGGATCGGGTTCGCCGTGACAGGGCTCAGCCTGTACGTGCTGTGGAACCTCACCACCCTGCTGGGCGCGCTGGGCGCCGAGGCCATCGGGGACACCGACGCCTGGGGGCTGGACGCGGCCGGGCCCGCGGTCTTCCTGGCATTGCTGGCACCCATGGTGAAGACCGCCGTCGAGCGGGCGGTCGCCGCGCTCGCGGTCCTGCTGGGACTCGGGCTGCTGCCTGTGCTGCCCGCCGGTGTCCCCGTTCTGGTGGCCGCGCTCGCGGCGCCGGCCGTGTTGTGGGCGGAGGGCCGTCGTAGGGGCGCCGGCCCTGACGGCGTACGGCGTGATGGCCTGGAGGGAGACCGTTGAACATCTGGATCGCGATCGGTGTGACCGCCCTCGGGTGCTACGCCGTCAAGCTGGCCGGGCTTCTCGTGCCCGCCGGTGCCCTCGAGCGGCCTCTCGTCAGGCGTCTGGCCGCCCTCTTGCCCGTGGCACTCCTGGCTGCGCTCACGGCCCAGCAGACCTTCGCCGACGGGCAGGTTCTGGTACTGGACGCGCGGGCCGCCGGACTCGCCGCGGCTGCCGTGGCGCTGGTTCTGCGCGCCCCCTTCCTGCTCGTCGTCGCGGCCGCTGTACTGGTGACCGCCGGGGTGCGGGCGATGGGCGGGTGATCTGTCGCGGACTCGGTGTCCGCGGGGCTCCAACGCGCGCGTGCGTCATGCCGCCGGGACCGGTCCTTCCGGTGGGGGCATGCGGAGGACAGCTGGTGTTTCAGCCCAGGAGACGGCCGTAGGCCCGCAGGGTGCACAGCGCATCGAGCGTCACCCTGGGACGGGCTTCCAGGGCTGTGCCCGGAGCCCACTGGCGCCGGCGGATCGGCCAGCCGCCGTCCTCCTGCTGTTCGTCCGCGAGGAAGTCCAGCGAGCGGGCCATTTCGTCGTCCGTGAACCACGCGCGCGCCAGAGAGGTCGGTGTCTTCGCGTAGTCGTGCGGGAAGTGGTGCTCCCCGGAGGCGTAGCCCGGCGCGACCGGGGACGCGTCGAGTCGCTCGGGGTCCAGTACCGCGAGGCGGTGTTCGCGTACCAGACGGCCGAGGCGGTCGGCGACCGCCTCCGCGCGCGGGCGGTCGGGGACGGCATCCAGGAAGGCGACGGCGGCCTGGATCTCGTACGGGTGGGACTGCTCCAGGGACTGGACCGCCTGCCAGCAGAAGTCCGTGGCCCGGAAGAGCCACGCATGCCACACCTCGTTGCGGTGCAGGAGGCCCACCACTGGTCCGGTGGCGAGGAGTTCGCTCGGCGGGTCGTCCAGGAGCGGGAGGAAAGGGGCCGCCGGGTAGCCGCGCTGGCTGGGATGGATCGCCGGCAGCGCGCCGTCCGGCGTGGTCACGGAGGTCAGATAGCGGCACACGCGCTCCACGCGCTGTCCGCCGCAGCGCCCGATGGCGTCCAGGACCCGCAGGGCGCGCCCGGTGTGCAGCGGCTGGCTGACCGGGCCTCGCAGATCGGGTTCCAGCGCGTGGCCGTACCCGCCGTCCTCGTTGCGGTACGCGTCCAGCGCCGTCTCCACCGGGTCGGCGCTTCCCTTCAGGAAGTGGTACGCGAAGAGGCGCTGCTCCAGCACACGTGCGGTGAGCCAGACGAAGTGCTCGGCGCGTGCGAGTGGGGAGTGCGCCGGGGGCGTCGGGGGGGGTGGGGAAGCTCCTGTTTCGGCCATGCGTCAGACCGTAAGGTGGAAAGCGGTCTCGGCACGCGGTCCCGGCTCAGGCCCACCCTCAGGGGCGGGATACTGAAGTCATGCGGTTGACGGTTTTCTGGGAGCGGATGACGGATCACTTCGGTCCGGGCTACGCCGACACGTTCGCGCGCGATCACGTGATGGCGGAGCTCGGCGGGCGCACGGTGAACGAGGCGTTGGACGCCGGCTGGGACGCCAAGGACGTGTGGCGGGTGGTCTGCACCGTCATGAACGTTCCGTGGGAGAAGCACTGATCCGTCACGAAGATCGCAGGACGGTAACCGATTGTCAGTCACGTGGGCGAGACTTGCACCGTGGCACCAACTGACGAGACCGACCAGGTCACCGAGCAGGCATCCCCGTTCGGCACGACGCCGCCCAACCGGCCCCCGGCCGCAGGCGCCGCCGGGCCGAACGCCCGTATGCCGCGCTGGCTTCCCCGCGCCATGGTGCTCGCGCTCGCCCTCATCGCCGTGTTCCAGCTGGGCAGTTGGGCCTTCCATCAGCTCACCAGCCTGCTGATCAACATTCTCATCGCGTTCTTCCTGGCCCTGGCCATCGAGCCCGCGGTGAGCTGGATGGCCTCGCGCGGGCTGCGCCGGGGACTGGCGACCGCCCTCGTCTTCCTCGGCGTGATGATCGTGGCAGCCGGTTTCGTCACGCTGCTCGGCTCCATGCTGGCGGGCCAGATCATCAAGATCGTCGAGGACTTCCCGGAATACCTCGACTCCGTCATCAACTGGATCAACACGCATTTCAACACCGAGCTGAAGCGCGTGGACGTCCAGGAGGGCCTGCTCCGGTCCGACTGGCTGCGCAACTACGTGCAGAACAGCGCCACCGGTGTCCTGGACGTGTCCGCCCAGGTCCTCGGCGGGCTGTTCCAGCTGTTGACGATCTTGCTGTTCTCTTTCTACTTCGCCGCCGACGGGCCCCGGCTGCGCCGCGCGCTCTGCTCCGTCCTGCCTCCCGCCAAGCAGGCCGAGGTCCTGCGCGCGTGGGAGATCGCCGTGAACAAGACCGGCGGTTACATCTACTCGCGCGGGCTGATGGCCCTCATCTCCGGCGTCGCCCACTACATCCTGCTCGAGGCGCTGAACGTGCCGTACGCGCCCGTGCTCGCCGTGTGGGTGGGGGCGGTCTCGCAGTTCATCCCCACGATCGGTACGTATCTCGCGGGCGCCCTGCCCATGCTGATCGCCTTCACGGTCAACCCCTGGTACGCGCTGTGGGTGCTGCTCTTCGTCGTGGTGTACCAGCAGTTCGAGAACTACGTGCTGCAGCCCAAGCTGACCTCGAAGACCGTCGACATCCACCCCGCGGTCGCCTTCGGTTCCGTCATCGCAGGCACCGCCCTCCTCGGCGCGGTCGGCGCACTGATCGCCATCCCCGCGATCGCCACTCTGCAGGCCTTCCTCGGGGCGTATGTGAAGCGGTACGCCGTCACGGACGATCCCCGGGTCCATGGGCACCGCAGGCGTGGAGCGGGGGACAGCCCCTTCAGGCGCCTGCGTGCGCTGTGGACGCGGCGACCGGGGACGGAGGACTCCGGCGACCGTTCCTCGTGATCGTGATCGCGGGACCAGGGCGGCGTGCGGGCCGAGGCTGACCTGATGTGGGCCCACCGGCCATCGGCGGCTTCTCCGCCCGGTGCCGGGGGAGCGGCGCCAGTGCGGTCCCGCCCGGCTGGGTCACGACGACATCCGAAGCCACTGCTCACCGGCGGTTGGTGGCCCTGGACGGCAGAGACCCGAGACGTAGCCTCGGAAGTGCCGCGTGGTGCGCTTGACACCAAAATCGAACATCCATTCTTATGAAGGCTCCGGCCGATACTCTCGGCGGGGCTTTCGACCCGGTTTCGGTGGAGAAGTGCCCGAGTTATCCACAGGCCGGACGGGCGTCGAGGCGCATTGTCAGTGGCAGGCGTTAGCGTCTTTGACGTGAAGCGATCGACTCAAGCAAACCGGGTGGAACCCATGGCAGGAACCGACCGCGAGAAGGCGCTCGACGCCGCACTCGCACAGATTGAACGGCAGTTCGGCAAGGGCGCAGTAATGCGCCTGGGCGAGCGACCGAACGAGCCCATCGAGGTCATCCCCACAGGGTCGACCGCACTCGACGTCGCCCTCGGCGTCGGTGGCCTGCCGCGCGGCCGTGTCGTGGAGGTGTACGGGCCGGAGTCCTCCGGTAAGACGACCCTGACCCTGCACGCCGTGGCCAACGCGCAGAAGGCCGGCGGCCAGGTCGCGTTCGTGGACGCGGAGCACGCCCTCGACCCCGAGTACGCGAAGAAGCTCGGCGTGGACATCGACAACCTGATCCTGTCCCAGCCCGACAACGGCGAGCAGGCCCTGGAAATCGTGGACATGCTGGTCCGCTCCGGCGCTCTCGACCTGATCGTGATCGACTCCGTCGCCGCACTCGTCCCGCGCGCGGAGATCGAGGGCGAGATGGGTGACAGTCACGTCGGTCTCCAGGCCCGTCTGATGAGCCAGGCCCTGCGGAAGATCACCAGTGCGCTCAACCAGTCCAAGACCACCGCGATCTTCATCAACCAGCTCCGCGAGAAGATCGGTGTGATGTTCGGCTCGCCGGAGACCACGACCGGTGGCCGTGCGCTGAAGTTCTACGCCTCCGTGCGGCTCGACATCCGACGTATCGAGACACTGAAGGACGGCACCGACGCGGTCGGCAACCGCACCCGCGTCAAGGTCGTCAAGAACAAGTGCGCTCCGCCCTTCAAGCAGGCCGAGTTCGACATCCTCTACGGGCAGGGCATCAGCCGCGAGGGCGGCCTGATCGACATGGGCGTGGAGAACGGCTTCGTCCGCAAGGCAGGCGCCTGGTACACGTACGAGGGCGACCAGCTCGGCCAGGGCAAGGAGAACGCGCGCAACTTCCTGAAGGACAACCCCGACCTGGCCAACGAGATCGAGAAGAAGATCAAGGACAAGCTGGGCGTCGGCGTCCGGCCCGTGGAACCGGCCGCCGAGCCGGGCGCGGACGCGGTGGTCTCCGCCGCCACGGACGACGCCGGTAAGACGGTGCCCGCTCCGGCGGTGGCCAAGGCAGCCAAGACCAAGGCCGCGGCGGCCAAGAGCTGATCCGTGACACGGCGAACCGACTGGTCCGAGTACGCCGCCCATCCGGACGCCCCGCGTGAGCGGGGCCAGGGAGGCGAGGGGGGCTTCGCCGGAATGAGCGGCGACGCGGTCCATGACGCACAGGGGGACTATGCCCGCACGGCGTCGTACGGCACGAGGGGGTCGTACGACGACGAGCCGGGCGTCGGACAGTGGTCCGACGGGGTTCACGGGGACAGGGCGGACGGCGGCTCCTCGGCGTTCGGCGCGGATTCGCCGGTGGGTGGTTCGCGCCGGGGCGGCGGGGCACGGGGCGCTGGTGGCGCACGAGGGCGTCGTCGGCGCGGCCGCGCGGAGTCGCCAGGAGAGGACGGAGGCCTCCCCTTCTCGTCGAGGGACGCGAAGGACGAGCCTTTGACGGATCCGGTCGAGCAGGCACGGGCGATCTGTCTGAGCCTGCTCACCGGTACCCCGCGCACGCGGAAGCAGCTCGCGGACGCCCTGCGCAAGCGGGAGATTCCGGATGACGCCGCCGAGGAGGTGCTGTCGAGGTTCGAGGAGGTCGGGCTGATCAACGACAGCGCGTTCGCGGAGGCCTGGGTGGAGTCCCGGCACCACGGCCGCGGGCTGGCCCGACGGGCGCTCGCCCAGGAGCTGCGGACCAAGGGCGTCGACTCCACACTGATCGACGACGCCGTGGCACAGGTCGACTCCGAGCAGGAGGAGGCGACCGCGCGCGACCTTGTCGCCCGCAAGCTGCGCTCCACCCGCGGCCTCGACCGCGACAAGCGAGTGCGTCGCCTCGCCGGCATGCTCGCCCGCAAGGGCTATCCCCAGGGCATGGCCCTGCGGGTGGTCCGGCAGGCGCTGGAGGAGGAGGGCGAGGACACGGAGTTCCTCGGTGACGAGGGGTTCTGAGGGGCGGTGTGGTTTCACGCCCGGACACATGGATACGCGGGGGCGCCGCCCATCCGTACCCGCTCCAGTAACTCGTCGATACCGACCGGGCGGCCCGCCCGCCGTGTGACTGCCTACCTCACTGCCAGTCCTCCGGACGCTCCACGTGCTCCAGGCGCAGGATCGGTCCGCTGCGGCTGTAGCGGCGGATCTGCGGCAGGGGCGGATAGTAGGCGTGGACGGAGATCGCGTGGTGCTCGGTGGACTCGTTGAGGACCTCGTGGACGTGGTGGCGACCGAAGGCGCGCCCCTGTCCGACGGTCAGCCGGCGCTCCCGGTCCACGCCTTCGCTCAGTTCCAGTGTCTTCCAGCCGTCGGAGGGCAGCCGGGCGGCGAGCGAGTGCTCCTTGAGCTCACCGGACGCGGTCAGGAAGGCGCCGACCGACTCGGCGTGGTCGTGCCAGCCGGTGCCGCTGCCGGGCGGCCACCCGATCAGCCAGGCCTCACTGCCGCCCGGCCCTTCCAGCCGCACCCAGGTGCGGCCCTCCGGGTCGAGGGGGAGCGAGGAGATCAGCTCGGCGTCGGCGGCCGTACGCCGGACGAATGCGAGGAGATCCGCCTGTGTGGGCACGGCGGCGGCGGAACCGGAGGCGACAGCGGAACCGGAGGAGACAGCAGGGAAGACAGACACGGGCACCGTCCTGAAGAGCGTTCGCGTGAAGCGCGCGTCAACGCGGAAGCGGCGCGCGCCAAGGTGAAGAGGAATGCGAATTCAGCAGGACGGGCGACACATGCAGCCCGCGTAGCGGACGAGGTCCACATGGACCTTCCGCCACAGGTGCACACAGGTGTCAGTCACGATCCGGAGTAGACCATGCCGGTGCAGACCGGTCAACTCACTGTCACTATGTGGACGCACCGTGACAGTGAGCACCACTGGGTCACCGGGAGGCGGCGCCCGCCTTGGCTTCCGTGGCCGCCCGCGCGGGCCCGCCCAGCGCCGCCTCGGCCGCCGCGTACAGGTCGGCCGGCCGGACCCCGGTGAGAGCCGTGACGAGGTGCCCGTCGGGTCGTACGAGAAGGACGGTGTGCGGGGCCGCGCCGGGGTACTCCTCGGCGACCAGCAGCTCGGCGGTGTGCGGCAGTGCGCTCACCGCCGCCGCCAGCCGGGGCATGATCCCGGCGGTCACCCAGTGCTTGCGCTCCCACACGCCGGTGCCCGGCGCGATCAGCACGACGAGCAGCGCGCCGCGACCGAGGCGGTCCCGCAGCCGTACGAACGAGCCGTCCTCAGCCGTCACCCGCACGTCGGTGACCGGAGCACCGGGCTCCGTGGCGACGAGAGCCTCGCCTTCGAGGTGCAGGGGCGCGAGCGGTGAGTCGGCGTACGCCCCCGGCGCACCGAGCGCGCCGCGCCCCAAGTGACCGTCCGTGAGAAGCGCGTCGTGGCCGCGGGCCGAGCCGGGGACGTAGGCGCGCAGGTTCCCGGCCCCGCGCAGCAGCGGCAGGGCCTGGTCGGCGGCGCGCAGCCGGGCGGCGACGACCGCGCGCCGCTCCGCTTGGTAGCTGTCGAGCAGGGCCTCGTGCGGCCCGTGGTGCCAGGCAAGCGCCAGCTTCCAGGCGAGGTTGTCGGCGTCCTGGAGCCCTTCGTCGAGGCCCTGCGTGCCGAGCGCGCCGAGCAGGTGGGCGGCATCCCCGGCGAGGAAGACCCGACCGGAGCGCCAGCGGCGGGCCAGGCGGTGATGGACCGTGTGGACGCCGGTGTCCAGGAGTTCGTACGGCGGTGTCGGGCCGCCGGTCCAGCCCGCCAGGGTCTCCCGGACGCGGGCCACCAGGAGCTCGGGTGTGACCAGGTCCTTGCCCGGCGGCAGCAGCCAGTCGAGACGCCACACCCCGTCCGGCAGAGGGCGCCCGGTGACCTCCCCGACCGAGGGACCGGTCGTGCGCCACGGCGGCATCCTGTGGAGCAAGGCCTGGTCGGGCCAGGGAAGTTCCGTGCGCAGCGCCGCCACGGCGTGTCGTTCGACCGCCGTACGGCCCGGGAAGCGGATGTCCTGGAGCTTGCGCACCGTCGAGCGGGTGCCGTCGCAGCCGACCAGGTAGCTCCCCCGCCACCAGGTGCCCTTGGGGCCACGGGTGTGGGCCGTGACGCCCGAGGATTCCTGCTCGACGGCGTCGAGGCGACTGTCCACGGCGATCTTGACGAGGCGCTCGCCCGCGAGGGCGGCGCGCAGGGCGCCGGTCAGTACGTGCTGGGCGATGTGCAGGGGGGACGGACCGGCATCGTCCTCGGCGTCGCTGCCACCCCCGAACGTGACCTCGCGCATCACCTGCTTGCGCCGCATCGACCGCCATCCGGCCCAGTGGGCGCCGGCCTCGGCGAGCGGCACGCCGGTCAGCCGCTCCATGAGGGCGGCGGTGTCCTCGCGCAGGACGACGGTGCGCGCGAGGCGCGGTTCGTCCTTGCCCGGCCCCTCGTCGAGGACGACGGACGGCACTTCCTGACGGGCCAGAGCCAGGGCCAGCGTGAGCCCGACGGGCCCCGCGCCGACGATGATCACCGGGTCCACGGCGCGGCGCCCCCTGCCCGCAGCGGTGTCCCGAGAGACGTGGGTGAACAGGAAGTTTGAGCAGGGTGCACGATCACAGAACGTATGCAACCCATTGCCGGTGCTTGCGTCAAGTGACGGAGGGCAGTGGCGATCATGCCACTGCCCTCCGTGTCCTTCAGGTCACTTGACTGATCATCAGACGCCGCCGCCTCCGGCGCCGGTGCCGAAGGTGCCGCGCACCTCGGCGGCGTTGAGCTCCTCCACGTCCTCCTGGCCGAGGACCACGCCCGTGCCCTTCTTGCTGCGCCGCAGCCTGCGCTCCAGCCAGCCCGCGAAGGTGGTGAGGATGAAGTTGAGCACGATGTAGATGACCGCCACCACGATGAAGCTGGGGATGACGTTGGCGTAGACGGCCGCGAGTGTGCTGCGGGTGTTGAGCAGCTCGGTGAAGCCGATCATCACGCCGCCCAGCGCGGTGTCCTTCACGATGACCACGAGCTGGCTGACGATGGCGGGCAGCATCGCGGTGACGGCCTGCGGCAGCAGGACGTTGGTCATCGTCTGCCCCTTGCGCAGCCCGACCGCCATGGCGGCCTCCGACTGACCCCTCGGCAGGGACAGGATGCCGGCCCGCACGATCTCGGCGAGGACGGAGGCGTTGTAGAGCACGAGGCCGGTGACGACCGCGTACAGAGGGCGGTCCTCAGTGCTGACGCCCGTGTAGCGGGCGAAGAACTCGTTGGCGAACAGCATCAGCAGCAGCACCGGGATGGACCGGAAGAACTCGACCACCGCACCGGCCGGAACCCTCACCCACCGGTGGTCGGAGAGGCGGGCGATGCCGAAGACCGCGCCCAGCGGGAGGGCGATCACCATGGCGAGCGCCGCTGCCTTCATCGTGTCGGCGAGCCCGGGCAACAGGTACGTCGTCCAGGCCTCCGACTCGGTGAACGGCTTCCACAAGGCCCAGGTCAGCTGGTTCTTTTCGTCCATCGTCCGCCAGACCCACCACAGGAGCAGGACGAGCAGGACGAAGAAGACCACCGAGAACAGGATGTTGCGCCGCTTGGCGCGGGGCCCCGGAGTGTCGTACAGGACGGAGCTCATCGCTTCACCGCCAGTCGCTTGCTCAGCCAGCCAAGGATGAGGCCGGTCGGGAGGGTCAGTACCACGAACCCGAATGCGAAGACGGCGCCGATGAGCAGCGTCTGGGCCTCGTTCTCGATCATTTCCTTCATCAGGAAGGCGGCCTCGGCCACGCCGATCGCGGCGGCCACGGTGGTGTTCTTGGTCAACGCGATCAGCACGTTGGCCAGCGGGCCGATGACCGAGCGGAAGGCCTGAGGCAGGATGATCAGTGACAGGGTCTGGCTGAAGCTCAGACCGATGGCGCGTGCCGCCTCGGCCTGGCCGAGCGGCACCGTGTTGATGCCGGAGCGGATCGCCTCGCAGACGAACGCCGCGGTGTAGGCGACGAGACCGAGCACCGCCAGCCGGAAGCCCTGGACCTTGAAGTCGGAGGCACCCATCGTCATGCCGAAGATGTCGGCGAGACCGAGCGAAGTGAAGAGGATGATGACGGTCAGGGGGATGTTCCGGACGATGTTGACGTAGGCGGTGCCGAATCCGCGCATGAGCGGGACCGGGCTGACCCGCATCGCGGCCAGGAGGGTGCCCCAGACCAGGGAGCCGACGCCGGAGAGGGCGGTGAGCTTCACCGTCATCCAGAACGCGCCCCAAATGCTCGGGTCGTCATAGTCTGAAAGAAAGTCGAACACGATCTCCCGCGCTTCCGGGGTCGGTGGCGTACGTGGACAGCGCGGCGTGCCGTCGCCCTGATCGCAATCGGCGACGGCACGCCGGGGATCGTGCTACTTGACGATGTTGCCGATCTTCGGCGCCGGCTCGTTCTTGTAGTTGGCCGGACCGAAGTTCTCCGTGACCGCCTTCTCCCACGCGCCGTCGCTGACCATCTTCTCGAGAGCGGCGTTGATCTTGTCCACGGTCGCGGTGTCGCCCTTCTTCACACCGATGCCGTAGTTCTCGTTGCTGAGCTTGAGGCCGGCGAGCTTGAACTGGCCCTTGTACTGCTCCTGTGCGGCGAAGCCCGCGAGGATCGAGTCGTCCGTGGTCAGCGCGTCAACGGAGCCGGCCTGCAGGCCGGAGATGCACTCCGAGTAGCCGCCCAGCTGCTTCAGGTTGGCCTTCGGGGCGATCTCGTCCCTGACGTTCTGCGCCGAAGTGGAGCCGGTCACCGAGCACAGGTTCTTGCCGTTGAGGTCGGTGCCCTCGGTGATGTCCGAGTCGGCCTTGACCAGCAGGTCCTGGTGGGCCAGCAGGTACGGGCCGGCGAAGTCGACCTTCTTGGCGCGCTCGTCGTTGATCGAGTAGGTGGCCGCGATGAACTTCACGTCGCCGCGGGCGAGGGCGTTCTCGCGGTCGGCGCTCTTGGTCTCGACGAACTCGATCTGGTTGGGCTCGTAGCCGAGTTCCTTGGCCACGTACGTCGCCACGTCGACGTCGAAGCCGGAGAAGGAGCCGTCGGGCTCCTTCAGGCCCAGACCGGGCTGGTCGTACTTGATGCCGACCTTGATCTTGTCGCCGCCACCGGAACCCGAGCCGCTGTCGCTGTCGCCGTCGTCGCTGCCACAGGCGGTGGCGGTCAGGGCGAGGACGAGTGCGGTGGCCGCCGCGGCGGAGACCTTGCGGAGCTTCATGGTGAACATCCTTTGTGTGGTGAGGAGAGTGCCGTCGTTGCGGGTGGCGCGGGCCGTCGGTGGCGCGGTCGCGTCAGTGATCCGGATTCGTCAGTGGTGCAGGATCTTCGACAGGAAGTCCTTGGCGCGGTCGCTGCGCGGGTTGCTGAAGAACTGGTCCGGCACAGCTTCTTCGACGATCCGACCGTCCGCCATGAACACCACCCGGTTGGCGGCCGAACGGGCGAAGCCCATCTCGTGGGTGACGACGATCATGGTCATGCCGTCGCGGGCGAGCTGCTGCATGACCTCCAGCACCTCGTTGATCATCTCCGGGTCGAGCGCGGATGTGGGCTCGTCGAACAGCATGACCTTGGGGCCCATGGCCAGGGCACGCGCGATGGCGACACGCTGCTGCTGGCCACCGGACAGTTGTGCGGGGTACTTGTCCGCCTGGTTGGCGACACCCACTCGGTCGAGCAGCGAGCGGGCCTTCTCCTCGGCCGCCTTCTTGTCGGTCCTGCGGACCTTGATCTGGCCCAGCATCACGTTCTCGAGCACGGTCTTGTGTGCGAACAGGTTGAAGGACTGGAAGACCATTCCCACGTCTGCGCGCAGCCGGGCCAGCGCCTTGCCCTCCTGGGGCAGCGGCTTGCCGTCGATGGCGATGGTGCCGGAGTCGATCGTCTCCAGGCGGTTGATGGCGCGGCACAGGGTGGACTTCCCGGACCCGGAGGGTCCGATGACCACGACGACCTCGCCGCGGGCGATCGTCAGGTCGATGTCCTGGAGCACGTGCAACGCGCCGAAGTGCTTGTTGACGCTCTTCAGGACGACCAGTTCTCCGGTCGCGGCCGCATCTTCCTTGGCCACCGATACTTCGGTCATCGCTTTAGGGCTCCGTCCTCCTCGGTTTCGGAGGACAGTAGTGACCACTCGCGACCAGCGTCATTACATCTGAGGGGAATCTGAGCATCACGATCCGATAGCAATCGGACACATGTCGTAGCACTTGCGAGCTGGGCGCGTATCGGCCGGGTAACGGAAGCCGCGCGCAACCGGAACCCTCTTGACGCCGTCCTCATCCATCAGCGTGACTGCCATGTGCACGCGCGCGCGTGCCCACGTTTTTGTACACATCCCGATCGTACGTCCGATGAACCGAAGGGGGCCCGGATGAGACTGCTCCTCGTCGAGGACGACAACCATGTGGCGGCCGCCCTGTCCGCGGTCCTGGCGAGACACGGTTTCGACGTCACCCACGCCCGCAGTGGCGAGGAGGCCCTGCAGGCCCTTGTCCCGGAAGTCGACGGCTTCGGAGTGGTCCTCCTCGACCTGGGCCTGCCCGACCAGGACGGCTACGAGGTCTGCGGCAAGATCCGCAAGCGCACGAGCACCCCGGTGATCATGGTGACCGCGCGCTCGGACGTCCGCTCCCGCATCCACGGCCTCAACCTCGGCGCCGACGACTACGTGGTGAAGCCGTACGACACCGGGGAGCTGCTGGCCCGCATCCACGCCGTCGCCCGGCGCACCGCCCACGACGACGCCCCCGGGGCGAGCGAGACCGGCCTGCGCCTCGGCCCGGTGCACATCGAACTGCCCACCCGCCAGGTCAGCGTGGACGGTTCGGTCGTCCAGCTGACCCGCAAGGAGTTCGACCTCCTGGCCCTGCTGGCCCAGCGCCCCGGTGTGGTGTTCCGCCGGGAGCAGATCATCAGCGAGGTGTGGCGCACCAGCTGGGAGGGGACCGGCCGCACCCTGGAGGTACACGTGGCGTCCCTGCGCGCCAAGCTGCGGATGCCGGCACTCATCGAGACCGTACGCGGCGTGGGCTACCGGCTCGTCGCCCCGGGCGCGTAGCGGGGCCGGGTGCGCACACGCCTGCTCCCGCTGCTCATCGTCCTGATGGCGGCCGTTCTGCTCGCCCTCGGTGTCCCGCTCGCCATCAGTGTGGCCGCGGCCCAGCAGCAGAACGTGATCGTGGACCGGATCGACGACACGGCACGCTTCGCGGCCCTCGCCCAGTACGTCACCGACCCGCCCGGGGAGACGAACGAGCGCAAGGACACGCTGGGTATCGAACTCGCCAGCTACCACGACGTCTATGGCATCCGGGCGGGCGTCTTCTACCGCAACGCCACCCCCATGGCCAAGGCGCCCTCCACCTTCGTCCTCCCGAGGGAGGGTGAGGTCCGCCAGGCGTTCGGCGAGGCGCTGCTCAGCCGGCGCAGCCACGATCCGAAGCAGGTGTGGCCCTGGCAGCGCCACCGTCTGGTCGTCGCCTCGCCGGTCATCCGGGACGGCGACGTCGTCGCCGTCGTCGTCACCGACTCACCCACCGGGCAGATGCGTTCGCGGATCCTGCACGGCTGGCTGGTCATCGGAGCGGGGGAGATCGCCGCCATGCTGCTGGCCGTGGGCGCCGCGCTACGGCTGACGGGCTGGGTCCTGCGACCCGTGCGCGTCTTGGACGCCACCACCCACGCGATCACGAGCGGGGCCATGAAGTCCCGCGTCGCGGTCGCCGGCGGACCGCCGGAACTCAGGCGCCTGGCCCGGTCGTTCAACGAGATGGCGGACAACGTCGAGGACGTCCTGGAACAGCAGCGCGCCTTCGTCGCCGACGCCTCGCACCAGCTGCGCAACCCCCTCGCGGCGCTGCTGCTGCGCATCGAGCTGCTCGCCTTCGAACTGCCGGAGGGCAATCAGGAGATCGCCTCGGTCCAGGCCGAGGGCAAGCGTCTGGCACAGGTCCTGGACGACCTGCTCGACCTGGCACTGGCCGAGCACACCGAGGCGGACCTCAGGGTCACCGACATCGGCGCCCTCACCTCCGAGCGCGTCGCGGCCTGGACGCCGACCGCCGAGGCCAAGGGCGTACGGCTGGTGGGCACCTGCCCGCCCACCACAGCCTGGGCCGACCCGGTCACCCTCTCCAGCGCCCTGGACGCGGTGATCGACAACGCGGTGAAGTTCACGCCGAAGGACGAGACCGTCGAGGTCACGGTCGCCTCCGACGGCAGCACCTCCACCGTCGTGGTCACTGACAACGGCCCCGGCCTCACGGACGACGAACTCGCGCGCGTAGGCGACCGCTTCTGGCGCAGCGGCCGCCACCAGAACGTCAAGGGCTCCGGCCTCGGTCTCTCCATCTCCCGCGCTCTTCTCGCCGCGGGCGGCGGCTCGATCACGTACGACCACCACGAGCCGCACGGGCTGACGGTGACGGTGCGAGTGCCCCGGTCCGGTCCCACTGCGTGAGGTTCGGTACGCCGGGCTACGACGGGCGACCCAGGCGCACCGCGTGTTGTGAGGGTGCGCGCCGGGTCGCGCGGTGAGGCTTCCTGCGACAGCCGACGAGACGTTCGTACGACGCGTGCGCGCCATCTCCTACGACGCGCGCGTGGTGTCGTCTACGGCGTCTACGGCTTGACCGAGCTGTAATACCGCTGCGCACCCTCGTGCAGGTCCAATGGGTCCGTGTAGATCGCCGTGCGTACGTCGACCAACTGGGCGGAGTGGACGCGGTCGCCGATGTCGTCCCTGCTCTTGAGCACGGCCCGGGTCAACCACTCGGTGAGCCTCGGGTCCACGTCCTTGCGGGTGATCAGCAGGTTGGACACCGCGATCGTCGCCACCGTGGAGCCCTTCTGGACCGAGGGATAGGCCGACTCCGGCATGTTGGTGGCGCGGTAGTAGCGGGACGCGCCGCCCTGTTGGTGCAGCTTGGCGACGAGGTCGGTGCCGATCGGCACGAACCGGAAGGCGTAGGTGGCGGACAGCTTCCTCAGACCCTGCGTCGGCAAACCGCCCGACCAGAAGAACGCGTCGATCTCGCCCCGCTTGAGCCGGGCCGGGCCGATGTCGATTCCGTCGGGCAGCGGGGTGATGTCCTTCTTCGCGTCGATGCCCGCCGCCTTGAGTACCCGGTTGGCGATCAGCCGCACACCCGAGTGGGGCGGCCCTATGGCGACCCGCTTGCCCTCCAGGTCCGCGACCGTCCGGACGTCCGAGTCGCTCGGGACGACGAGCTGTACGTAGTCGTCGTACAGGCGGGCGACACCGCGCAGCCCGTCGGCGTCGGGGCCGGTGTACGCCTCCACGGCGTCGGCCGCCGCGATGGTGAAGTCGGCCTGGCCGGTCGCCACGCGCGCGACGTTCTCCTGTGAGCCGTCACTGGTCATCAGCCGCACCTTGAGATTCGGCATGTCCTTGTCGAGCTCGTTGCGCAGTCGCCACCCGTACTCCTGGTAGACGCCGGCCTTCGTCCCCGTACTGAACCTGATCGTCCCGCTCGGAGGTGCCTCGCCCAGCGGCAGCAGCCACCACAGCAGCAGCCCGAGCGCGACGACTCCGGCGGTCGCGCCCTGCAGGGCCCGGCGCCTGCCGATACGGGGGAGCACTCTGGACATGCGGGCGATCCTGCCAGCCGGGACGCCGTGCTGACCAGGGGCGGCGTCACAGGGGGCGGGGCGGGAGGGGTGCGGGCCGGGACCTGGAGGGACGGTGGCCGGTGCAGCCGTATGCGCCGACGCGTTGTCAGTGGCGGTGGCTGGAGTCGCCGGATGAGCTCCTCGCCCGCCGACCTGGTCCGTGCGTTCCACCTCGCCGCCCGCAGTACACCCACCGAGGCCTCGCCCGACCTGGCCGCCCATCGCGGTGAGCTGCTCGCCGAGGAGGCCGCGGAGGTCGCCGAGGTCCCCGTCACCGGCCCGCTGGACCGGCTCGCGCACGAGCTCGCCGATGTCGTCTACGCCGCCTACGGCACGGCACCGCACGGCACGGCACGGCCCGGCCCTCGTCCACGGCATCGACCTCGACGCGGTGATCACCGAGATCCACCGGTCCCACATGACCAAGGGGCCCTGACCGCCGTGTCGCCCGCCGCGCCGACGGCAAGATCCTCAAGGGCGGCCACTACGAGGCTCCGGACGTGTCGTGCGTGCTGCGCCGGCAGGGATGGGTGCAGGGCGACGGCGCGGCGGGGCGTGCCGGTGCCGGCGGATCGGCTGCCGCCGACCGACACCGCCCTGCCCCGCCTCTGCCGTCCGTGCCGCCAGGGCGGCGGCATGCGGCGGCGAGGCCCGTCGCTCAGTCGCCGCCCACCGACGCCCCTGCCTCGGCCGCTGCCCGCGCCGAGGCCTCCCGGGTCTCCCGGCGGTCCTCGGCGCGGCGGGTCCACCAGGACGCCACCGGCTCCGTGTAACGCGCGGTGAGGGGGCCGAGGACGACCAGGATCAGGACGTACGCCGTCGCCAGGGGGCCGAGGGACGGTTCGATGCCGGCGCTCACGGCGAGCCCCGCGATGACGATCGAGAACTCGCCGCGTGCCACCAGCGCCCCGCCGGTACGCCAGCGTCCCTTGACGGAGATCCCGGCGCGCCGGGCCGCCCAGTACCCGGTGGCGATCTTCGTCCCGGCGGTGAGGACCGCCAGCGCCAGGGCCGGCAGCAGCACGGGCGGGATGCTGGCCGGGTCGGTGTGCAGGCCGAAGAACACGAAGAAGACGGCGGCGAACAGGTCCCGCAACGGGCTCAGCAGGGTGTGTGCGCCCTCGGCGACCTCCCCGGACAGCGCGATGCCGACCAGGAACGCGCCGACCGCGGCGGACACCTGGAGTTGCTGGGCGACGCCCGCCACCAGGATCGTCAGGCCGAGCACGACCAGCAGCAGCTTCTCCGGGTCGTCGCTGGAGACGAAGCGGGAGATCAGCCGGCCGTAACGCACCGCCAAGAACAGCACGAGACCCGCCGCGCCCAGCGCGATCGCCAGGGTCACGCTCCCGGCCAGCAGCCCGGCGCCGGCCACCAGCGCGGTGACGATGGGCAGGTACACCGCCATCGCCAGGTCCTCCAGGACGAGGATGCTGAGGATCACCGGCGTCTCGCGGTTGCCCACCCGGCCCAGGTCGCCGAGCACCTTCGCGATCACGCCGGACGACGAGATCCAGGTGACTCCGGCCAGCACGACGGCGGCCACCGGCCCCCAGCCCAGCAGCAGCGCCGCCGCCGCGCCCGGCAGGGCGTTGAGCGCGCAGTCGACGAGACCGGACGGGTAGTGGGACTTGAGGTTGGTGATCAGGTCGCCGGCCGAGTACTCCAGGCCGAGCATCAACAGCAGCAGGATGACGCCGATCTCGGCGCCGGTCGCGATGAACTCCTCGCTGGCCCCGAGCGGCAGCAGCCCTCCCTCGCCGAAGGCCAGACCGGCGAGCAGGTACAGCGGGATGGGGGAGAGCCGGAAGCGGGCTGCGAACCGGCCGAGCAGGCCAAGGGCGAGGATGATGGAACCGAACTCGATCAGCAGTACCGCGGAGTGCACCGGATCACTCCCGCCCGAGTATCGCCGCGGCGGCGTCGACGCCCTCACGGGTACCGACCACGATGAGGGTGTCCCCGCCGACGAGCCGGAAGTCCGGCGTCGGCGACGGAATGGCCTCCGCCCTCCGCAGCACGGCCACGACGGACGCGCCCGTCTCGGTCCGCATCCGGGTCTCGCCCAGCACCCGCCCGTTCCACCGGGAGCCCGCGGCGACCTCGACGCGCTCGGCGACCAGCCCCAGGTCCGTGGTGTAGAGCAGGCTCGCACTGTGATGGGACGGCATCAGCGCGTCGATCAGCGCGCCCGCCTCGGGACCGGTCAGCCGTAGCGACTGGGCGCAGGAGTCGGGATCGTCGGCCTGGTACACGCTCACCGTGCGGGCGCCATCGCGGTGTGCCACCACGGACAGATGGCGGTCTTCCCGGGTCATGAGATCGTACTGGACCCCGATCCCCGGTAGCGGCGTCGCCCTCAGGCGTGGAACAGACACGTCTTTCCCCTTAACACGTCGTGATGCGGTGTACGCGGTTGCCAAGTCCGCATGCTGCCACTGCCCCGTACGGTGACGACATGGGTGTCGTCACGGATATACGAGGCCGAAGGCGCGCGGCGAGGCTGGCTGCGGCGGTGCCGTATGCGGGTACCCACGGGCCGCGGACAAGGACGGGAAGGGGCGAGAAAGGAACGGTGTCGCTGTTCTGGCGGATCTTCTCGCTCAACGCCGTCGGCCTGATCGCGGCCGCCGCACTGCTGCTCGGTCCGGTCACCGTGTCCACCCCCGTATTGCCGGGCGAGGCACTGGCCGTCGTGGCGGGCCTCGCCGTACTGCTCGCCGCCAACGCGCTCGTGCTGCGCATCGGCCTCGCCCCGCTCGAGCGGCTGGGCCGGGCCATGGCGACGGCCGACCTGTTGCGCCCCGGGGCCCGCGCCCTCGTCGCCGGTCCCGCGGAGACGGCCGCGCTGATCACGACGTACAACACGATGCTCGACCGGCTGGAAAACGAACGCGCCACGGGCGCCGCCCGCGCGCTCTCCGCCCAGGAACGCGAACGCCACCGCGTCGCCCGCGAACTCCACGACGAGGTCGGCCAGACCCTGACCGCGGTCCTCCTCCAGCTCAGGCGCGTCGCCGACCGGGTGCCCGACGACCTGCGCGAGGAGGTCAGCCAGGCCCAGGAGGCCACCCGCGCCGGCCTCGACGAGATCCGCCGCATCGCCCGCAGGCTGCGCCCCGGCGTCCTGGACGAGCTCGGGCTGCCGAGCGCCCTGCGCTCCCTGGCGGCCGAGTTCACCACGCACGGACTGACCGTGCGCCACCACGTCCCCGGCGATCTGCCCCGGCTGACGGAGGAGTCCGAACTCGTGGTCTACCGCGTCGCCCAGGAGGGTCTGACCAACACCGTGCGGCACGCCGCCGCCGACCGCGCGGACGTCCGGCTGCGGCCGGTCCCGGACGGCGTCGAACTCCTCGTACGCGACAACGGCAAGGGCCTGGGTGGCGCCCCGGAGGGCGCGGGCATCAGCGGCATGCGCGAACGTGCCCTCCTCATAGGCGCCGCTCTCCTGGTGGAACCCGCCCCGGGCCGCGGCACCGACATACGGCTGCGCATTCCGGCCGCGACCGGGAGGAACCGCTGATGGCGCCCCGCCCGCCGCTGGAGACCCCGATCCGCGTCCTGCTCGCCGACGACCACACGCTCGTACGAAGAGGCGTTCGCCTCATCCTCGAGAATGAGCCGGACCTCACCGTCGTGGCCGAGGCCGGCGACGGGGCGGAGGCGGTCGACCTGGCACGCGCGCGTGACGTCGATCTGGCCGTCCTCGACGTCGCGATGCCCCGGATGACGGGGCTCCAGGCGGCCCGCGAACTCTCCCGCCGTCTGCCGGACCTGCGCATCCTCATCCTCACGATGTACGACAACGAGCAGTACTTCTTCGAGGCCCTCAAGGCCGGCGCCGGGGGTTTCGTCCTGAAGTCCGTCGCCGACCGCGACCTGGTCCAGGCGTGCCGGGCGGCCGTACGGGACGAGCCGTTCATCTATCCGGGGGCGGAGCGGGCCCTTGTCCGCTCGTACCTCGACCGCCTCCACCGGGGCGACGGTCTGCCCGAGCGGGCCATCACCGAGCGCGAGGAGGAGATCCTCAAGCTCGTCGCCGAGGGCCATACCTCGAAGGAGATCGGCGAACTGCTCTTCATCAGCACCAAGACAGTCGAACGCCACCGCGCGAACCTTCTGCAGAAGCTGGGCATGCGCGACCGTCTGGAACTGACCCGTTACGCGATCCGGGCGGGCCTCATCGACCCGTGAGGCGACCGAACCGGTCCACGGCGTGCCCGCTCTGCCGCTGCCACCGCCAACTGCGGCAGCCCGTCGGTACGGAACAAGGGACCGAGAAGCGACCGACGTCGCCGCCACCTCCCGTAGCCGGCGCGTGACAGGGCGTATTCCAGGTGCGGGAACGGCGCATCACCGGAGCCTGCCGGCAGACCGTCGGCGGCAGGAGGCCCTTCGGGCACCGCCTACCCTTGTCGCATGAGCAGCAGCGACCGGAGCCTGGCAGTGGGCGTGAAGACATACGAGGTGCGCACCTACGGGTGCCAGATGAACGTTCACGATTCCGAGCGATTGTCCGGGCTGCTCGAGGACGCCGGGTACGTGCGCGCACCCGAGGGGTCGGACGGGGACGCGGACGTCGTCGTCTTCAACACCTGCGCGGTGCGCGAGAACGCCGACAACCGGCTCTACGGCAACCTCGGCCGCCTCGCCCCGAGGAAGGCGAGCCGCCCCGGGATGCAGATCGCGGTCGGCGGGTGCCTCGCCCAGAAGGACCGCGACACCATCGTCAAGAAGGCGCCCTGGGTGGACGTCGTCTTCGGCACGCACAACATCGGCAAGCTGCCGGTCCTCCTGGAGCGCGCCCGCGTCCAGGAAGAGGCACAGGTCGAGATCGCCGAGTCACTCGAAGCCTTCCCCTCCACTCTGCCGACGCGGCGCGAGAGCGCGTACGCGGCCTGGGTCTCCATCTCCGTCGGCTGCAACAACACCTGCACCTTCTGCATCGTCCCCGCCCTGCGAGGCAAGGAGAAGGACCGCAGGACCGGCGACATCCTGGCCGAGATCGAGGCCCTGGTCGCCGAGGGCGTCTCCGAGATCACGCTGCTCGGCCAGAACGTCAACGCGTACGGCTCCGACATCGGCGACCGCGAGGCCTTCAGTAAGCTCCTGCGGGCCTGCGGCGCCATCGAGGGCCTGGAGCGCGTCCGCTTCACCTCCCCGCACCCGCGCGACTTCACCGACGACGTGATCGCGGCCATGGCCGAGACGCCGAACGTGATGCCGCAGCTGCACATGCCCCTGCAGTCCGGCTCGGACACGGTCCTCAAGGCGATGCGCCGCTCCTACCGCCAGGAGCGCTACCTCGGGATCATCGAGAAGGTCCGCACCGCCATCCCGCACGCGGCGATCACCACCGACATCATCGTGGGCTTCCCCGGCGAGACCGAGGAGGACTTCGAGGAGACGCTGCACGCCGTCCGAGAGGCCCGGTTCGCACAGGCCTTCACCTTCCAGTACTCCAAGCGCCCCGGCACCCCGGCCGCGACCATGGAGAACCAGATCCCCAAGGAGGTCGTCCAGGCGCGCTACGAGCGTCTTGTCGCCCTCCAGGAGGAGATCTCCTGGGAGGAGAACAAGAAGCAGGTCGGCCGCACGCTCGACCTCATGGTCGCCGAGGGTGAGGGCCGCAAGGACGGTGCCACCCACCGCCTCTCCGGCCGCGCCCCCGACAACCGCCTGGTCCACTTCACCAAGCCGGAGCAGCAGGTCCGCCCCGGTGACGTGGTGACCGTCGAGATCACGTACGCCGCCCCGCACCACCTCCTCGCCGAGGGTCCCACCCTCGCCGTGCGCCCCACGCGCGCGGGCGACGCCTGGGAGAAGCGCAACGCCGAGAAGGCTGCCGCTCCGGCCGGCGTCATGCTCGGCCTTCCGAAGATCGGCGCCCCCGAGCCGCTCCCGGCCACGACGGGCAGCGGCTGCGGCTGCGACTGACGCCGCGCGGGGGAGCCTGCGGCGTGACCGGGCAGCGGGTACGGGTTGCTTGCTGAGGCGGGCCGCGCAGCGACGTCCGCGGCTGACGGCCCACCGCTGCCGCCCACACGCGTGCGTCGCGGAGGGGCGTGTGGACACGCGGGGAGATCGGGGGGCGTACGGCCGTTCCGCCGGTCCTCGGCTCCCTCGCGCCGCCCGCCAGGGTTACCCTGCCGATCATGCTTGTCGCCGCCGCAGTCTGCCCCTGCCCGCCCCTGCTCGTGCCCGAGGTCGCCGCGGGTGCCGCACCCGAACTGGACGTCGCGCGTGCCGCGTGCACGGACGCGCTCGGTGTTCTCGCCGCGGCCCGGCCCGACCGGCTCGTGGTCGTCGGGCCGGCCGGCCAGAGCGGGCGCGGGAGGCATCCGGAGGGCACCCGGGGCTCGTTCCGCGGGTTCGGTGTGGACCTCGACGTACGCCTGGGCGCGGACCGGGACACAGGAGCCGATCGCATGCTCCCGCCCTCGCTGTCGGTGGCCGCGTGGCTGCTGGAGCGGGCCGGGTGGGCGGATGCCCCGATCGAGGGACTCGGTGTGGGGGAACCGCTCGCGGCCGAGCGGTGTATCGAGGTCGGAGGGGAAATCGCGGGCCGTGCCGAGCGGGTGGCTCTGCTGGTCATGGGAGACGCCAGCGCGTGCCGCACGCTCAAGGCACCCGGCTATCTCGACGACCGGGCGGCACCCTTCGACGCGGAGGTCACGCGTGCACTGGGCGCGGCTGACCCGGAGGCTCTCAAGGCGCTGGACGCAGACCTGGCGTACGAGCTGAAGGCATCGGGCCGGGCCCCCTGGCAGGTGCTGGCCGGCGCGGCGCAGGACACGGACCTCGGCGGCACCCTGCTGTACGAGGGTGCGCCGTACGGGGTGGGATACGTGGTCGCGGCCTGGTCGTAGCCGCCCTCGCCGTACCGCGGAGGCGGACGGCGACGACGGAAGAGGCGCAACCACGGAAACGGCGCAACGAGGGCTCCGACGGAAACGACGGAAACGACGGACGGCCGGGAGCGTCGTGCTCCGCGGCCGTCCGTCGGTGCGCCGTGTCGTTCAGGAAGCCGGAGGCGGGGAGGACGGAGGCGGGGAGGCCGGGGGCGTACCGATGTCGCCGCCCGGGTCCGTGCCGTCCTTGTGCGCGATCCGGTCCATGGCTCCCTTGGCCTTGCCCGTCCCCGACTGGATCTTGTCGCTGTACTTGCCCTTGGTCTTCTCGTCGACGACCTTGGCGGCTTTGTCGAGGCCATGCTCAATCTTGTCCCCGTGCTGCTGGGCGAGGCCGGAGACCTTGTCCTTGGCGGGGCTGAGTTTGGCCTTCACATTGTCCAGGAGACCCATGGTCCACCTTCCCTCGCGGGGCGGTTACGTGCGAGCGCCTTCGCCGGCCTCGCTGTCGGCAGCCTCTTCCGCGGACTGCTGCTTGGGGATCTCGACGCCCTCGCCGGAGCCGGAGGTGTCCTCGGCGGCCGGTACAGCCGTCTCCTCCACAGCGTCTTCGACCTTGGCCTCGGCCTTCGTCTCAGTCTTCGAGTCGGACGTCGTACCGGCCTCGGTCTCAGCCTCGGCCTCGACCGACCCCTTCGCCTCTGCCGCCTTCTCAGTCGAAGGCTCGGCCGTCGGCTGATCGGCCTGCGGCTCGGCGGTTGACGCCTCCTCCGTGGTCTTTGACCTCCGGAGAAGCCGTGCGAAAACGCCCATATCCACTCCATACATTACTCATGCGGGCGAAATCCCGCGTCGTCCGGTGCGTCCG
Organism: Streptomyces sp. NPDC033131; assembly: GCF_055578365.1. Taxonomy (NCBI): domain Bacteria; kingdom Bacillati; phylum Actinomycetota; class Actinomycetes; order Kitasatosporales; family Streptomycetaceae; genus Streptomyces; species Streptomyces sp. NPDC033131. Next base: position 50,250 of record NZ_JBVIPA010000025.1, read on the forward strand.
TTTGCGCCGCCCGGGCCGCCGCCTCTGCGATCAGGCGGCGGAAAACCTCGCAACTGGCAACGACCCCGCGCGCGTACCGTCACGTAACTCGTTCGAGGCGTGGCCGTGAGGTTTGCGAGACTGGGGCGGTGAGCAGCGCACCCCCCGCCCCCCGAGTCATCGCCGTCGTCGGACCGACCGCGGCCGGTAAGTCCGATCTGGGCGTCTTTCTGGCCCAGCGTCTCGGCGGCGAGGTCGTCAACGCCGACTCCATGCAGCTCTACCGAGGGATGGACATCGGCACCGCCAAGCTGACGCCCGAGGAACGCGAGGGCGTCCCGCACCACCTCCTGGACATCTGGGACGTCACGGTCACCGCCTCCGTCGCCGAGTACCAGAGACTGGCCCGCGCCAGGATCGACACCCTGCTCGCCGAGGGCCGCTGGCCGATCCTGGTCGGCGGATCCGGCCTGTACATCCGCGGGGCCGTCGACAACCTGGAGTTCCCCGGCACCGACCCCGAAGTCCGGGCCAGGCTGGAGGAGGAGCTCACCCTGCGCGGCTCGGGGGCGCTGCACGCGCGCCTGGCCGCCGCCGACCCCGAGGCCGGGCACGCGATCCTCCCCAGCAACGGCCGCCGTATCGTCCGGGCCCTCGAGGTGATCGAGATCACCGGCAAGCCCTTCACCGCCAACCTCCCTGGCCACGACTCGGTCTACGACACCCTGCAGATCGGCGTCGACGTGGCGCGGCCCGAACTCGACGAGCGCATCGCGCGCCGGGTCGACCGGATGTGGGACGCCGGGCTGGTGGACGAGGTACGCGCACTGGAGGCGCAGGGGTTGCGTGAGGGGCGTACGGCCTCGCGCGCGCTCGGCTACCAGCAGGTGCTCGCGGCGCTCACCGGAGAGTGCACCGACGCAGAGGCGCGGGCCGAGACCGTACGTGCCACCAAGCGCTTCGCGCGCCGTCAGGATTCGTGGTTCAGGCGCGACCCGCGTGTGCATTGGTTGAGTGGGGCTGCGGCGGATGTCACAAGACTTCCGCAGCTCGCACTGGCATTGGTCGAACGACCGGTTACAGCCTGATCACGTCATGGCATCGGGACGCTCCGGCCGTCATCGCGGCCTTCGGCACCGTGCCATCATCGAGCTTCGATCGACCAAGTGGAGTCCGAGTTGGGAGGGCGCGTGGCGATGGAGGCCGGCCCTCGCGACACCGCACAAGGTACCGAGCCCCTCACCGCCGACAGCGGTGAAGCGGAGCAGGACGGCGACCGTCTGAGCCCCGACGGGCCCGACGAGACGCCGGACGGCGTGACCGCCGACGGCCCGGAGCCCGAGGAGATGTTCGCGGGCGGCCCCGAGGTCGAGGTCGAGCTGCGCCCGCAGCGCCGGATGCGCATCTGGCAGCTCGCTCCCATCGTGAGCCTGGCCGCGGTCGGCTCCCTGATGTTCGCGTTCCCGCTGGCCTTCGACTTCGGCGACAGCGGAGCCGTGATCGCCATGCTGGGCCTGCTGATCTGCTCCTGCGCGGCCGGCTGGGGCATGATGGCCGCTCGTCGCGTTGGTTACACGTGGCCAGGGCTGCCGCAGCGGGGCTCTGGGCGCCGTCCGGACTGGCGGGTCGTGATCGCGTACGCCGTGATGGTCGCCGCGGTGGTCGTGCTGGCCGTGTGGCGCGTGGCCCGGCTGCGCTGAGCGGCGCCGGGCCGGTCGGCTGCGCCGGCTCTCCAACGCGCGCGGGCGTTGTCGTACCCACCCCGTACGATCGAGGAATGAGCACGCGGATCGCCTTCCTCAAGGGGCACGGCACCGAGAACGACTTCGTGATCGTCCCGGACCCCGAGAACACCATCGACCTGCCCCCGGCCGCCGTCGCCGCACTGTGCGACCGCCGCGCCGGCATCGGCGGTGACGGCCTGCTGCACGTGGTGCGGTCCGAGGCGCACCCCGAGGCCAAGGACATGGCGGCCGAGGCGGAGTGGTTCATGGACTACCGCAACGGCGACGGCTCGGTCGCGGAGATGTGCGGCAACGGCGTGCGCGTGTTCGCGCACTACCTCCAGCGCGCCGGACACGCCGACGAGGGCGACCTCGCGATCGCCACGCGCGCGGGCGTGAAGACGGTGCACCTCTCCAAGGACGGTGACATCACCGTCGGCATGGGCAAGGCGCTGCTCCCGGAAGGGGACGTCACGGTGAGTGTCGGCGAGCGCAGCTGGCCCGCACAGAACGTGAACATGGGCAACCCGCACGCCGTCGCCTTCGTGGACGACCTCGCGCACGCGGGCGACCTGTACTCCCCGCCGCCCTTCAGCCCTGCCGCCGCCTATCCCGACGGGGTGAACGTCGAGTTCGTGGTCGACCGCGGCCCCCGGCACGTCGCCCTGCGCGTGCACGAGCGCGGCTCCGGCGAGACCCGCTCGTGCGGCACGGGCGCGTGCGCCGTCGCCGTGGCCGCCGCCCGCCGGGACGGCGCCGACCCGACCGCCACCGGAACCCCGGTGACGTACACCGTCGACGTGCCCGGCGGCACCCTGGTGATCACCGAGCGACCCGACGGCGAGATTGAGATGACCGGCCCCGCGGTGATCGTCGCCGAGGGAGAAATCGACGCGGAGTGGCTGGAACGCTCCGTTCGCTGACCGGGCGCAGGTCACAGCATGCGAACCGTAAACCTGTAAACCGTCGCTCGAATGGGTGATCCTTTTCACGCTCGACGAGAGGCGGTCGGGCGCACGTGATGGGCTCGGTAGCATCAAGCACCGGCCCGGACGGGGGACTGATGCCACCCCCCGAGCTGTGTCCGCCCTGGGGCACCCCGTCCGCCGGTCCACGCAGCCGGAGGTGCCCATGAGTGCGGAGGCCACGAATCCCGCGAGCCCAGGCCCGGTCACAGCAGGCCCGGTCCTGCCGACAGTGCCCCGCAGGAAGGCCCGCCCCCGGATCGACCTGCGCCGCCTCGGCCGGGCCGCGCTGCTCGGCCCCGCAGCCCGTGACCGGCTGCCCGACGCCATCGGCCACGTGGCCGAGGCCCACCGCGCCCACTACCCCGACGCCGACCTCGAACCGCTGCGCCGCGCCTACGTCCTGGCCGAGTCCTCGCATCGCGGTCAGATGCGCAAGAGCGGTGAGCCGTACATCACACACCCGCTCGCCGTGACCCTGATCCTCGCCGAACTGGGCGCCGAGACGACGACCCTGACGGCGTCTCTGCTCCACGACACCGTCGAGGACACGGATGTGACGCTCAATCAGGTCCGTGAGCAGTTCGGCGAGGAGGTGCGCTTCCTCGTCGACGGCGTCACCAAACTGGAGAAGGTCGACTACGGGGCCGCCGCCGAGCCCGAGACCTTCCGCAAGATGCTCGTCGCCACCGGCAACGACGTCCGTGTGATGTCGATCAAACTCGCCGACCGGCTGCACAACATGCGCACCCTCGGCGTGATGCGTCCCGAGAAACAGGTCCGCATCGCCAAGGTCACCCGGGACGTCCTCATCCCCCTCGCGGAACGGCTCGGCGTCCAAGCGCTCAAGACCGAACTGGAGGACATGGTCTTCGCGATCCTCCACCCCGAGGAGTACGAGCACACCCGGGAGCTGATCGTCGACAACGCCTCCCGCGCGGACGACCCGCTCGCCGAGATGGCCGACGAGATGCGCACGGTCCTGCGGGACGCCGACATCCAGGCCGAAGTCCTCATCCGGCCCCGGCATTTCGTCTCCGTGCACCGCGTCGCCCGCAAACGCGGCCGGCTGCGCGGCGCCGACTTCGGCCGTCTGCTGGTGCTGGTGAACGAGGACGCCGACTGTTACGCCGTACTGGGTGAACTGCACACCTGCATGACGCCTGTCGTCTCGGAGTTCAAGGACTTCATCGCCGTCCCCAAGTTCAACCTCTACCAGTCGCTGCACACCGCCGTGGCCCGCGAGGACGGCCAGGTCACCGAAGTCCTCATCCGCACCCACCAGATGCACAAGGTCGCGGAGGCCGGCGTCGTCGCGCTGGGCAATCCCTACGCTCCTCCTTCGGAGGAGCAGAGCGTTTCGAGCGACGGTGAGCGCGCCGACCCGACCCGCCCGGGCTGGCTCTCCCGCCTCCTCGACTGGCAGGAGGCCGCGTCCGACTCCGACACGTTCTGGTCCACCCTGCGCGAGGACCTCGCCCAGGACCGTGAGATCACCGTGTTCCGGCCCGACGGCGGCAGGCTGGGTCTGCCCGCGGGGGCGACCTGTGTGGACGCCGCGTACGCGCAGTACGGCGAGGACGCGCACGCGTGCATCGGCGCCCGCGTCAACGGCCGCCTGGCGACCCTGAGCACGGTCCTGAAGGACGGCGACACCGTCCAGCTCCTCATGGGCCAGGACCCCGCCTCCGAGCCATCCAGGGAGTGGCTGGAGCACGCCCACACGCCCACCGCCCGGATCGCCATCCAGCGGTGGCTCACGACGCATCCGGCGTCCGCCGAGGCGCAGAAGGCGGGGCCGGTCCCGACCCTCCAGGCCGGCGAGGCATCGCTCCGGCCGCCCGCCGCCGGGAACACGGTGACCGCTACCGAAGGACACGCCGCCCCGACTGCCGACCGTCCCGCCACCGCGAACGCCGTCGTCGACCAGCCCGGGGCGAGCGTACGAATGGCCGGTTGCTGCACGCCCGTACCGCCCGACGAGGTGATCGGCTTCGCCGTTCGTGGGGGAGCGGTGACCGTCCACCGCGTGGAGTGCGCCGCGGTGGCGCGTATGAAGAGCGCGGGGCGTGCGGAGGTCGGTGTGCGCTGGGGAGACACCAGCGGATGCCGGGTCACCCTGTTCGCCGAATCGTTCGGCCGCCCGCATCTGCTGGCCGACCTCACCGAGGCGATGGCCTCGGAGGGGGCCGAGATCGTCTCCGCGACCGTCGAGCCCCCCAGCCAGCAACGCGTACGGCACACCTACACCGTCCAACTCCCCGACGCGGCACACCTGCCCGCCCTGATGCGGGCGATGCGGGATGTGCCGGGGGTGTACGACGTGAGCCGGGCGCAGACGCCGGGGGCCTGAGGGGAGCCTGTGACGCCGGCACGCGCGCGTGGCGCGCTCTCGCGTGCCGGCGGCACCCTCGTCCCGCCGACCTACCCGTTCGAGTGGGCCGGTCGCGCGCCGCCGCCGCACCGCGCGCGCCCGCTGATAGCCGTGGTGCATGCTGCTCACCCCCCGCACCCCGGCTCCCCGAGCCCGCATCACGCCCTCCCGGCGCCGAAAGGCCGGCGCCCTTCTCGCCTCCGCCGTCTCCGTCTGCCTCCTCGCCGCGAGTGCCCCGGTTGCCCCGCTGGGCGTCGGCGACCGCCTCTTCCCGTACCTGGGCAACCCGGGGTACGACGTGGCGGCGTACGACCTCTCCTTCACCTATCCGGGCACCAACAGCAAGCCGCTCCAGGCGGTCACCACGATCGACGCCTGGACGACGGCCTCGATGGACCGCGTCAACCTCGACTTCGCGCACGGCAAGGTCGACTCGGTCGAGGTCGACGGCGAGCCCGCGGCGTTCACGAGCGCCGGCGAGGACCTGGTGGTCACGCCCGAGGATCCGCTGCCCGAGGGCAGTTGGATGCGGGTCACCGTGCGGCACACCAGCGACCCCGTGTCCGCCGAGGACCGGGAGGGCGGCTGGGTACGGACCGCGGACGGCCTCGCCATGGCCAACCAGGCCGACGTCGCCCACCTGGTGTTCCCCTGCAACGACCACCCCTCCGACAAGGCGATGTTCACCATCAGGGTCACCGCACCCAAGGGCTACACGGCCGTCGCCAACGGTCTGCCGACCGGCGTGGACCGGGCGGGCCCGGCGACGACCTGGACGTACCGGACCCAGCACCCCATGGCCACCGAGCTCGCCCAGGTGTCCATCGGCCGCTCCACCGTGCTGCGCCGCAGCGGCCCGCACGGACTGCCCGTACGAGACGTCGTGCCCACCAGGGACCGCGAGCGGCTGGAGCCGTGGCTGAAGAAGACCCCCGACCAGATCGCCTGGATGGAGGGCAAGGTCGGGCCGTACCCCTTCGAGACGTACGGCCTGCTCATGGCCGACGCCGACACCGGTTTCGAACTGGAGACGCAGACCCTTTCCCTCTTCGAGAAAAACCTGTTCACCGAGCCCGGCTACCCGGAGTGGTACGTCGAGTCGATCATGGTGCACGAGCTCGCCCACCAGTGGTTCGGCGACAGCGTGAGCCCCCGTACCTGGTCCGACCTGTGGCTGAACGAGGGGCACGCCACCTGGTACGAAGCCCTGTACGCGGAGGAGAAGGCGGATCGCCCCATGGAGGCGCGGATGAAGGCGGCGTACGGCGCCTCCGACCGCTGGCGCGCAGCCGGCGGACCGCCCGCCGCCCCCAAGGTCCCCGACCCCGGCCAAAAGATCAGCATCTTCCGGCCGAACGTCTACGACGGCGCCGCACTGGCCCTGTACGCCCTGCGCCAGGAGATCGGCCACCCCGCCTTCGAACGCCTGGAAAGGGCCTGGGTGACCCGCCACCGGGACGGCGTCGCCTCGACCGCGGACTTCGTCGGGCTCGCCGAGGAGGTCTCCGGCCGCGAGCTGGGCGGCTTCTTCGAGGGCTGGCTCTACGGCGAGAAGACCCCGCCGATGCCCGGCCACCCGGACTGGAAGTCGGCCGGGCCTCAGCAGGCTCCCGCGAAATAAGACGGTGACGAGACGGGCCGTGCCGTGCGACCATCCTCAGGTCGGCGCGGCACGGGACACGGGAATCTCCCGGGGTACTCGTGCGTTGTGAGCAGTGATGGCCGGCTCAGAAGTTCGGCTTCGGCTCTGTCGCCGCTTTGTCGGAATCCTCATCGACGTAAGGACCCAATGACCTCCTCTTCATCTTCTTCCCAGGACACTGAGCGCGTCGCGCATGCCTACCCCGAAGGTCTTCGGGCCGATGCCCTGATGGAAGAGGACGTCGCCTGGAGCCACGAGATCGACGGAGACCGGGACGGCGACCAGTTCGACCGCTCCGAGCGCGCGGCCCTGCGCCGCGTCGCGGGCCTCTCCACCGAGCTCGAGGACGTCACCGAGGTCGAGTACCGCCAGCTCCGCCTGGAGCGGGTCGTACTCGTGGGCGTCTGGACCTCGGGGACCGCGCAGGACGCGGACAACTCCCTCGCGGAGCTCGCCGCTCTCGCTGAGACCGCGGGCGCGCTCGTGCTCGACGGCGTGATCCAGCGCCGCGACAAGCCTGACGCTGCCACCTACATCGGTTCCGGCAAGGCCGAGGAGCTGCGCGACATCGTGCTCGAGACGGGCGCGGACACCGTCGTCTGCGACGGTGAGCTCAGCCCGGGCCAGCTCATCCATCTCGAAGACGTCGTCAAGGTCAAGGTCATCGACCGTACGGCCCTGATCCTCGACATCTTCGCCCAGCACGCCAAGTCCCGAGAGGGCAAGGCGCAGGTAGCGCTCGCGCAGATGCAGTACATGCTGCCGAGGCTGCGCGGCTGGGGTCAGTCGCTGTCCCGTCAGATGGGCGGCGGCAAGGGCGGCGGCCTCGCCACCCGTGGTCCCGGTGAGACCAAGATCGAGACGGACCGGCGTCGGATCCGCGAGAAGATGGCGAAGATGCGCCGGGAGATCGCGGACATGAAGACCGGCCGCGAGATCAAGCGCCAGGAGCGCAAGCGTCACAAGGTGCCGTCGGTCGCCATCGCCGGCTACACCAACGCCGGCAAGTCCTCGCTGCTCAACCGCCTCACGGGCGCGGGTGTGCTGGTCGAGAACGCCCTGTTCGCGACCCTCGACCCGACCGTGCGCCGGGCGGAGACGCCCAGTGGCCGTCTGTACACGCTGGCGGACACCGTCGGCTTCGTCCGGCACCTGCCGCACCACCTGGTCGAGGCGTTCCGCTCCACCATGGAGGAGGTCGGCGAGTCCGACCTGATCCTGCACGTGGTGGACGGCTCGCACCCGAACCCGGAGGAGCAGCTGGCCGCCGTACGCGAGGTGATCAGGGACGTCGGCGCCACCGGCGTACCCGAGATCGTCGTGATCAACAAGGCGGACGCAGCCGACCCGCTGACGCTCCAGCGGCTCATGCGGATGGAAAAGCGTTCGATCCCGGTGTCGGCCCGCACCGGCCAGGGCATCGAGGAACTGCTTGCCCTGATCGACAACGAGCTGCCGCGGCCGTCGGTCGAGATCGAGGCGCTCGTGCCGTACACGCTGGGCAAGCTGGTGGCCCGCGCCCACGACGAGGGCGAGGTGATCTCCGCGGAGCACACCCCGGAGGGCACCCTGCTCAAGGCGCGGGTGCACGAGGAACTGGCGGCGGATCTCGCGCCGTACGTTCCGGCGCCCCTCGCCTGACCGTCCGTTCGCCTGACCGGCCCGGAACAGCCTGAAGGCCCGCCGCCTGCTCGTCGCAGGCGGCGGGCCTTCAGCGTGTGCGGATCAGCGTGTGCGGATCACTGACCGCCGTACGTCTTGCTCATGCTCTCGTAGAGCGCCTCGGCGTCCTGGCCGAGCTGCGGGCCCGCGAGCCATGTGCTGTCGGTCGGGCCGATCGAGGTGTTCGAGACCAGCGTGGTCTTCCCGTCCAGCACGCGGAACCAGCCGCCGCCGGACGAGCCGCCCGTCATGGTGCAGCCGATGCGGTACATCGTCGGCAGGCTCGAGCTGAGCGAGAACCGGCCCGGCTGGTCGAGGCACTTGAACATCTGCAGACCGTTGTACAGCGGCGCGGCCGGGTAGCCCCAGGCGCCCATCGTGGCGACCTCTCCCGCGGACGGGGCGGAGAAGTCGACATCGAGTGCGCCGGTGGTCTCCTCCAGGGACTTGGACCCCGACTCCGGCTTCACATGCAGCACGGCGTAGTCGTACGCGGCACCCGCGCCGCCGGTCTCGGAACCGCCCTGGATCCACCCGTTCGACGTCGAGGCCCAGTCGGCCCACCAGTTGGAGGGCGCGATCTCAGAGGCCGTGGCGTTGCCGAGCTGCGCCTCGGACTTTCCGAGGTCGTTGTACGCCGGGACGAAGACGATGTTGCGGTACCAGCCACCACTGCCACCGGCGTGCACGCAGTGGCCCGCCGTCCACACCAGGTTGGACTTGCCGGGATGGTTCACGTCCTTGACGACCGTGCCCGAGCAGACCATCGGGCCGTCGGGGGAGTCGAAGAAGATCTTGCCGACCGGGGCCGCGTTCCGGTGGTACGGCGTCTTCTCGGCCGTGGCCTCGACGGGCGCCGGTTCGGGGTCACTGACGCCCTGGTCCGCCGCGGCGTCCTTCGTCGAGACCGTCTTGTCGGCCTCCTTCGCGGACTGCATCCGCTCGGGCTTCCAGAGGCCCTTGATCACCGGGTTGACGAAGTCCTTGGCCTCACTGAGCCACTGGTCCTTGTCCCAGTCCTTCCAGCCACCGGCCGCCCAGTCGTCGACATCGATGCCGTGCTCCTTGAGCTTGTCGGCGATCTTCGCAGGAACCTCGACCTTGCCCCCGGCGGCCTGGGACGTGGTGGCGCCGGGCTTGTCGCCGGCGGTGTCCTCGCCCGAACCGCCGCAGGCCGTCACGGTCAGCGCGAAGGCAGCGACGAGCCCGGTGGCGGTGAGAAGCGTGCGGGTGCGCCGCCCGGGTTGTGGCGCTGCGGGCGTACGTGTGGAACGCATGGTGCGGTATCCCCCGTGAGAGCGAATGTCATGCGCTTGTCAAGTGAGAGTGAAGTCAATGGATCCCGGCGGTCTGCCTGTACCCCGTCGATCTCCTGGGACCCGGTCGATCTCTTTGGGTCCCGTCAGTCCCCAGGGCCTTTGTGGATCACCTTGCGGACGACACCCCACTATGCCCGTGGAGTTGCGGGTGAACGGCGGTGAGGTGGTGAAGGTTTTCTGAGACACCGCACCGCCGTTCCTGCTCAGCAGGACCAGGCCCAGGCCCGCCCAAGCGCAGGCTCAGCGGGCCCAGCAGGCCGTCACTGGCCGGCGAACTTCTTACTCACGGAGTCGTACACGCCCTCGGCCACCTCACCCAGCCGCGGACCTGCCAGCCAGCCCGCGGTCACCGGACCGATCGAGGTGTTGGAGACCAGCGCCGGCTTTCCGTCCGAGCCGGTCGAGACCCAGCCGCCGCCCGACGAGCCACCCGTCATCGTGCAGCCGATGCGGTACATCGTCGGGTCCGGGGCGCTGATCGACAGCCGACCCGGCTTGTCCTGGCACTGGTACATGGTCTGGCCGTCGAACGGCGCCGCGGCCGGGTAACCGGTCGCCGTGATGCTCGCGACCTTCGTCACGGCCGGCGCCTTGAAGTTCACCGGCAGAGCCGAACCGACGGTCTCCTCCAGTGACTTGCCACCACTGCCCTCTTCCGGAGTCACGTGAATGACGGCGAAGTCGTACGAGGCGCCGTCACCGCCCGTCGCCCCGCCCTGCTCGATCCACTGGTCCGAGGTCTGCGCCCAGTCGCCCCACCACACGCCGTACGGAGTGACCTCCTCCTTGGCGGCGCTCTCCAAGTCCGCGGTCCCCAAGCCCTCGTTGTTGTACGACGGCACGAACGCGATGTTGCGGTACCAGCCGCCGTCCTTGCCTGCGTGCACACAGTGGCCGGCTGTCCACACCAGGTTGGACTTTCCGGGATGGGCCGGATCCTGCACGACCGTCGCCGAGCAGACCATCGTGCCCTCGGGGGAGTCGAAGAACACCTTGCCCGCTTCGGGAGCGTTGGCATGGTACGTAGGCGCGACGGCCTTGGCGTCCACCGGCGCGGGCTCCGGGTCGGTCACACCCTGGTCACCGGAGAGGTCGCCGTCGTCGACGGCGTTGTCCGGATCCTCGGCTTCCCGCATCCGGTCCGGATCCCAGAGGCCCTGGATGATCGGGTTGATGTACTCGTCGGCCTCGCGCAGCCAGTCCTCCTTGCTCCAGTCCTTCCAGGCGCCGTTCTTCCACTTGTCGAGGTCGATCCCATGCTCTTTGAGCTTGTCCTTGATGTCGTCCGGGATCGTGATCTTGTCGTCGCCCGCGGACGCGACGGGTGCGGAGGCCTCGCCGCCGGCGTCGGCGTCGCCCGAGCTGCAGGCGGTGGCGGTGAACACGAGCGCCGAGGCGAGGGCAACGGCGGCCAGGGCGGGGGAGGTTCCGCGGCGCGCGTTCCTTCCTCGACGAGCGGTGAAGGACGGCCGTATGGGTCGCATGGTGTGACTCCCCCTGAGGTGAACGAACTGGGTGCTGTGCCGTGAGCTCGGGCGCGGTCGGGCCGCGTGGAGCGTCCGGATCGACCGGGCTGATTCGGACCGGCCCGGGTTGATGTCGGACCGACCCGGGCTGATGCGGATCGACCTGGGCTGATGGGGATCGACCTGGGCTGGGCCGGGTCGATCCGAGTCCAATCGGCCTGTTCTCGCGCTGAGCTCACGGAGTGTTGGAACGGCATCACACACTATGCGCTCGCTGCGGGGGACTTCCCGCGGAACGGCAACGGTTTCGCTACGAGCTGTCTGACCTGGCAGTCATCCGGACTTCTGCCAAGCACGTTGGACGACGTGCACACATCTACGCCCCGTTCCCCGATGAGGCGGTGATGGCGCCGTCGAGTGGCCGGACAGGTCTTGGCGGAGCGCACCCGTGGCTGATTTCGGGCAATTGCGAACAACGACCTGTGATCCGTGGGGCGGGCGGCACGGCAACGGCTCCGTCGGGGCAGATCTTGCCGCGGCCCGTAACCCGCTGAGCGGTCCGGGGTTGGTAGCGACGGGGCACAGTGCCGATGGGTCGGTGTGTCGAGGTGAGCGGCCTGATCCGTGTGCCCAACTGCCGTGAGTCTCGAGTGTTTTCGAGTGAACGCTCGCGGGGTTTCGTATGTCGAGTCGGGTGAGGTGGCGAGGAACGGCTTGCCCCTGGACTACGGGAGAGCGGGGAGCCGTGGCTGTGAAGTGGAACGCTTTGAGGGTGGCCGCGAGGGTTGTATGCGAACGGGGGGCCGCTATGGCCGCCCTGGTCGGAGGAACCGCTTTGTCTGTGCTTGAGGAAACCGCCGGGGCCGAGCTTGGAGAAGCAGCCGGAGCCGGGGCTGGGAGGGCGCTGTGACCGGGGTCGGCGGAGCTGGTGTGAGTGGGTTTGAGGGGGTTGCCGAGGGGCGTGCTGCCGTGGAGGAGTCCGGCGGCGGACGCTTTGTGCATGAGGGAATTCTGCGGCGTCAGTCGATGCGCGAGTCGGCGGCGCGTACCTACCCTCACGCCCTGCCGATCGTGCCCGTGCGGGCGCGAGGGCTGACCATCGAGGGGGCTGACGGCAGCCGATACCTGGACTGCCTCTCCGGCGCGGGCACCCTGGCCCTCGGCCACAATCACCCCGTCGTGCTGGAGGCGATCCGCAAGGTCCTCGACTCCGGCGCCCCGCTGGACGCCCTGGACCTCGCGACCCCCGTCAAAGACGCCTTCGTCACCGAGCTGTTCCGCACCCTGCCGCCCAAACTCGCCGACCGCGCGCGAGTGCGGTTCTGCGGTCCGGCCGGTACCGACGCGGTGGCGGCCGCATTCCAACTCGTCCGGTCGGCGACCGGACGCAGCGGCCTGCTCGCCTTCAGGGACGCCCCACACGGGGCGTTCGACGGTGCGACCGACGGGACGTTCGAAGCCCGATTCGCCGTCGACTCGGGGATCATGCGCCTGCCCTATCCGCAGGACTACCGCTGCTCCTTCGGCGTCGGAGGTGCACGCGGCGCCGGACTCGCCGGCGACTGGGCCGAGTCGGTCCTCGACGACTCCCGGTCCGGGCTGCCGCTGCCTGCCGGGATGATCCTCGAACCCGTGCAGAGCGAGGGCGGGGTGATCCCCGCGCCCGACGGGTGGATGCGCCGCATGCGGCAGATCACTGCCACCCGGTCCGTCCCGCTGATCGCCGACGAGGTCCAGACGGGAGTCGGGCGCACGGGCGCTTTCTGGGCGGTCGACCACAGTGGCATCACCCCCGACGTGATGATCCTCTCCCATGCCATCGGCGGCAGTCTGCCTCTGGCCGTCCTGGTGTACCGAGACGAACTCGACGCCTGGGAACCGGGCACTGTCGCTGACACGTTCCCCGGCAACCAACTGGCCATGGCCGCGGGCACGGCGACTCTGTCCTACGTCCGCGAAAACGCTCTCGCGGAACGGGCCGGGACTCTGGGCGCGCGCATGCTTGACCAACTCCGAGACCTTGCACGGCGGTTCTCCATGATCGGCGATGTCAGGGGACGAGGGCTGATGATCGGGATCGAGCTGGTCGAGGCTGAGGGGAATGGTGAGGCTGCCTTGGCGGTGACTGGCGCCGGTCCCCGGCCGGGGACAGTAGCTGGTGCTGGTGCTGGTGCTGGTGCTGGTGCCGGTGCTGGGACTGGGGCTGGGGCTGGGTTCGGCCTGGGCGGTTCCGATGCTCACGGTTTGGGTTCCTTGGCCGGCGGCGGAGCCGGAGCCGGAGCGGCCGCGGGCGAGGGCGAGGGCGAGGGCGCGGGCCGCGCCGCTTGTGGTCGGACGCCTTCGGCCGACATCGGGAGAGTCGACGCCCGGGTCGGTGGCTGCGCTCGACGCCCTCGCCCCGCGGCTCCCGAACTCGCGGCCGCCGTACAGCGGGAGTGCCTGCGCCGCGGCCTGATCGTCGGACTGGGCGGCCGTCACGCGAACGTCGTACGCCTGCTTCCACCGCTGACGATCACCGATGAGCAAGCGGCCGCGGTATTGGACCGACTGGCCGACGCGGTGGAGACAGTGGCCCGCAACCATGATCGTGGAGACAAGGCGGACCCACAGCAACCACACGACCGGCAGACGGGCCGGCCCGGCGCCCCCGTCGAGCGGGCTGGGTAGCCCGGTGGCTGTGCCCCCGCGAGGTCTTACGCCCACACGCCTCCTTCTCCGGCTCTCACCTGCCGAGCTCGTCCTTGACATCCCTGAGACCCCGGACATTCCTCGCCTCCTTCCCACCCATCGCACGATCTCCTGAACGCCCAAACCCTCTTCACGCCGTACCGCACAGCACGAAGCCGCTGCCCGTCAGCGGTACGAGCCAGGACCACCCCGAGGAACACAGCCTTGAACACCACCCCCGCGCCCGACAGCCGTCCTCACCCACACACCCACGGGCTCTCGGGCGCTTCAACCTCCCCGCGACCACGGCCTGCGCAGACCACCACGCCGGCCGCTAACCAGCGGGGAGTGGTTTCTGAGGAGCGGGAAGAGGTGGCTTCCGTGGTGTCGGAGGGTACGGTTCCCGCGCAGGGAGGACGTCCCGAGGCGGAGTGGGTTCCCGGCGTCGCCACCGACCTCCTGGAGCATCCCGACCCGCATACGGCCGCCGAGGCCGCGGCCGTCGAGAACCTGCTGCGCTGCTGGGTACGCGAGACCCACCTCGCGGCGCCCGACAACGGCACCCTCCGTATCCCCCTCCCCTCAAGTGGCACGGCGCTCTTCGTCCCTGTCCGCTACTGGTCTCCGACAGGCTGGCACCGCTTCGGCCCCCCGTGCCTCGCGGACGCCCCGGACGACGCCGCACCCGCCGACGCAGTCACAGTCGCCGCCTTGCTCACACGTGAGGCACCCGGAGCGCAGAAGCCCACCGGCAGGGCTCCCGTCCCCCCGACTCACCCTCCGGTCACGACGCACCCTGCGCCGGCCCCGGCCGGGGCCGGTGCCGATCTCGTCGCCCGCGTGGCCGACTCCGTTCGCCGAACCGCCGCCTTCATCACCGAGCGTCGGAAACACCTTGCCGACGAACCCGACCTCTTCCTCGCCGCCGAGCAGGCACTCGTGCTCGGACATCCGCTGCACCCGACTCCGAAGAGCCGTGAAGGGCTCTCCGAGGCCGAAGCGCAGCTGTACTCACCCGAGTTGCGCGGCTCCTTTCCCCTCCATTGGATGGCTGTAGCTCCCTCCGTACTGGCCACCGACTCGGCCTGGACCGAACGCGGCCGCCTGGTCTCCGCACCCCGACTCACCGCCCGGGTCGCCGGAGCCGGGCTCCCGCTACCCGACGGCCACACGGCCCTGCCCCTGCACCCATGGCAAGTGCGCGAGGTCCTGCACCGCCCCGAAACGACGGCTCTGATGGAGGCAGGACTGCTCCGGAACCTCGGCACGCACGGCTCCCCCTGGCACCCCACCTCCTCCGTGCGAACCGTCCACCGATCCGGCTCCCCAGCCATGCTCAAGCTGTCGCTGGGCCTGCGGATCACCAACTCCCGTCGCGAAAACCTCCGCAAGGAACTCCATCGCGGAGTAGAGGTCCACCGGCTGTTCCGCACCGGCCTGTCCAAGCGGTGGCAGGCGGCCCACCCGGGGTTCGACATCCTCCGCGACCCGGCCTGGATCGCCGTCGACGGGCCCGACGGCAACCCCGTGCCCGGGCTCGACGTGGTGATCAGGCACAACCCGTTCAGCCCCGATGACGACGCCTCCTGCATCGCCGGACTTGTCTCGCCCCGACCCCGGGCCCCTTTGGGCGCCGCAGAAGCCGATCGGCACGCCGACCGACCAGTCCTGCGGTCCCGACTGGCCGAGGTCGTCACGCGCCTCGCAGACCGGACCGGCCGGCCCCGAGGAGCCGTCGCCGCCGAGTGGTTCTTGCGCTACCTCGAACAGGTCGTCCGCCCGGTGCTGTGGCTGGACTCGGAAGCGGGAATCGCCCTGGAAGCACATCAGCAGAACACGCTGCTCCTGCTCGACGGCGAGGGCTGGCCCGTCGGCGGTCGCTACCGCGACAACCAGGGCTACTACTTCCGCGAGTCCCGCCGCGCGGAACTCGATGCCCGCCTGCCCGGCATCGGCGAACGCAGCGACACCTTTGTCTCCGACGAGGTCACCGACGAACGATTCGTGTACTACCTCGCGATCAACAACGTCCTCGGCGTCATCGGAGCGTTCGGTTCCCAGCACCTCGCCGACGAACGGCTCCTCCTCGCCGCCTTCCGGGGCTTCCTCATCGGCGTGGCGTCGGGGCCAGACCGCCTGCGCACCACGCTGCCCACTCGTCTGCTCGACTCCCCTGTCCTTCGCTGCAAGGCCAACCTGCTCACCCGTGTACGCGGCCTCGACGAACTAGTGGGTCCGGTGGACACCCAGTCCGTCTACGTCACCGTCGCCAACCCCCTTCATTACTGACGCGGCCTGTGATCACCGCCAACCCCGCAACTCCCTCCCCCTGAGGAACATGACCCATCCCGCCTCCTGAGAGGAGCACGGCTGTGCCTCCGCCCGACGCCACTGCCACCGCCGGCACCACCCCCGTCGCAGGCATCAGCACAGGCGCGAGTCCCGGAACCTGCACCAGCACAAGCCGCACCGACGCGAGCGTCCCCTGGAGTTCGGGCAGTGAGGACACGTGGGAACTGCGCCTGCCCGGCAACCTCATCGAACGTTTGGAGGTGGAGAGAAGGGCCGACGCCGCCCCGTTCTCTGACCGGCTTGAGGACGCGGTCAGAGCCGCCACCGTCCCATGCGCATCCGATGACCCGCTCGACCAGGTCGCGGAGTGGGGGCCGACCACCCTCCCTGTGGGCGTGTTCCAGCTCGTCCCCGTACGCATCGAGCAGGACCTGTCGCTGGTCAGCCGCTGGATGAACGACCCCGCCGTCGCACGGTTCTGGGAGTTGGCCGGACCTGAGTCCGTCACAGCGGATCACCTGGCGGCCCAACTCTCCGGCGACGGACGCAGCGTTCCGTGCCTTGGAATGCTGGAGGGCACGCCGATGAGCTACTGGGAGATCTACCGGGCGGACCTTGATCCACTGGCCTGCCACTACCCGGCTCGACCCCATGACACCGGGATCCATCTGCTTATTGGCGAAACCGCCGATCGGGGGAGGCGTCTCGGCAGCACCCTGCTGAGAGCCGTAGCCGATCTCGTGCTCGACAAGCGGTTCCTCTGTGCCCGCGTGGTCGCGGAACCCGACCTTCGCAACATCCCCTCCATCGCCGCCTTTCTGAGCGCAGGCTTCGGCTTCGCCACCGAGATCGACCTGCCCACCAAGCAAGCCGCCCTCATGATCCGAGACCGGTCCCTACGCCATCTCCTGTGACGCCACGTCGCAGTGTCATCACTTTTGGTACACCGCCCGCGCCGATCCGGTTCCCACTCGCGGCACACGGATTTCCAGCCGCGTCGGTCTCTGCCGTATCCGGGCACGATGTACACCGTGACCAGGCTCGATCTCCACCAGCCTCCAGACCGACGCCAGGGGGCGTAGCCCTGCCATCGACCAGAACCGAAACGACCCGGTCCCTCAAGCGAGCTACTCCGAACCCGACCGGACCTACCGCGGCCGCTACCGAACCGAATCGATCCACGTCAGAGGAGCGCCCGGTCTTGATCCCGCCCCTCGTCACCGCCTTGATCACCCGTTTGTCAGTGCCGGGCCGTAGGGTGGTCGCGCTATGACGAAGCCCTCACTCCCCGAACTCCTGCATGCTGCCGTCACTGCTGTCGGCGGCACGGAGCGCCCAGGCCAGGTGACCATGGCCGAAGCCGTCGCGGACGCGATCGACGACGGCTCCCATCTTCTGGTGCAGGCCGGCACCGGCACCGGAAAGTCGCTGGGCTATCTCGTGCCCGCGCTCGCGCACGGGGAGCGTGTTGTCGTCGCGACGGCCACCCTGGCCCTGCAGCGTCAGCTTGTGGAGCGGGACCTGCCGCGCACCGTCGACGCACTGCACCCACTGCTGCGCCGCCGCCCGGAGTTCGCGATGCTCAAGGGCAGGTCGAACTATCTGTGTCTGCACCGGCTCCATGAGGGCGTCCCGCAGGACGAGGAGGAGGGCCTCTTCGATCAGTTCGAGGCGGCCGCGCCCACCAGCAAACTGGGCCAGGACCTGCTGCGCATGCGTGACTGGGCGGGCGACACGGAGACCGGTGACCGCGACGACCTGACCCCCGGCGTCTCCGACCGTGCCTGGGCCCAGATCTCCGTCTCGTCGAGGGAGTGTCTGGGTGCCTCGAAGTGCGCGTACGGGGCCGAGTGCTTCGCCGAGATGGCCCGCGAGCGCGCCAAGCTGTCCGAGGTTGTCGTCACCAACCACGCGCTGCTCGCCATCGACGCCATCGAGGGCGCCCCGGTCCTCCCACAGCACGAGGTGCTGATCGTCGACGAGGCGCACGAACTGGTCTCCCGGGTCACCGGGGTGGCCACCGGTGAGCTCACCCCCGGGCAGGTGAACCGTGCGGTCCGTCGCGCGGCCAAGCTTGTCAACGAGAAGGCAGCCGACCAGCTCCAGACCGCTTCCGAGGGCTTCGAGCGGTTGATGGAACTCGCCCTGCCCGGCCGCCTGGAGGAGGTTCCGGAGGATCTCGGCTACGCACTGATGGCCTTGCGCGACGCCTGTCGCACCGTGATCTCCGGGATCGGTGCGACCCGTGACAAGTCGATCCAGGACGAGGACGCGGTTCGCAAGCAGGCGCTGGCCTCGGTGGAGAGCGTGCACGCCGTGGCGGAGCGGATCACGAACGGCTCCGAATGGGACGTCGTCTGGTATGAGCGCCATGACCGCTTCGGCGCCTCTCTGCGCGTCGCCCCCATGTCGGTCTCGGGCCTGCTGCGGGAGAAGCTCTTCGCGGATCGCTCGGTGGTCCTGACCTCGGCGACCCTGAAGCTGGGCGGCGACTTCAACGGCGTCGGTGCCTCCCTGGGCCTCGCCCCCGAGGGCACGGAGGGCGAAGACGTCCCCCAGTGGAGGGGCGTCGATGTCGGCTCGCCCTTCGACTACCCCAAGCAGGGCATCCTGTACGTCGCCAAGCACCTGGCCCGCCCCGCGCGGGACGGCGACCGGTCAGACATGCTCGACGAACTCACCGAGCTGATCCGGTCGGCCGGCGGCCGCACCCTGGGCCTGTTCTCCTCGATGAGGGCAGCCCAGCTGGCAGCGGAGGAGCTGCGCTCCCGTATCCCCGAGTTCCCCATCCTCCTCCAGGGCGAGGAGACGCTCGGCGAACTGATCAAGAACTTCGCCGCCGATCCACAGACGTGTCTCTTCGGCACGCTCTCGCTCTGGCAGGGCGTCGACGTCCCCGGTCCCAGCTGTCAGCTGGTCGTGATGGACAAGATCCCGTTCCCGAGGCCGGACGACCCGTTGATGAGTGCCCGCCAGAAGGCAGTGGAGGAAGCGGGCGGCAACGGCTTCATGGCGGTCGCCGCCACCCACGCGGCCCTTCTCATGGCTCAGGGCGCAGGTCGCCTCGTACGGGCTTCGGGGGACCGCGGTGTGGTCGCCGTACTGGACCAGCGCCTTGCGACGGCGCGGTACGGGAGCTACTTGAAGGCTTCACTGCCCGACTTCTGGTACACCACGGACCGTGAGCAGGTCCGCAGGTCGCTGGCCGCGATCGATGCGGCGGCGAAGAAGGCGGAAACGCAAGCGGCATCTGAAGCCGAGGCAAAAACGGAAGCCGAAGCTGAAGCCGAGGCTGAGTGATCGGGGGTGGGGGGGGGGGGGGGGGGGGGGGGAAGAACCCCCCCCCCCCCCCCCCCCCCCCCCCCCCCTAACCCCCCCCCCCCCCCCACCCCCAACCAACGAAAAAAGCCA
>NZ_JBVIPA010000025.1:69758-148510 GCF_055578365.1 Streptomyces sp. NPDC033131
GTTGGGGGGGGGGGGGGGGGGGGGGGGGGAGGGGGTGGGGGGGGGGGGGGGGAAGGGAAGGGAAGGGGGGGGGGGGGGGGGGGGGGGGGGGGGGGGGGGGGGGGTGTTTCTCCCCCCCCCCCCCCCCCCCCCCCCCCCCCACCCCCGATTCGAATCCCCTTGTCGCCGGGGATCGCACAGCACAGGGCCCCGGAACCGGCGCAGAGGTCCCGGGGCCCGGTCACAGGGGCGGCCGATACGAGCCGCCGCCGCAGCCGTCACACGCGCCGCAGCACTGCCACCACCTTGCCGAGGATGGTCGCGTCGTCGCCGGGAATCGGCTCGTACGCGGAGTTGTGCGGGAGAAGCCAGACATGGCCGTCCTCGCGCTTGAAGCGCTTGACGGTCGCCTCGCCGTCGAGCATCGCGGCGACGATGTCGCCGTTCTCGGCGACAGGCTGACGGCGGACCGTGACCCAGTCGCCGTCACAGATCGCGGCTTCGATCATGGAGTCGCCGACGACCTTGAGGACGAACAGCTCACCGTCGCCGACCAGCTGGCGAGGGAGAGGGAACACGTCCTCGACGGACTCCTCCGCGAGGATCGGGCCGCCTGCGGCGATGCGGCCGACCAGCGGGACGTACGACGCGGCGGGCTTTCCCGCGGTGTCCGTGGGCTGCGCCGATGAGGTCTGGTCGGAACCGCGCACCTCGTACGCGCGCGGTCGGTGTGGGTCACGGCGCAGGAAGCCCTTGCGCTCCAGCGCCATGAGCTGGTGCGCGACGGACGACGTGCTGGACAGGCCGACCGCCTGGCCGATCTCCCGCATCGACGGCGGGTAGCCACGCCGCTGCACTGAGTCCCGGATGACCTCGATCACCCGCCGCTGCCGGTCGGTGAGCCCGGAGCTGTCCGCCCGGATGCCCGGAGGTCGGCCCGGCAAGGAGCGCTTGTGCGCCTCGGGATTCATGGCTTCGTTCATCGCATGCACCGGCTCGAGTCGGCCCTGGGAGCGGTCCTGGGCAGTGATGATGGCACTGTCTGCGGTGGTGGTCACGTCGGCCCCTCTCGATGGTCTCCCTGCTGGACAACGGTAGTTGCTTTCGAAAGGTTGCGCCAAACACACGTTCGAGTGAAAAACCGTGAATAGCCTGACTCGATCACATGCCTGGGTGTATGGATGACGCGGCACCTGGCAGACAAAAGCGCCCATTGTTGTACTCTTCACCGCCGGGATGGCGACCTCGTGAGCGCCGGCCCAGTCTGCCATCAGCCTTCCTGGCAGCCGGGGACCGGCCCCCATCTGTGCGGGAACCCCCACGTGCCCTCCCCGTGGCGCCCACGGTATCTCCGCATGTGTCGCAGCGGTACGGCCGTGCGGCCTGTGTGTCGGTGTGGCGGTACGGGCGTGGGGCACATGCCAATACGCCCGCGACACACGTGTACGGCGTGTATGTATGGGCCAATCCCCACATGTAGTGGTTGGATTGCAGCAGCGGCCCAGAAGTTGTGGTCCCCCGGGTCTTTGAGCCCTCGGCGATCGCCTATGCTTGGGGCTGCTTCAAGGGGCCCAAGAGGCCTGAGAGGTCTCTTGAGGCTATTGAGTCTGCTGTTGAGGAGGGTTGGGAATTCATGCACTGCCCCTTCTGCAGGCACCCCGACAGCCGTGTCGTCGACAGTCGAACGACCGACGACGGTACGTCGATCCGCAGGCGCCGCCAGTGCCCTGACTGCTCCCGTCGTTTCACGACCGTGGAGACGTGCTCGCTCATGGTGGTGAAGCGGTCCGGAGTCACCGAGCCTTTCAGTCGTACCAAGGTCATCAATGGCGTGCGCAAGGCATGTCAGGGACGGCCTGTCACGGAGGACGCACTCGCCCAGCTCGGCCAGCGGGTCGAGGAGGCGGTGCGGGCCACCGGAAGCGCCGAGCTGACCACCCACGACGTGGGGCTGGCCATACTCGGCCCGTTGCAGGAACTCGATCTCGTCGCCTATCTGCGATTCGCCTCCGTCTACCGGGCATTCGACTCGCTCGAGGACTTCGAGGCCGCGATCGCGGAACTCAGGCAGCAGACGGGACCCCCCACCGCGGACGACGAGGACCGCGAAGGGGCTCTCACGGGGAGCAAGGAAGACGGCCGCGGGTCCGGCGGGACTGCTCAGGTCCCCGAACCCGCCCACGCCGCCGACTGACCGGCGGGCCGGAACTGGGCCAAACCAAACCCGGGTCCGGCCGGGCGGCGTCGGACGACGACTTGTTGCGGGCGGTATGCGAGTGGGTGCCCGCGACACCAGACACAACACAGTGCCACGGGAACATCGTGGCATTTCAGGGCGTTTTTGCCTGTACAGGGAGGCGGCATGACAGAGACGGCGAGCGGTCCGGCACGGAGTTCCCGCGCCAAGGGCACCAAGGCGACCAAGGGGCTGCGTATCGAGCGCATCCACACCACCCCCGGCGTGCATCCGTACGACGAGGTGGCCTGGGAGCGTCGTGACGTCGTCATGACCAACTGGCGCGACGGCTCGGTCAACTTCGAGCAGCGTGGCGTCGAGTTCCCCGACTTCTGGTCGGTGAACGCGGTCAACATCGTCACCAGCAAGTACTTCCGCGGTGCTGTCGGCACCCCGCAGCGCGAGGTGAGCCTCAAGCAGCTCATCGACCGCATCGTGAAGACGTACCGGAAGGCCGGCGAGGACTACAAGTACTTCGCCTCGCCCGCCGACGCGGAGATCTTCGAGCACGAGCTGGCGTACGCCCTTCTGCACCAGATCTTCAGCTTCAACAGCCCCGTCTGGTTCAACGTCGGTACGCCCCAGCCCCAGCAGGTCTCCGCCTGCTTCATCCTGTCCGTCGACGACTCCATGGAGTCGATCCTCGACTGGTACAAGGAAGAAGGCATGATCTTCAAGGGCGGCT
The DNA here is from genome assembly GCF_055578365.1 of Streptomyces sp. NPDC033131. NCBI lineage: Bacteria > Bacillati > Actinomycetota > Actinomycetes > Kitasatosporales > Streptomycetaceae > Streptomyces > Streptomyces sp. NPDC033131. The sequence continues at coordinate 72,659 of NZ_JBVIPA010000025.1, forward strand.
CCGGTGCCGGCCTGAACCTCTCGCGTATCCGCTCCTCCAAGGAACTGCTGTCCTCCGGCGGCAACGCCTCGGGGCCCGTCTCCTTCATGCGCGGCGCCGACGCCTCCGCAGGAACGATCAAGTCCGGTGGCGCCACCCGGCGTGCCGCCAAGATGGTCATCCTCGACGTCGACCACCCCGACATCGAGGGCTTCATCGAGACCAAGGTCAAGGAAGAGGAGAAGATCCGCGCCCTGCGTGACGCGGGCTTCGACATGGACCTGGGCGGCGACGACATCACGTCGGTGCAGTACCAGAACGCCAACAACTCGGTCCGGGTGAACGACGAGTTCATGAAGGCGGTCGAGCAGGGCGGCAAGTTCGGCCTCCGCGCGCGGATGACCGGCGAGGTCATCGAAGAGGTGGACGCCAAGTCCCTCTTCCGCAAGATGGCCGAGGCGGCCTGGGCGTGTGCCGACCCCGGCATCCAGTACGACGACACCATCAACGCCTGGCACACGTGCCCGGAGTCGGGCCGTATCAACGGCTCGAACCCGTGCAGCGAGTACATGCACCTGGACAACACGTCCTGCAACCTCGCCTCGCTGAACCTGATGAAGTTCCTCAAGGACGACGGCCTTGGCCACCAGTCCTTCGACGTCGACCGTTTCGCCAAGGTCGTCGAACTCGTCATCACCGCGATGGACATCTCCATCTGCTTCGCGGACTTCCCGACCCAGAAGATCGGCGAGAACACGCGCGCGTTCCGCCAGCTCGGCATCGGCTACGCCAACCTCGGCGCCCTGCTGATGGCGACCGGCCACGCGTACGACTCCGACGGCGGCCGGGCTCTCGCGGGCTCCATCACCTCCCTGATGACCGGCACGTCGTACAAGCGCTCAGCCGAACTCGCCGCGGTCGTCGGCCCGTACGACGGCTACGCCCGTAATGCCCAGCCGCACCTGCGCGTCATGAAGCAGCACTCGGACGCCAACACCGTGGCCGTCCGTGTGGACGACCTGGACTCGCCGATCTGGGCCGCCGCCACGGAGGCCTGGCAGGACGTGCTGCGCCTCGGTGAGAAGAACGGTTTCCGTAACTCCCAGGCGTCCGTCATCGCCCCGACCGGCACCATCGGTCTCGCGATGTCCTGCGACACCACCGGCCTCGAGCCCGACCTCGCCCTGGTCAAGTTCAAGAAGCTGGTCGGCGGCGGCTCGATGCAGATCGTCAACGGCACCGTCCCGCAGGCCCTGCGCCGCCTGGGCTACCAGGAGGAGCAGATCGAGGCGATCGTCGCCCACATCGCCGACCACGGCAATGTGATCGACGCACCGGGCCTCAAGTCCGAGCACTACGAGGTGTTCGACTGCGCCATGGGCGAGCGCTCCATCTCCGCGATGGGTCACGTCCGCATGATGGCCGCCATCCAGCCGTGGATCTCCGGCGCGCTGTCCAAAACGGTCAACCTGCCGGAAACGGCGACCGTCGAGGACGTCGAAGAGGTCTACTTCGAGGCCTGGAAGATGGGCGTCAAGGCACTCGCCATCTACCGCGACAACTGCAAGGTCGGCCAGCCCCTCTCCGCCAAGACCAAGGAGAAGGAAAAGGCCGAGGTCACGGAGAAGGTCGAAGCGACCATCCGCGAGACGGTCGAGAAGATCGTCGAGTACCGCCCGGTCCGCAAGCGCCTCCCCAAGGGCCGTCCCGGTATCACGACGTCCTTCACGGTCGGCGGCGCCGAAGGCTACATGACGGCCAACTCCTACCCGGACGACGGCCTGGGCGAGGTCTTCCTGAAGATGTCGAAGCAGGGTTCGACCCTCGCGGGCATGATGGACGCCTTCTCGATCGCCGTCTCCGTCGGCCTTCAGTACGGCGTGCCGCTGGAGACGTACGTCTCGAAGTTCACGAACATGCGCTTCGAGCCGGCCGGTATGACGGACGACCCGGACGTGCGGATGGCGCAGTCGATCGTCGACTACATCTTCCGCCGCCTGGCGCTCGACTTCCTGCCCTTCGAGACGCGCTCCGCGCTCGGTATCCACTCCGCCGAGGAGCGTCAGCGTCACCTGGAGACGGGTTCGTACGAGCCGTCCGACGACGAGGTCGACGTCGAGGGCCTGGCCCAGTCGGCGCCGCGCGCCCAGGAGCTGAAGGCCGTCGCCACGCCGAAGGCCGAGGTCGAGGCGGTCAAGCCCGCCCCGCAGCAGGCTCACACCAGCGCCGAACTGGTGGAGATGCAGATGGGCATCCAGGCCGACGCGCCGCTGTGCTTCTCCTGCGGTACGAAGATGCAGCGGGCGGGTTCCTGCTACATCTGCGAGGGCTGCGGCTCGACCAGCGGGTGCAGCTGATCGTCGGCACCCTCAGGGTGTGAAGCCACTGTCAGGGCGGTGGCGCCGGTTCTCGGCGCCACCGCCCTCGGCGTCTTTGACGGGGCTTGCGTCACCAGCGAGCAACACACCCTGACTTGCTGACTTGCCGTCCTGAGATCGCTCCCTGTTCGGGGTCAGGGCCGGCGGGCCCGGCCCATGGTCGCCGTGAACGTCGCCGGGTCGTCCTCGAAGCCGTGGACGCCGGGCTGGAAGGTCCAGGTGCCGGACCCCTCGCGCACGAACTCCGCGACTGTCGTCGCCGTCGCCCCGAGGACGTCGCCGAAGTTGTCCTCGGCCAGGACGGTGTATCCCTCACGGATGCGGAGCGCCGGGTTGATCACGTTGACGAAGGTCGTGTGGCCGGAGCGCTGTTGGATGACGACGCCGACCACCACGCGCGCGTAGCGGGCATCCAGCCGGTCCAGCTCCAGCGTCATGACCTCGTCCCAGCCGAAGCCCTTGCCATCCTTGCTGTCGCGGTTGAGGTAGATGGTCCCGTCGGGTGAGCGGCTGTCGAAGTGCACGACATAGGCCGGATCCCCGTACGGATCGCTCGCCAAGTACGTGGCGGCGACGACGTCCAGATCGCTGGGTGGCCGGCCCGCCGGACTCGGGTCCCACTTGACGGCGATCTCGACCTTGCGGATGCCCTTCTTGAGGCCGTTCACCAGGCTTCCCCTTCCCCCTGTGGCGCCGCCCGAACTGCCGGGCCGGCAAGGCAGGTTGTCCATCCTGCCACGCGACTCCGTGCCTCTACGGGCGAGCTCTCCGTCCGAGAGTGACCTACGCCACGCTCCGTGGCCTTACGATGGCGCGGTGCTGGTCAAGTGGATTCGCTGCACCGTGGTGGACCGCCGCGGTTTCGAGCGGGGACAGCGAAAGTGGGCGGGGCTTCTGGGGGAGCCGGGGTTTCGGGGGCAGGGTGGGGGATGGAGCCGGAGCCGGCAAGGCGTGGCGCACATCTTCGCCTTCTGGGAGAGCCGTGCCTTCTACGACTCGTTCATGGCCCGGTCACACGACCGGCTGGCGGCGGCGCAGTCGGGCACCTTCAAGGACAGCCAGGCCAAGCTGTTCGACTACCGCTTCGACGTGAAGACCGGCTTCGAACCGCGGTTCTCGGACGCGGACCTGGTACGGGTCGCCCACTGCCGCGTCCACGAGGAGCGCGCCGAGCACTTCACGCTGATGCAGGAGAAGGTCTGGAACCCTGCGATGGCCGGTTCCCCCGGGATGATCCGCGGCCTGTTCGGCGAGGCGCCGGGGAACGAGTTCCTGGTGCTCTCGATGTGGCTGTCGGCCGCTGAACACGGCAAGTACCGCACCGAGAGAGTGGAGCGCCTCGCGCTGCGGGCCCAGACGGAAGCGGACGTCGCATCCCTCACGGGCGACATCGTGCAGCTCGAACCGTCCTGGACGGTGTGACGTCCGGACCTGTTACTCGTGCTCCTTGCAGTGGCCCTTGGTGCGGAAAGTGTGTGACCTACGCCGTATGGAGGCCGTACGAGTGCTCTATGGGGCCTCACTCGATCTAGGGTTTTGGCATGGCACGACCACGGCGCATCGTCCTTGTCCGGCACGGCGAGTCAACGGGCAATGTTGATGACACCGTCTACGAGCGTGAACCCGACCACGCCCTTGCTCTGACCGAGCAGGGCTGGCAGCAGGCAGAGGAGACCGGGAAACGGCTGCGCGAGGTCTTCGGCCGCGAACGCGTCAGCGTGTACGTCTCCCCGTACCGTCGTACGCACGAGACGCTGCGGGCCTTCCATCTCGACCCCGACCTCATACGGGTGCGCGAAGAGCCGCGGCTGCGCGAGCAGGACTGGGGGAACTGGCAGGACCGCGACGACGTCCGCCTCCAGAAGGCATACCGGGACGCCTACGGCCACTTCTTCTACCGCTTCGCCCAGGGCGAGTCCGGCGCCGACGTGTACGACCGGGTCGGCGGCTTCCTGGAAAGCCTGTACCGCAGCTTCGAGGCCCCCGATCACCCGCCGAACGTGCTGCTGGTCACCCACGGCCTTGCCATGCGGCTGTTCTGCATGCGCTGGTTCCACTGGACGGTCGCGGAGTTCGAGTCGCTGTCGAATCCCGGGAACGCGGAGATGCGGATGCTCGTTCTCGGGGACAACGGCAAGTACGCGATGGACCGGCCCTTCGAACACTGGCGGGATCCTGAGCCGTACGGGATCACCGGATAGAGTGACAGGGCGATGACTGCTGACTCCTCTCCCGACGGGCGCCTGGAGCGTGCCCTGGCCAGCCTGCGCGGACTGGCCGTGGGGGACGCGCTGGGCTCGCAGTTCTTCGTGCCGGTGAACTACCCGTTGCTCAAGGACCGCGAGCTGCCGCCGGGCCCCTGGCAGTGGACGGACGATACGGAGATGGCCAGCTCCGTGGTTGCCGTCCTGGCCGCCCACCACCGCATCGACCAGGACGCCCTGGCCCACTCCTTCGCCGAGCACCACGACTTCGACCGCGGCTACGGTCCGGCGGTCAACCGTCTGCTGCGGCTGGTCCGGGAGGGCGGTGACTGGCGGGAACTCGCCTCGGCGCTCTTCAACGGCCAGGGGTCCTGGGGCAACGGCGCCGCGATGCGGATCGCACCCCTGGGTGCCTGGTACGCGGACGACCCGGAGCAGGCGACCCACCAGGCGGAGATCTCCTCTTACCCCACACACCAGCACCGTGAGGCTGTTGTCGGCGCCATGGCCGTCGCCGCGGCCGCCGCCCTGGCTGCCGCCCCCGGCGGTCCGCCCAGCCCCGAGGCACTCCTCGACGGAGTCGTGGCGCTCGTTCCGAAGAGCGCTGTCGGCGCGGGCCTGCGACGAGCCCGGGACATGCTGGACTACGCCGATGCCGGCACCGTCGCGGCCGTGCTCGGCTGCGGGCGGCGTACGACGGCCCACGACACCGTGCCTTTCGCGCTCTGGTCGGCCGCAAGAGGCCTGGGGGACTACGAGCAGGCGTTCTGGACGACCGCGCAGGTCGGCGGTGACGTGGACACGACCTGTGCCATTGTGGGCGGGGTGGTGTCCTCCGGCAAAGCGGGAGCGCCGCCGGCCGCGTGGGCTGCGCAGACAGAGGCACTGCCCGTCTGGGTTCCCCCCGCCAACTGACGGGGCCTGCCGCCTGTGGCTCTTCTCGCTCGACCGTCCGTCGGAAAGGCGTGGACCGATGAACTCGCCGAAACTCTCCGTGGTCGTCGGGAACTGTGCGTGACTGCCTCGGCGTTCTCATGACATCCGCTGCGTGATGCGTGGCGGAACGCAGGCACGTGATACGGCTAGGCCGCAGGGGGTGATCGTGCAGTTCGTGACGGGGTCGGTGACGCTGCGGGGCGTTCTGGGTGTTCTGGCCATGCTTGGCGTGCTGGGCCCGGTGGCTCGCGCTCGCGCGTTCTGCGGGCGAATGGCCGGACCGTGGTCCTCGCCGTCGGTCCCCCGGACTGGGACCGGCCATCCGCAGCTTCGCACGCGACCGGTCGGCTCAGCCGATACCCGGACCCGCCGTTCCGGCGAGAGAATCCAGATCGCTCTTACGGACCTTGATCACCAACCAGGCGGTGACCAGGGCGACCACGGCCATGGCTGTTGCCGCGATGAAGCCCGTCGAGATGCCCTGGGCGAGCACCTCGTGTCCCCACGGGGCAGGCAGCTGGTGCGTTTGACTGAAGTCAGCCTTCTGCTCCGCCGAGCCCTCGGCGAGGAACTTCGGCACTTGCTTCTCCGCCTCGCTCTTGCTCGCCGAGCCGAACACCGTGGTCAGGATGGACAGGCCGAGCGAGCCGCCCACCTGCTGCGTGGCGTTGAGCAGTCCGGACGCCGCGCCCGCCTCGTGCTGGTCGACACCGGAGACCGCGGTGAGCGTCAGCGTCACGAAGTTCAGACCCATACCGAAGCCGAACACCAGCATCGGCCCGAGGACGCCACCGACGTAAGAGCTGCCGGAGCTGATCAGGGTTTGCCAGCCAAGCCCGATCGCCGCGAGCGCGGAGCCCACGATCATGAACGGTTTGGGCCCGAGTACCGGCAGGAACCGCTGGGACAGCCCCGCCCCAAGCGCGATCACGACCGTCACCGGCAGGAAGGCGAGACCGGCCTGGATCGGGCTGTACCCAAGCACGTTCTGCACGAAGAGCACGATGTAGAAGAACATGCCGAACATCGCCGCGGCGAGGCTCAGCATGATCACGTACGTGCCGGAGCGATTGCGGTCCGTGAACATCCTGAGCGGCGTGATCGGTTCCTTCGCCCGGGATTCGATGACTGCGAAGGCCACCAGCAGCACCACGGCGGCACCGAAGGAACCTATGGACATGCTGTCCCGCCACCCCTCGTCAGCCGCGCGGATGAAGCCGTAGACGAGCAGAGCCATGCCCGCCGTGGAGGTCAGGGCGCCCGAGACGTCGAAGCGCCCGGTGTGCCGCTCCGACTCGCTGATGTAGAGCGGGGTGAGCACGGCTATCAGCACGCCGATCGGGACGTTCACGAAGAGCACCCAACGCCAGTCGAGCCACTCCGTGAGCATGCCTCCCGCGAGCAGACCGATGGCACCGCCGCCCGCGGAGACCGCGGCGAAGACACCGAAGGCCCTGTTCCGTTCCGGCCCTTCGGGGAACGTCGTGGTGATGAGCGCCAGCGACGTGGGCGACGCGATCGCACCTCCCACTCCCTGCAGTACGCGTGCGGCCAGCAACTGCCAGGGCTCCTGGGCAAGGCCGCCGAGCAGCGAGGCGAAGGTGAAGAGCAGGATCCCGGTCATGAAGACCCGGCGGCGGCCGAGGATGTCGCCGGCCCGGCCGCCGAGGAGCAGCAGGCCGCCGAAGGTCAGCGTGTAGGAGCTGACGACCCAGGTGAGGTCGGTCGTACTGAACTTGAGTGCGTCTTGAATGTGCGGGAGCGCGATGTTCACAATCGTCGCGTCGAGTACCACCATGAGTTGGCAGGCCGCGATGACGGTGAGAGCGATACCGGGGTGTCCCTCCCGGCGGGCCACACCTGGTTTCTGGTTTTGAGTCAACTGAGAGGTTGTCACTATGGGTCCCCCACAAGTGCCTTAGTGAACGGTCACGTTCACTGTCGCGTCAACGGTAGTGAGCCCTGAGTAGTGAACGCAACCGTTCACTCAATATGTCGTCGCGTGGAGTGTCCCCAGCTGTCGCCGCGCGGCGCTGCCCCGCCCCCGGAATCCCCACTTTCCCCCGTACGTTGGAGAAGCTCAGATGGTTACCTCGCGCTGGACGGCCGCCTCCGCTCAGACGGTTTCCCTTCGCCGGCGCGGCCCCGTACTGGAACGCGCGATCCTCGATGCCGCCCTGGATCAACTCAGTACGGTCGGCTGGAAAGGCCTCACGATGGAGGGCGTCGCCGCCGGCGCCCAGACCGGGAAGGCCGCGGTCTATCGTCGTTGGCCGTCGAAGGAGGACCTCGTTGCGGACGCACTCCAGGCCGGACTTCCGGCTGTCGAGGAGGCCCCCGATCTGGGCAGCGTGCGCGAGGACCTGCTCACCCTGTGCCGGCGGGCGCGCGACGCGATGTTCTCGCCGCCCGGCTTCGCGCTCCGTGCAGTGATTCACGAATGCGACCCTGTGCAAGCGGAACGCTTCCATGGCGTGATCTTCGGGGGGGTCGTGGAGCCGACCCTCCGATTGCTGCGCGAGATCATTGCTCGTGGGGTGGAGCGGGAGGAGGTGCGGGCCGATGCGATGAACGGCTTCGTTTTCGATGCCATTCCGGCCATGATGATGTACCGATCCAAGGTGTGCGCGAGCGAATGGAGCGATCGGGATTTGGAAGAAATGATCGACCAGTTGATGCTCCCGCTGCTGCGGCCGAGCGGTGGGTGACCGCGGTCTCGAGAGCCGGTAAAGGCGTTCTGCGATACCGGGGTGTCGGAGAGTGATCCGGGCGGCGTACGCTAAGGGCGCCATGCCGTACGAACCGCCTACTCACACCGTCGAGCGCTCCCTGCGCGCCACGACCGGAGCGAAGGTCATTGCCGGTGTCGACGAGGTGGGGCGCGGCGCGTGGGCCGGTCCCGTCACCGTCTGCGCGGCGATCACCGGATTGCGCCGGCCCCCCGAAGGCCTCACCGACTCCAAGCTGCTCAGCGTCAAAAGGCGCACGGGGCTAGCCCTGGAGTTGGAGAAGTGGGTCACGTCGTACGCCCTGGGTCACGCCTCTCCGGAGGAGATCGACCAGATGGGTATGACGGCCGCTCTGCGACTCGCGGCGGTGCGTGCGCTGGATGCCCTGCCGGTCCGTCCCGACGCGGTGATCCTCGACGGGAAGCACGACTATCTCGGCATGCCCTGGAAGGTCCGCACGGTGATCAAGGGGGACCAGTCGTGCGTGGCTGTCGCGGCGGCCTCTGTGATCGCCAAGGTTCAGCGCGACAAAATGATGGCCGAACTGGGTATCGACCATGCAGACTTCGATTTTGCGGCCAACGCCGGGTATCCCTCGCCCGTGCACAAGGCCGCACTGGAGGAGCGGGGCCCGACCCCGTACCACCGGTTGTCGTGGGCGTATCTTGATGCGCTGCCTCAGTGGCGGCACCTCAAGAAGGCCCGCAGCTGGGTGGAGGGAAGCGTTCCAAGGATCGAGGGTCAGCTCGGCTTCGATTTCTGACGGATCCGCTCGCACTCATGTGCCACCCGCCGATGCGAGCCGTACCAACGTTTGATAAATATCAGCTCATGCCTCTCCTTCCCGAGGAGCCTCAGATTCACGAGAGTGCCCAGGGTCCCCGCGCCACTCCGGCCAGTGGCCGTACCGCGCCGACCCCTCGTCCTGTACCCGGCCCCCGCCCCGCGGCGCATCCGCGTCCGGGTCGGCCCGGCCCGCTGCGGCCCGCGCCGCCGGTGCAACACGCACCGCGCGACGCGGCCGTGGCCAAGCCCGGAGCGCCGGGCCCCGCCGCCCCTGTCGCCGCTGCTCCGGCCGCGGTGACTCCTCAGATCCAGCTGATCCCGGCCTCCGCCGAGGGCGCGCTCGATGCTGCCGAGGAAGCCGTCGACCTACTGCTGGACTCGGGTCGAGCCCCCGGTGACGTGCTGGTGATCACCACCGGCGAACAGCACCCGTGGGCTGTCCACGAACTGTCCTTCGGCGAAGCCTCCTACTGGGCGCAGCACGACGCGGCCGACGACGTCTTCTACACGGACGCCGCCGGGGCTTCCCGCGCCGCATCGCGCCCCGTGGTCGTGGTCGCCGTCAACGGCGGTCCCGACTCGGCAGCCGCCGACGCCCTGCCGCTCGCTCATGCGCGGGCCGGCGCCCTGTTGATCGTCTGTGGGAACCCGCAGCAGCTCAACTCGGTTCTGGGCACTGACGTCTGAGCCGCTTCCCGTACGCCCCGGCGGGACGCCGGGGGTGATGGAGGTGCCGCCCGGGCGGCACCTGCACGGCGGCTGCTTTGTCGTGCCGGCATCCGTACGGTCAGTGCTGTGCCTGGCTTTGCGCACTGCGGGGCGCGTGCGTGCCGTGGCTGTCAGCCACGCGGTCGGTTCGCCGTGCCGGTGCTTCGGGCTGTCGTGCGGGCTCGGCGGCGCGCGGCGGGTGCGCACCAGGCCGTACGCGTACGGCATGAGCACGCGGCCGACGTGCAGACGCTCGGCCGGTGTCAGCGAGCCGCCGCGCGGCGCAGTACCTCCGAGACGGCGCCGCCTGTGCGCGGCAGCGGAGGCGGCGCCTCGGATGTGGCGAAGGGCTCCGGTGCCGAGTCCGCGTTCGGGCGGCGTCCGCCCCGCCCCTCGCCGAGGACCTGCCAGCCGTCGCGGGTCAGTGTGATGTACGCCCCGCAGCGCAGCCCGTGCAGGGTGCAGGCGTCACGCAGTCCCCACATCCACGCGCCGTCCTCCTCGGTCCAACGCGCGTCCCCTTCACGGCAGTACAGCAGCACGGCGGTGCGCACCGGTGTGCGGCGACGCAGGTCGTGCGGAATCACCCGGCGCAGCTGGGACAGCAGCACGTTTCGGGACATCCAGCCGTCAGCCGGTGCCGGACGGCGGGTGAACGAGGCGCTCGCCCGAAGCCGCTCGTCGGCGTCGAGGACTGCCACGATCGCGGTCGTCGGCTCGGGGAGATGCCGTGTGTGCAGCCCGCTGACGACCTCGCGGGGATTGCGCAGCAGGGGGATCCCGGCAGCGGCCCACTCCGCGGGTTCGAGCATGCGGGCCAGAGGATTGGTGGATGCGGCGGACAGTTCGGCTGGCGACGATGTCGACGCCGCGGAGGACGGAGCGAATCCGAAGGTCACGGTCCTCCCTTCGGCTACGCGCCCACACTGCGGGCGGGGTCGGATTCGGGGAAGCGCACGCCGCAGCAGAGCCCTACGTGGTCACGGACGAGCCGTGCGGGGAGCGGACTTCAATTCTTCCTGTCGAACTTGGTTGCGGCAACGAGCAATTGGGCCTACCGGCCCTTTTCGAGAGGTTAGCGTCTTATATCCCTACCCGGTGTTCCGGAAGACGACGCACGGGACGTTCGAGCACGACACATCCGTACCCCGCCACCGGGCTCTCCGATGTCTGACGCGTGCTCAGCCGCGTACCGCCAGGACCAGTGGCAACACCCCCTGCGCACCGGACCTCAGGAGCAGACGGGCGGCGACCGCGAGGGTCCAGCCGGTCTCCGTCACGTCGTCCACGAGCAACACGGGGCCGTGCGCGGCATCAAGTGCCTCCCGCAGCGGTGGAGGAACGACGAGTGCTCCCTCGAGGGCGCGCAGGCGTTGGGCACTGTTGGAGCGGGGCAAGGAAAGGTCGGCCGTATGGTCCGTGTACGCCAGGGACCCGAGGAGGGGCAGTCGGCCGACCTCGGAGATCCTGTTGCCGAGAGACCGGACCAGCTGCGGCCTCGTGCGCGAGGGCATGGTGACCACGCCGACGGGACGGGCCGGCGCGTCCGGCTTGCCCGACGCCCAGCCGTCCGGTGCCTTGGCCCAGTCGGCCAGTACCGTCACGACGGCCTTCATCACGTCGTCGGGAGCGGGGGCGTCCGGGGCGTGCGGCGCGAGCATGGGGCGGAGCCGGTTGCCCCAGCCGATGTCGGAGAGCCGGCCCAATGCCCGGCCCGGGGTGGCTTGTTCTCCGGACGGGATACGGCCCTTGAGGTTGACGCCGATGGCAGGGAGGCCGGTGGGCCACATCTTGCGGGGGTCGACCACGACCCCCGCGCGCGTGAGGGAGCCGCCCGCGGTGTCCAGGGCGGTCGGGGAGACGTCAGCCGTGAAACGGGGGCCGACGCAGTTGTCGCAGCGACCGCACGGGGCCGCCTCCTCGTCGTCCAGCTGCTGCCTCAGGAACTCCATGCGGCAGCCGCTCGTGGTGGCGTAGTCGCGCATGGCCTGTTGCTCGGTGGAGCGTTGCTTGGCAACCCAGGCATAGCGCTCGGTGTCGTACGACCAAGGGTTGCCGGTGGCGGTCCAGCCGCCTTTGACGCGGTGGACGGCGCCGTCCACGTCGAGAACCTTGAGCATGGTCTCCAGGCGGGTGCGGTTCAGCTCCACGAGCGGTTCGAGTGCGGGCAGGGACACGGGGCGGTTCGCCTGCCCGAGGACGTCGAGAGTGCGGCGGACCGCCTCCTCGGGCGGAAACGCGACGGAGGCGAAGTAGGCCCAGATCGCTTCGTCCTCCCGGCCCGGCAGAAGCAGCACCTCGGCGTGCTCCACGCCGCGCCCGGCGCGGCCGACCTGCTGGTAGTACGCGATGGGGGAGGAGGGGGAGCCGAGATGCACGACGAAGCCCAGGTCGGGCTTGTCGAACCCCATACCCAGTGCGGACGTGGCCACGAGCGCCTTGACCTGGTTCGCGAGCAGGGCCTCCTCGGCCTGCTGCCGCTCGGCGTTCTCCGTCTTGCCGGTGTAGGAGGCGACCGTGTGACCGCACTGCCGCAGAAAGGCGGTGACCTCTTCGGCCGCGGCGACCGTGAGGGTGTAGATGATCCCGGAACCCGGCAGGTCAGCCAGGTGATCGGCGAGCCACGCCAGCCGGTGGGCCGCGTCGGGCAGCTGGAGCACACCCAGGCTGAGGCTCTCGCGGTCCAGTGGGCCGCGCAGCACCAAGGCGTCGGAGCCCGTGCCCGTGCCCAGCTGTTCGGCCACGTCCGCGGTGACCCGTGCGTTGGCGGTGGCCGTGGTGGCGAGCACCGGAACGCCGGACGGGAGGTCGGCGAGCATGGTGCGAAGCCGCCGGTAGTCGGGGCGGAAATCATGGCCCCAGTCGGAGATGCAGTGTGCCTCGTCGACAACGAGGAGCCCGGTGGCGGCGGCCAGTTCGGGCAGGACGTTGTCGCGGAAGTCCGGGTTGTTGAGTCGCTCCGGACTTACCAGCAGCACGTCGACCGTGCCCGCGGCGACCTCGGCCTGGATGGTCTCCCACTCCTCCGTGTTGGAGGAGTTGATGGTCCGGGCCTGGATGCCGGCGCGAGCGGCGGCGCCGACCTGGTTGCGCATGAGCGCGAGCAGCGGAGAGACGATCACGGTCGGCCCCGCACCGCGCTCGCGCAGCAGGGCGGTCGCCACGAAGTACACCGCGGACTTGCCCCAGCCCGTGCGCTGCACGACGAGAGCCCGGCGCTTGTCAGCCACCAATGCCTCGATCGCCCGCCACTGGTCCTCGCGCAGTCGGGCCGACCCGGTGCCGTCCCCGACGAGGCGGGTGAGGACCGCATCGGCTGCCGCGCGCAATTCCGCGTTGCTCGTGTGCGTCATACGTCCCATACAACAGGACGGCACTGACAGGCGGGCTCCGAGGCCGTGCCGAGGCGGCAGGCACATGTGCATGCGCAAGGAAATCAGGCGGGCGGGGAACCGTGTTTGGCGTGGCCCTGACCGAACTTATCCACAGGCGAAAGCGGAATGCGCCGATCCGCGAGATCGTCTGCGCATGACGAATCACAGCGAAACGACTGGATCCTCCGAGAACGGCGACATCGGCGGACGTGACGGATATGAGAGGCCCGAAGTCCCGGCTGCGGACGCCGGGCGCCTCCCGGCCGTGGCCGGCGAACACGTCGAGTGCGTGACGTACGACGCCCGGGGAAGCGACCACCAGCTCACCCTGCGCACACCGGCCGAACTCGCCGACGCCCTGCCGTACCTGCTCGGGTACCGCCCCGAGGACAGCATCGTCCTGGTCGCCCTGCACGACCGAGGCGGGCGTGGCCGGTTCGGCGGACGTGCCCGGCTCGGCATTCCGTCGAGCGAGGAGGACTGGGAGCCGGCGGCCCGGCAGCTGGCCCGTGGTCTGATCACGGGCAGCGAGCGCAGGGGTGCCAAACCCGAGCAGATGGTCGCCTACCTGTGCCAGGAACCGGTCAAGGGCGAGACCGGCCAGCAGGTCATGAGGCGGCTGGCCCGGCTCGGCGGCCTTCTGCGCACGGAGTGCGGGCGGCTCGACGTGCCCGTGATCGAGGCGCTGTGCATCTCCGACGGCCGCTTCTGGTCGTACTGCTGCCCGAGCGAGGGCTGCTGTCCCCCCGAAGGGCTGCCGATGGGGCTGCCCGGCACCTCCGTGCTGGCTGCCGCGGCCACCTACGCCGGACTGCAGGTGCGCGGCACGCTGCGCGAGTTGCGGGCCAGGCTGCTGCCCTGGGAGACCGCCGCCGCACTGGAGCAGGAGGTCGCCCTGGACACCGCGAGCATGTCGCAAGTCCCCAGGATGCTCGACGAGGCGAGCCGGGCGGACGTGGCGGAGGAGACGGTGGCTCTCGCCGAGCGGGTGATGACCCGGTTCGCCGAAGCGCCGCCCGTCTCCGGCGCCCTCCTGGGGGACCTGCGGGACGACGAACTGCTCGGACACGACGAAGCGGCCACATTGATCCTCGGCCTGCAGGACCGCTCGACCCGCGACCGCGCGGCGGAGTGGATGGAGGGCCACGAAGCCGGCCCGGCGTTGCGTCTTTGGCGAGCTCTGGCACGCCGCTGCGTCGGGTCGTACGGCGAGCACGCTGCGGCCCCGCTCACGCTCGTCGGCTGGGTCGCCTGGTCGGCCGGCGACGACATCGAGGCGCGGGAGGCCATGGCCATGGCCCTGGGCGCCGATCCCGACTACCTCTTCGCCCGGCTCCTCCACCAGGCCTGCAACGAGGGCCTGGACCCGGAGTCCATCCGCCACTGTCTGCGCGCAGAACGCGAGGCGCGCATGGCGCGAGCGCGTACGGAGGCAAGGGGAGGCGCGGGGGAGAGGGGGACCGAATCCGCGGTGCCACGGGAGTTCGCGGCACCAGTGCGGGGAGACGCGCCACGTGCTGATGGGGCCTCGACGCCGCAGGAGGTGAGGTCAGCGGGGGAAGCTCCCGTGTCGCTGAACGAGTCGGGTACCGGCGGATCTGGCACGCCGGTTTCGCCCGCGGCAGCTTCCCGTCGCCGTCGACGGACTCGGGTGGGCGGTGGCTCCGACGGCCGCTCTCATTCCGCCGGTGCGGGAGGACGACTGACGGGGAGGGAAGAGGACGAGCCGCACACCCGCACACGTTCCACCGGCGCTACCCGTCCCGGTGCTCCGGGGACCGGCGGTACGCGGCCACGGCCTTCGGGGCAGGAGAACGCACGCCGGCGCTTCACGGGCCAGGACAGCACGCGCCGCCGCAGTGCCCGCCCCACAGCCGCACAGGCGGGAGACGACGCCACAGAGGGGGAAGGATGAACGACCGCCGCGAAGTCGTCGGGCGACTCCGTGGTCCGGCAGGCCCACTGCGGGAGGGATGCGCGCGGCTGTGGCACGCCCTCCGCTGCCGGGTGGCGGGCAAGCCCGCCCAGGGCAATCTCCGGCACGACCGGGCTGAGCGGGTCCGGGTGAGGCACCGGGACGGCGTGCGGCTCCTGCTCGGGCGACAAGGGACCCCCTGCCTTCGCCGTCGCCGCCATTCGGTCGGCTTCCGTCGTCGCGGGCGTGACCCCGAAGAGGTCCGTCCCGTTCACCTGAGTGGCGGAACACCTGTAGGGGTGCCGCCGCACCGCCCTTGTCCCCCAGGAGCCCCGCACCCGGCGCCGACCACGATCCAGGCGCACAGAGCGCAGAGGAAGCCGCCCCTTGCATCAGCCGACTCCGCCCTCCGCCACCGACGACAGCTCCGTTCTCGGCAGTTCCGCGCCGCCCTGGAGCAGAGCCGCAAGCCCACCGCCGCAGCTGCCGGGCCCGACCGAATCCAGGGGGCAGGAGAGGCAGCGCCCGGGTGCGGATCCCCGCCGGTATCCGTCTCCGTCGCCGGCACAGGACCACCCCCGGCTCGTCCCAGGCACGGGTCCGCAACGCCGGCCGTCTGCGCCCACGGAGCCGAACCCGCCGCTGACGACGGCCCAGCCACCACGCCCCGCTCCGTCGACGACCCAAGAGCGCAGGCCGCACCCAGCCGTCTCCCGTCCGGATCGCTCGATCGCGCCCACTCAACAGGACAACCTGCCCTCGCCCTCGTCACCCCTGCCCTCACCCCCGAATCCCGCCTCGCCCCTGCCCCCTCGCCGCTCGGCCGACCTGCCCCCGGCCCACGCAACGCTCATCTGTGTCGCGCTCCCGGGGCTCGTCATCTCCTCGGATCAAGGGCAGTTGAACGGATACGGCCTGGAGGGGTTCTATCGCGCGGGCCGACGCGTGCTCTCCCGCTGCCAGCTTCGCGTCGCCGGACGTGAACCGGTCGCGGTCCAGGCCAGGACGACCGCGGCAGATCGCGCACGTTTCGTGGGCACACTGCGCGCCTCCCCGGGCGCCGGACCGGATCCGGACGTCGTGGTTGAGCGCACGCGTCACGCGGACGGCACGGAACGCATCACTCTCCACAGCGCGGCCACCCGCATGCTCCGCCTGCCCGTGGAGGTGGCCCTCGGTACGGATCTGGCCGACCTGGGAGCCATCGCGTCGGGACGGGCGGGACCCGAGCTGTCCGCCAGCGTCCACGACTCCGGCCTGCGCTGGTCCTGCGCCGGCGCGAGCGCATCGGTCACGGCCGATCCGCCGCCCGCTGATGCCCTGGCCTCGGCAGGACTGCTGCGCTGGGAGTTCCAACTGCCCCCGGGCGGCACGGCGAGCGTGGAACTGCGCGTATGCCCCGACGGCGCGGGACCCGTCAGGGCCGCGGGACGTGCCGCGACGAGCCCGCTGGCTACCGCACGGGCGTCCGGCGACCACCCCGGAGTGCAGGCCCTGCTGCACACCGGCATCGAGGACCTCCAGGCCCTGCTGCTGCGCGACCCGGCGCACCCCACCGACACGCATCTGGCGGCAGGAGCACCCTGGCGCTGCGGGATGGCACCGGTCGAGGCACTCGCCGCGGCCAGAATGACGCTGCCGCTCGGCACCAGGCTTGCGGCCGGCACCTTGCGCACCCTGGCCCGTACCCAACTCCCGGACGCGGGCGGACCGCGGTCCGGCATGATCCCGGGACCGAGGCGGGACGCAGGGGTGCATCTGCCGCCCGGTTGCACGGGCACGGAGGCCACTCTGCTCTTCCCGGCCCTCCTGGCGGAGGCCCGAAGGTGGGGGCTTCCCCAGCCGGAGACGGAGGAGCTGCTACCAGTGGCCGAGCGGTGCCTGACCTGGCTGCGGACGACCGTGGGCGACGGTACGTATCTGTGCGACCCGCAGCCCGGCGGGCCTGTCCGTTGTGAGACACAGGCCCATGCCCATCGCGCGGCGGTGCTCGGCGCCGAGCTGCTCGACTCGTGCGGCAGGCCGGGCGGCACCGAGCTGCGCCAGTGGGCCCGAGAACTGCGTACGGCGTTCTGCCGGGACTTCTGGGTCGAGGACCGTGGCGGCGGCCGGCCGGCGATCGCCCGTGCCCCGGACGGGCGTCTCGTTCCGCAGCTTGGCGCCACAGCCGTCCATCTGCTCGACACCGGCCTGCTGGGTGGGGGCGAGCAGGCACCCGGGCTGCTCGACCGGGTGCAGACCGAACAGCTCGCCAGGCTCTTCGGGAGTCCGGCCATGGACTCAGGCTGGGGCCTGCGCGGACTGGGCGCGAAGGAAGCGGGATACAACCCGTTCGGCCATCGTGCCGGTGCCGTACGGGTCCACGAGACGGCCGTCGCCGTCGCCGGTCTGGCCGCGGCGGGCTACGAGAAGGAGGCCGGTTCGCTGCTGCGGGGCGTCATGGCGGCAGCTGAGACGTTCGGTCACCGGCTCCCCGAGATGTACGCGGGCGAGCAGCGCGCGGAAGGGGGCGCACCACTCCCGCATCCGGCGGCCTGCCGCCCGTCGGCGACCGCAGCGGCTGCCGGTGTCCTGCTGCTGACCACGCTGGCCGGGATTCGCCCCGACGCCCCGGCCGGGACGGTCACGCTGCGCCCGATGCGCAGCGCGCCCCTCGGAGAGATCAGCCTGACCGGTCTGCGCGTCGCGGGCGACCCCTTCTCCGTGCGGGTCAGCCGACTCGGCCTCGCCATGGTCGAGGAGGCGGCCGACGGCCTGCAACTCGGGGCGTGACCTCGTACGACACAGCAAAGGAAGACGACCCGAGCCAAGCCTGAACCCCGACCGGACCGAAGCGGACCGGCCGCCGGTGCGGCCGACGAAAGGAGTGTTTATCGTCAAGCAGACGACTATGATCGCCGCATGCCCTACGACCCGTCAGCCTTCCCGCCCTTCGCCGTCACCGTGGACCTTGTCGTGCTGACTGTGCGCCGCCATGCTCTGTGCGCGATGACGGTGCGCCGGGGGGAGCCGCCGTTCCAGGGGCGCTGGGCGCTTCCCGGCGGTTTCGTACGGGCCGACGAGGATCTGGCGCAGGCCGCGGCGCGCGAGTTGGCGGAGGAGACCGGACTGCGCGCGCACGACCCGGCCGTTCGGGTCCAGGACAACGGGGCACACCTGGAACAGCTCGCGACCTACGGCGATCCCAAGCGCGATCCCCGGATGCGCGTGGTCAGCGTCGCCCACCTCGCCCTCGCCCCCGATCTGCCCGCTCCGCGCGCGGGGGGTGACGCGAGCAACGCTCGCTGGGCGCCCGTCGAGGAACTGCTGCAGCAGGGCGGTTACGGCCGGGACGGCGAACCCGTAGCGCCGCTCGCCTTCGACCATGCGCAGATTTTGGCGGACGGCGTGGAGCGAGCCCGTTCCAAGATCGAGTACTCGTCGCTGGCCACCGCGTTCTGCCCGCCCGAGTTCACCGTCGGCGAGCTGCGCCGCGTCTACGAGGCGGTGTGGGGTGTCGCGCTCGACCCGCGCAACTTCCACCGCAAGGTCACGGGCACGCCCGGTTTCCTCGTGCCCACCGGCGGTACGACCACCCGCCAGGGCGGCCGCCCCGCCCAGCTCTTCCGCGCCGGCGGGGCCACGCTCCTCAACCCGCCGATGCTGCGGCCAGAGGTGTGAGGCAGAGAAGCGGGGCCTCAAGGACCGACCGCATCTGACGGAACAGCGGACCGGCCTCTGGTCCCAACGGCGAACAGGAGGCCGGTCTGGGCTGCCGAGGGACTGTCGGAGGCTGCGCAGCGGGCCTTGCGGTACCCGAAAAAACGGACATAGCGCGCTATCTTGCTACGGGTGATCCAGGCCTTCGGACTGACCAGCAACTCCCGCAAGAATCTTCCGCCCGCGGTCGACGACGTCTCCTTCGAAGCGCGCGCAGGCCGTGTCACCGCGCTCCTCGGAGCGGCGGGAGCGGGCAAGACAACGGCGCTCAGGCTGATGCTCGAACTGCAACGGGGCCGCGGCATCACCTATTTCAGAGGCCGCCCCCTGCACCGCATCGCGCACCCCTCGCGCGAAGTCGGCGTGCTGCTGGGTGACGTGCCGGGCCATCCCGCCCGCAGCGTGCGTGGTCACCTGCGCATGCTGTGCGCTGCGGCGGGCGTCCCGGTCCGGCGTGCTGACGAAGTCCTCGAGGTGGTCGGCCTCGTCAGCCTGCGGGAAGAACGGCTCGGCACTCTCTCGCGCGGCATGGACCGCCGTCTCGGTCTGGCCTGTGCCCTTCTGCCCGACCCGCACACCCTTCTTCTGGACGACCCGGCCGACGGCCTGTCCGCCCGCGAGAACCAGTGGCTGCACGGCATGCTGAGGGCGCATGCCACGCAGGGTGGCACGGTCCTGTTCACCACGGCCGATCCCAAGGAGGCGGCGCGCGCGGCTGACCGTGTCGTCACGCTCGACGAAGGCAGACTCGTCGCCGACCAGGACGCCGCGGACTTCGCCCGTACCCGGTTGCGCCCCCGGGTCGCCGTCCGCAGCCCTCACGCCGCCCGCCTCGCATCGCTGCTCACCAGGGAGGCCCGCACCGCTCAGCGCTCCGTCGAAGTCGTACGGGAGAGCGGCAATCGTCTGTCCGTATACGGCAGTACGTGTGCGGATGTGGGTGAGACCGCATTCCGGCACGGCGTCCTGGTACACCAACTCGCCGACGAGGTCGGTGACACGGGCACGCGTGTGGCGCCGGCTCCCTCGGTGGAGTCACGCGTACTCGACGGGGCACTGTCGGACGGTACGGAAGGGGAACCCGGACCGTCGCGGGTGTCCGGTCCAGCGGGAACACACACCGGTGCGAGCGACGGGGAAGGCCGCCCGTCATCCGCGGCCGGCCCCGTCGAAGCCGTCACAACCGTCGACCCCCTGGCCCCCCTCCCGCCCCCGATCTCCGTCCGTTCCGCGCCCAGCCCTCTGCGTCCGCTGCGCTACGAACTGCGTCGCGCCGCCGGGGTCGGGACGGGGTTCCTCACCGGCGCCGGTGTGCTCGTCACGTCCGCCCTCACGGCCGTACTCCTGGCACGTGTCGGACACACCCCGCAGCCGCGTCTGCTGGCCGCGTGGCCGCGGGAACTCCCGCTGCCGCCCGCGGCACTGGGCGCGGGGCTGCTCGGGGCGCTCGCCTTCGGTGACGAGTTCCGCCATCCCGCCCTGGCGGTGGACCGCGGCACGGTGCCCCGCCGACTGGGGCTGCTCGCCGCGAAACTCGTGGTCGCCGCGGCCACCGCGCTGCTGCTCGCCTTGCTCACGCTGGGCTGCGACGCCGAAGTGCTGTACCTCGTCTACGGACAGGAACTCGCAGAAGTCCCAGCCGACTGGTTGCCGCTGGCCGTCAGTTGGATCGGGTTCGTGATCGGGTGCGCCTGGGCCGGTGTGCTGGCCGCGGGAGTCTTCCGGTCCACCACGGCCGGGCTCGCCGCAGTGGTCGCCGTACCGGTTCTCGTCGTACCTCTCGTACAAAAGGCCTTGGAGGGGGCGTCCGTGCGGGCGGCGGCCGGATTCTCCGTGCGGCTGCGTGAGGTGTTCCTTTCGCAGTGGCCCTTCGGGGGAGAGCGCTATCTGTCGGCCGCTGTACGTGTGCTCGCCCAACCCGTCGGCGGGGCGCTGACGTTGTCGCTGACCGCTCTGCTCTGCGCATATCTGCTCACGACCCTGCGTAGCAGGGTCCGATGACGACCGTCCGCGCCCCATCGGTTCCGCCCTGCGCACAACTCCCCGGGGCGCGCCCATTTCTTTCCGATAAGGCGTCAATTGCGACGGGGTGAGCGATCACCCTTTCGTGTGCTTTTCACCAAAGACCTCAAGGGAGTTGGAGGCGACGCCGACAAAAGATCCGTGAGTACCCTTGCGCACACCATGATGACCGCCGCCCGCTCCGCAGACTCCGGTCTCGCCGGCCCGGGCGAACTCGACCGCTACCCCTACGCCGAGGCGTCGGCGCCCGACCGCGTCGGCATCCCCTCCTGGGACGGCGCGGACCCGGAGCTGGGCCGCATGGGCCGACGCGCCGCAGGCAACCGCGGACGTGGACTGCACGGCCAACTCGTCCAGCAGCTTGGCCAGATGATCGTTTCCGGTGACCTGGGCGCCGACCGTCCGCTGGTCCCCGAGGAGATCGGCCAGCGCTTCGAGGTCTCCCGCACCGTCGTCCGGGAGTCGCTCCGTGTCCTGGAGGCCAAGGGCCTGGTCAGTGCCCGCCCGAACGTGGGCACGCGCGTGCGCCCCGTCAGCGACTGGAACCTCCTCGATCCGGACATCATCGAGTGGCGTGCCTACGGGCCGCAGCGCGACGACCAGCGCCGCGAGCTGAGCGAGCTGCGCTGGACGATCGAGCCGCTCGCCGCCCGCCTTGCCGCCGGGCACGGGCGCGAGGACGTCCAGCAGCGGCTCACCGACATGGTCGAGATCATGGGTCACGCCATGGCGCAGGGCGACGTGCTCACCTTCTCCCGCGCCGACGCCGAGTTCCACTCCCTGCTCATCCAGCTCGCGGGCAACCGCATGCTGGAGCACCTGTCCGGGATCGTGTCGGCCGCCCTGCAGGTCTCCGGTGGCCCGATCGCCGGCTGTGACCGGCCGACCGAGGCCTCGCTGGCGCACCATGGCCGGATCGCCGACGCCCTCGCCACCGGGGACGGCGCGGCGGCCGAGGCGGCCATGCGACAACTTCTCACCGTCCATCCTGAGGTGGAGCGCGTGGTGCCCGCGCCGCGCGAGCACTGACCGCGCACCCCGGGCGGCGCGGTCGGCGATGCCCCGCCCCTCCTGTGGCATCGCCCGGCCGCCGAACCGTCTCCCGTCGGACCCCGCAGGATCCTCAGGGAATCCTGCGGGGTCCGACGGTGCGACGTGGCGGTGATTGGGCCGGAATCGCCAGGCCGAGACCGCGCCTGACCTTCTCTGTCCGTGTCTGACCGTTTTTGATTGCTTACGGGGTGTGACTCGGGCCACGCAGATTGGGCGTAACGCTCGGGGAGACAGCGCGATGACCTAAGAGGTGACAGCCGCGGAGGGAATACGGACGCCGTTCAAGGCGCTGTGCATCTTCCCGGCCCCCGCCCGCGCCGTCGGCCCATCCCCAAGGCCGGTGGTCGGTTCCTGTCCGCATGGACGGGGCCGGAAGCCGTTTTCCAACGTTCCGAGAGGTTGTTCGTGTCGGCCAGCACATCCCGTACGCTCCCGCCGGAGATCGCCGAGTCCGTCTCTGTCATGGCGCTCATTGAGCGGGGAAAGGCTGAGGGGCAGATCGCCGGCGATGACGTGCGTCGGGCCTTCGAAGCTGACCAGATTCCGGCCACTCAGTGGAAGAACGTACTGCGCAGCCTCAACCAGATCCTCGAGGAAGAGGGTGTGACGCTGATGGTCAGTGCCGCGGAGCCCAAGCGCACCCGAAAGAGCGTCGCAGCGAAGAGTCCGGCCAAGCGCACCGCCACCAAGACGGTTGCGGCGAAGACGGTGACCGCCAAGAAGGCCACCGCCACCGCCACGCCGGCGGCACCCGCCGCCGAGCCTGCCGTCGAGGACGAGGCGACCGCGAAGAAGGCCGCTGCCAAGAAGACGACGACCGCCAAGAAGGCGGCCGCGAAGAAGACCGTGGCCAAGAAGGCGACGGCCAAGAAGACGACCGCCGGCAAGGATGACGCCGAGGTCGTCGAGGACGAGGCCGTCGAGGAAGTCAAGCCCGGTGAAGAGGAAGAGGAGGGGGCCGAGAACAAGGGCTTCGTCCTCTCCGACGACGACGAGGACGACGCGCCTGCCCAGCAGGTCGCCGTGGCCGGTGCCACCGCCGACCCCGTCAAGGACTACCTCAAGCAGATCGGCAAGGTCCCGCTGCTCAACGCCGAGCAGGAGGTCGAGCTCGCCAAGCGCATCGAGGCCGGTCTGTTCGCCGAGGACAAGCTGGCCAACGCCGACAAGCTCGCCCCGAAGCTGAAGCGCGAGCTCGAGATCATCGCCGAGGACGGCCGACGCGCCAAGAACCACCTCCTGGAGGCCAACCTCCGTCTGGTGGTCTCCCTGGCCAAGCGCTACACCGGTCGCGGCATGCTCTTCCTGGACCTCATCCAGGAGGGCAACCTCGGTCTCATCCGCGCGGTGGAGAAGTTCGACTACACCAAGGGCTACAAGTTCTCCACGTACGCCACCTGGTGGATCCGTCAGGCGATCACCCGCGCGATGGCCGACCAGGCCCGCACCATCCGTATCCCGGTGCACATGGTCGAGGTCATCAACAAGCTCGCGCGCGTGCAGCGCCAGATGCTCCAGGACCTGGGCCGTGAGCCCACCCCGGAGGAGCTGGCCAAGGAACTCGACATGACCCCGGAGAAGGTCATCGAGGTCCAGAAGTACGGCCGTGAGCCGATCTCCCTCCACACCCCCCTGGGTGAGGACGGCGACAGCGAGTTCGGTGACCTCATCGAGGACTCCGAGGCCGTGGTTCCGGCCGACGCGGTCAGCTTCACGCTCCTGCAGGAGCAGCTGCACTCCGTCCTGGACACGCTGTCCGAGCGCGAGGCGGGCGTCGTCTCCATGCGTTTCGGTCTCACCGACGGTCAGCCGAAGACCCTCGACGAGATCGGCAAGGTGTACGGCGTCACGCGCGAGCGCATCCGCCAGATCGAGTCCAAGACCATGTCGAAGCTGCGCCACCCGTCGCGGTCCCAGGTACTGCGCGACTACCTCGACTAGGTCGCGTTCGTACGACATGGAAGGCCCGGCTCCCTGAAGGGAGCCGGGCCTTCGTGCTGCGGGCCGTGATGCTCTGCATGACTCTGGGTGTCCGATCAACACCCCGGAGTAAGGAGCAGGCATGCGGTCTCGCATTGCTCGGGCGCTGGCCCGGCCGCTGGTTCTGGCGGCCGCCGCGGCGGCCATACCACTGGTGTCGGCCGTCCCCGTGGCTGCCGACAACATCGTCGTGGGAGGTTTCCCCGTCGACGTGTCCGAGAGCCCCTGGACGGTGGCTCTGTCCAGTCGTGACCGGTTCGGAGGTACGAGGGCGGGGCAGTTCTGCGGCGGTGTGGCGGTCGGCCGGACCACTGTGCTCACCGCGGCCCACTGTCTGGGGGAGGACGTCCTCGGCGACCCGCCGGACCGCGTCCGCGACCTCAAGGTGATCGCAGGCCGCACGGACCTTCTCTCGGACCAGGGCCAGGAGATCCACGTGCGGGACACCTGGGTGAATCCGGACTACGACGAAGGAGGCAACGCGGGGGATTTCGCTGTGCTCAGTCTCACCGAGCCACTGCCGCAGGGCTCGGTGATCGGGATGGCGGCTGCCGGTGATCCGGGATACCTGCCGGGGACGAGCGCCACCGTCTACGGGTGGGGTGATGCCACCGGTGCGGGGGGTTACGCGCAGAGCCTGCGCGCGGCACGGCTGCGAGTGCTGCCCGACGCACTGTGTGAGAGGGCGTATCCGGGCAGCGCCGACGGTACGTACCTCGTCGGCACCATGCTGTGTGCCGGGGAGGAGGAGGGTGGCCGGGACGCCTGCCAGGGGGACAGCGGGGGCCCACTGGTCGCCCGCGGGGAACTGATCGGGCTCGTGTCCTGGGGGAGTGGCTGCGGTCGTGCGGGCAGCCCTGGTGTCTACACGCGTGTGTCCGACGTCGTGCGGACGCTGTCCGGGGGCGGTGGGTCGGACATGCCGCGTACGGCCGCCTGACGGCGGCTGAGGGGCTCGATGGGCACGAGCAAGGGCGGCTACCCCTGGGAGCAGGGGCGGCCGCCCTTGGCCGGCCTGTGCCGGTGCTGGCTCGTCGTGGAACGCGAGTGTCAGCGCTCTTCTTCGGAGGCGGATGCAGGAATGGCCGTGAGCCGCTCCGTCTCGTCCTGTATCTCAGCGGCGATCTTCTTGAGTTCCGGCTCGAACTTGCGACCGTGGTGGGCGCAGAAGAGCAGTTCTCCGCCGCTGAGCAGGACGACGCGTACGTACGCCTGGGCGCCGCAGCGGTCGCAGCGGTCAGCGGCCGTCAGCGGGCTCGCGGGGGTCAGAACAGTAGTCACGTCGCCTCTTCTCTAGCTCGACGAGCTGTCGTACCAGGGTCAACATCCAACCAGCCCTAAAACGTTCCCGCTCGGGGCTTTTCCTCGAAAAATCTCTCCGAGGCGGCTGTCTGCTGCCGGTTGGCGGCGAATGTGCCGTATTGCGTGGCTTCGTTGCTTACGGGTTCGCGCTGTCGGTCGGGGGGTCGGTCCTCCCGGCTGGGTTGCCGGTTGTTCATGAGGACGTGCCCGGAGCCTAAATGGTTCATGCCCCGAAGGGAACGTGATATGTACTTCACTCAATCGAGGGATCGAACACGCATACGACCGTGGACTAGGGTGAGTTTAAGAGAGGGTGGCGTTACATCGGCTCTACCAGGCCTCGGTACCCTCTGAGCGGCTACCCAAGCCGCGCCCTTACCCAGAAGGGCCCCACCTGAAATTCAGCGAGGAGCGAACCGCGTGACCGCCGAAACGTCCGTGCCGTCCACAGCTCTGCTGGCAGGAGCAGACCGGGACGGTTCCAACTACACCGCGCGGCACCTGCTCGTCCTTGAGGGGCTCGAGGCGGTGCGCAAGCGCCCGGGCATGTATATCGGCTCGACCGATAGCCGTGGACTGATGCACTGCCTGTGGGAGATCATCGACAATGCCGTCGACGAGGCCCTAGGGGGGTACTGCGACCACATCGACGTGATCCTCCACGACGACGGCTCTGTGGAGGTTCGCGACAACGGCCGGGGCATCCCGGTCGACGTGGAGCCCAAGACCGGCCTTTCCGGTGTCGAGGTCGTCATGACCAAGCTGCATGCCGGCGGCAAGTTCGGCGGCGGCTCGTACGCCGCGTCCGGTGGTCTGCACGGCGTGGGTGCCTCCGTGGTGAACGCCCTGTCCGCGCGGCTGGACGTCGAGGTGGACCGCAGCGGCTACACCCACGCCATCAGCTTCCGGCGCGGCGTCCCCGGAGCCTTCGCCACCATGGGCCCCGACGCCAAGTTCGAACCGGGAGGCCTGCGCAAGGGCAAGAAGATCTCCAGGAACCGCACCGGTACGCGCGTGCGCTACTGGGCCGACCGCCAGATCTTCCTCAAGGACGCCAAGCTCTCCCTGGAGAACCTGCACCAGCGCGCACGTCAGACCGCCTTCCTGGTCCCCGGCCTGACCATCGTCGTCCGTGACGAGTACGGCCTGGGCGAGGGGGGCAGCAAGGGTGAGGAGTCCTTCCGCTTCGACGGCGGGATCAGCGAGTTCTGTGAGTACCTGGCCACCGACAAGCCGGTCTGCGACGTCCTGCGCTTCTCCGGTCAGGGCACCTTCAAGGAGACCGTCCCGGTCCTGGACGACCATGGCCAGATGACGCCCACCGAGGTCACCCGTGAGCTCGGCGTGGACGTCGCGCTGCGCTGGGGGACGGGCTACGACACGACCGTGAAGTCGTTCGTCAACATCATCGCCACGCCCAAGGGCGGCACCCACATCGCGGGCTTCGAGCAGGCCGTCGTCAAGACGATGAACGAAGTGCTCCGCACCAAGAAGCTGCTGCGCGTAGCCGAGGACGACGTCGTCAAGGACGACGCCCTCGAAGGACTCACCGCGGTCGTCACGGTCCGCCTCGCCGAGCCTCAGTTCGAGGGGCAGACCAAGGAGGTCCTCGGTACCTCGGCGGCCCGTCGCATCGTGAACACCGTGATCTCCAAGGAGCTCAAGGCGTTCCTCACCTCCACGAAGCGGGATGCCGCGGCCCAGGCCCGCGTCGTCATGGAGAAGGCCGTCGCCGCCGCCCGTACGAGGATCGCCGCACGTCAGCACAAGGACGCACAGCGCCGGAAGACGGCTCTGGAGTCCTCGTCGCTGCCCGCCAAGCTCGCCGACTGCCGCAGTGACGACGTCGAGCGCAGCGAGCTCTTCATCGTCGAGGGAGACTCCGCGCTCGGCACCGCCAAGCTCGCGCGGAACTCCGAGTTCCAGGCGCTGCTGCCGATCCGCGGAAAGATCCTCAACGTTCAGAAGTCGTCCGTCACGGACATGCTCAAGAACGCCGAGTGTGGCGCGATCATCCAGGTCATAGGAGCGGGTTCGGGTCGCACGTTCGACATCGACGCGGCTCGCTACGGCAAGATCATCATGATGACCGACGCCGATGTGGACGGCTCCCACATCCGGACCCTGTTGCTGACGCTGTTCCACCGCTACATGCGGCCCATGGTCGAGGCGGGCCGGGTGTTCGCCGCGGTGCCGCCACTGCACCGCGTCGAGCTGATCCAGCCGAAGAAGGGCCAGGACAAGTACCTCTACACGTACTCGGATCGTGAGCTGCGGGACAAACTCCTGGAGTTCCAGAGCAAGGGAGTCCGGTACAAGGACTCCATCCAGCGGTACAAGGGCCTCGGCGAGATGGACGCCGACCAGCTGGCCGAGACGACCATGGACCCCCGTCACCGCACCCTGCGTCGGATCAACCTCTCCGATCTGGACGCTGCCGAGCAGGTCTTCGACCTGCTGATGGGCAACGACGTGGCACCACGTAAGGAGTTCATCTCCAGCTCGGCTGCGACGCTGGACCGGTCGCGCATCGACGCGTAGCCGCTGCGCTGTGCCCGGACCGGTGGGAATGGGACTGGTCCGGGGCGCCGGTTCAATCGCCGGCTCCGTCCCCAAGGGCTGAGGCGTGGGTGGTCGCGGGTGGGCCGGGGCGGTGTGAGGTGGCGGGTCAACCGGGTACGGGTCGGGCGCGTCAAGTGTGCGGTGGGCCGTCGGGTGACGCGCGGGGCCCGACATCAACAACCTCTTCGCCAAGACAGGGCCGACGGACCGAGCGCAGGCGGTGCGTTACGCGTACGGGAAGGGGCTTGTACGGCCACCGACGGGGTGAGTCACCTAATGGGGTGAAGAGCGCGGGGAAGAAGAGTCGGGGATCTTCCCGTTCTGTCCATCCTTGGGCATGCAGTCAAGCAACGGTCGCCCCCGCGGAGGCGGCGGTGGTGCCGAGAGTTCGGTCGACAACCATGACGGTCATGAAGCGGCGCTCGCCGAGGGGCCCGGAGGGGTGAGGTACGACGACCCCTGGTACGACGCGCTGGCCTCCGGCTGGGGCGAGTCGGGTGGCGCCGACGCGCCCGTGCCCGCGGTGTCTTCGGTGTCGCGGGAACACGAGGCCCCGGCTGTCGCGGCGGCCGAGGTGTACCTGGAGGTCCAGCGCAGCGCGGCCTTCCAGGAGGTGCGCAGCCGGTACCGGAGGTTCGTCGTGCCGGGGGTCGCCGTGTTCTTCGCCTGGTACGTCGCCTATGTGGTGACCGCGACGACGGCGCCCGGGTTCATGGCACGCCCCGTGACGGGCGCGGTGAACGTGGCGATGCTGGCGGGGCTGGGACAGTTCCTCACCACCTTCCTGTTCACCTGGGCGTACGCGCGGCACGCGCGGCTGCGCCGGGACCGGGCCGCGCTCGAACTGCGGTGGGACACCCAGGAACTGACGCGGGGTATCCGGGGAGGTGTGTCGTGACGGGGGACCATCAGGCGCTGGCGTTGCTTCTGTTCAGTGCGTTCGTCGCCGTGACACTGGGGATCACGACGTGGGTGAGCCGTCACCGGCACGGTTCGGCGGAGGAGTTCTACGCGGGTGGCCGGCTGTTCTCACCCATGGAGAATGGTTTTGCCATCGCGGGTGACTACATGTCGGCCGCGTCCTTCCTCGGCATCTCCGGCCTCATCGCCCTCTACGGCTACGACGGGCTGCTGTACTCGGTGGGCTTCCTGGTGGCCTGGCTCGTGGTGCTGTTCCTCGTCGCGGAACTCGTGCGCAACTGCGGGCGCTTCACGCTTGCCGACGTGGTGGCGGCGCGGATGACCGAGCGTCCCGTGCGGATCGCGGCGGGAACATCCTCGGTCACCGTGTCCGTTCTGTACCTGGTGGCGCAGATGGTGGGAGCGGGCAGTCTGGTCGCGTTGCTGCTCGGGGGCACCAGCGGGGCGGCGCAGACCTGGACAGTCATCGGGGTCGGCGCGCTCATGGTGATCTACGTGTCGTTCGGAGGCATGCGGGCCACCACCTGGATCCAAATCGTGAAGGCGGTCCTGCTGCTCGGTGGCACCGTCACGCTCACTGTGCTCGTCCTGGTGCGGTTCCACGGCGACTTCGACCGGCTGCTGCTCACGGCGGCGGAGCGCAGCGGTCACGGGACATCGTTCCTGGCGCCCGGCCTGAAGTACGGCGGGGACTGGACTGCCCGCCTCGACTTCATCAGCCTGGGGCTCGCGCTGGTGCTGGGCACGGCAGGGCTGCCGCACATCCTGTCCCGCTTCTACACCGTGCCGACCGCGCGCGCCGCCCGGCGGTCGGTCGTGTGGTCGATCGGGCTCATCGGCGGCTTCTACCTGATGACGATCGTCCTCGGATTCGGTGCGGCGGCGATCGTGGGGCCGGAGGCGGTACGGGGATCTAACGCGGCCGGGAACACGGCGGTGCCGCTGCTGGCACTCGATCTGGGCGGCGGCGCGGACTCCACGGGCGGAACAGTTCTGTTCGCGATCGTCGCCGCCGTCGCCTTCGCCACGATCCTCGCCGTGGTCGCCGGGATCACGCTGGCCTCCTCCGCGTCCGTCGCCCATGACCTGTACGCCTCGCTGCGTCGCCGGAAGTCCAGGCCGCGCAGCGAAGTGGCCGTCGCCCGCGCCGCCGCCGTCGGCATCGGGGTGGTCGCGATCGCCCTCGGCCTGCTGGCGCGCGACCTCAATGTGGCGTTCCTCGTGGGCCTCGCCTTCGCCGTCGCCGCGTCCGCCAATCTGCCGGTGCTGCTCTACTCGCTGTTCTGGCGCGGCTTCACCACCCGCGGGGCCGTGTGGGCCGTCTACGGCGGGCTGATCCCGGCCGTCGTGCTCGTGCTGCTGTCGCCAGTGGTGTCCGGCAGCCCCGAATCACTGTTCCCCGGCGTCGATTTCCAGTACTTCCCGCTGCAGAATCCCGGCCTCGTCTCGATCCCCCTGGGCTTCGTCGCGGGCTGGCTCGGCACGGCCACCTCCTCGGAACTGCCCGATGAGGCCAAGCACGCGGAGACCGAGGTGCGGTCGCTGACGGGGGCGGGGGCCGTGTAGAGGGCGGCGCGCGTGCATCGTCGGCCGGTGGGCGGCTCGCCCAGACGGCCCCCCACGGCAAGCGCCAGCACCGGCGTAAGGAGTTCTCGGCCCCGGGCTGACATCCCCGAGGCTCGCATCCGTATGCAGCGGCGGGCGCGGTCCCTTCCCCCGTTCCCACGGCCGTGTCCTCAGGCGCGGGTCGCCCACACGTAACGGTGTTCCGGGCGGCCCGCGTCGCCGTACTTGAGGGTGAGTCTGGCCCGTCCCGTGCGCTCCAGGAGCTTCAGATAGCGCTGGGCGGTCTGGCGGCTCACTCCGGTGCGTTCGGCGATCTCCTGGGCGGACAGGGGACCTTCCGCGTTCATGAGGGAGCGGCGGACCAGTTCCGCGGTGGTGGGGGAGTGGCCCTTGGGCAGTCCGGGCTCCGACGGTGTGGACAGGGCGCCGAAGATGCGGTCCACCTCGGCCTGTTCCGCCTCGCCACCGCCGTCGAGGGTGCGGCGCAGCTGCGCGTACGCCTCCAGTTTGGCCCGCAGGCCCGCGAAGGCGAACGGCTTGACCAGGTACTGCAGCGCGCCCTGCCGCATGGCGGCCTGCACGGTCGAGACGTCCCGCGCCGCCGTCACCATGATCACGTCGCTCTGGTGGCCGCGTCGGCGCATCTCCTGGACGACCGTGAGGCCCGTCTCGTCGGGCAGGTAGTGGTCCAGGAGGATCAGGTCCACGTGGGGCAGCGCCTCCAACTGGTGCAGCGCCTCCGCCGCGCTGTGCGCCTCGCCGGCCACGTGGAAGCCCGGCACTTTCTCCACGTAGGCGGCGTTGACCCGCGCGACCCGGATGTCGTCGTCCACGACCAGGACCTCGATCATCGTGATTCCTCCTCGGTGGCCGACTGCGGGGCTTGCGACGCGGTGAGGGCCGGTTCCGGATCGGCCAGGGCGTCGGGCAGGACGATCGTGAACTCCGCACCCCCGCCGCCCGCCTCGCCGACAGTGGCGGTGCCACCTTGACGCTCGGTGAGCCTGCGCACCAGGGAGAGCCCGATGCCACGGTTGCGGTGGGCCGGCGGCTTCTTGGTGGACCAGCCCTCCGTGAAGACCAGCTCGCGGTTCTCCACCGGAACTCCCGGGCCGGTGTCCCGCACCCTGAGGACGGCGGTACGCCCCTCCGCGCGCAGTTCGACCTCCACGCGCGCGTGCGGCGTGCCCGCGGCGGCGTCCAGCGCGTTGTCGACCAGGTTGCCGAGGATCGTGACCAGCCCACCGGGGTCGACCAGCCGGTCCGGCAACCGGGTCCGGTCCGAGACCCACAGGGCGACCCCGCGCTCGGCCGCGACGGTCGCCTTGCCCACCAGCAGGGCGGCGAGCAGGGGGTCCTGGATCTTCTCGGTGACCTGTTCGGCGGTGGCACGGTGGTCGCCGACGACCTCCCCGACAAACTCCACGGCGTCGTCGTACATCTCCAGTTCGAGCAGTCCCAGGAGCGTGTGCATGCGGTTGGCGTGCTCGTGGTCCTGGGCGCGCAGGGCGTCGATGAGCCCCTGCGTGGAGTCGAGTTCCCGGCCGAGCTGCTCCAGCTCGGTGCGGTCGCGCAGGGTGGCGACGGCACCGCCGTCGTCGGTGGGCATGCGGTTGGCGACCAGCACGCGCTGGCCACGTACGGTGAGCAGGTCGGTGCCGGTCACCCGGCCCGCGAGGACGTCGGCCGTACGGCCCGCGCCGAGCGCCTCGTCGGGGGAGCGGCCGACGGACTCCTCCCCGATGCCGAGCAGCCGCTGCGCCTCGTCGTTGATCAGGCGGACGCGGCCGGCGCGGTCCAGGGCGACCACGCCCTCCCGGATGCCGTGCAGCATGGCCTCGCGTTCCGCGAGCAGCCCTGAGATGTCAGAGAAGGCCAGGTCGCGGGTCTGCCGATGCACCCGGCGCGAGATGAGCCAGGCGGCCAGCGCACCGACGGCCAGGGCGCCGCCGGCGTACGCGAACAGGCCGGGGATCGCGTGGATCAGCCGCGCCCGCACGCTGTCGTACGCGATGCCGACCGAGACCGCGCCGACGATGTCGCCGTCGCTGTCGCGCAGCGGCACCTTGCCACGGGCGGAGCGGCCCAGAGTGCCACTGTCGATCTCCATGACCTCCTTGCCGGCGAGAGCCTGGCCGGGGTCGGTGGAGACGGTCCTGCCGACCTGGTCGGGCGTGGGGTGCGACCAGCGCACGCCCCGCCAGTCCATCACCACGACGTACTCGGCCCTGGTCCTCTCGCGGATCCGCTCCGCCGCCTTCTGGACCGGCCCGTCGGCCGTCGGAGGCGTGTTCCTGACCTCGTCCGCGATCCGCGGCTCGGCGGCGGTGGTCTGGGCGATCGCGAGCGCCCGGCGCATCGCCTGGTCGTCCAGCTGGTCGCTGAGGGGGGCGAGGAACAGGCCGGTCGCGAGCACCGCGACTCCCGCGGCGATCGCCAGCTGCATCAGCAGCACCTGCGAGAACACGCGCCGCGGCAGGCCGAGGCGCAGGCGGCGGGCGGGGGAAGTGCGGCTCATACCCATGAAGGTACGTGGGTGTGCCTCAACTGCCGCAGGGGGTGTGGCGTGGATTACTTGATCAATATGTGAGATGCCTGGACGACGCGTGTTGTCGGAAGGGGACTCGGCCAGGACGACGCGCGCGCCCTCAGCTCGCGAGTGCCGTCGTCCCCGTCAGCTCGTGCACCGCCACCACGTCCATCCGCGCGGGCGAGCCGAGCACCGACGCCCCGCAGCTCTCCGCGCGGGGCGGCAGCGACGCGTCCTGGGCCACGACGACACGCCAGCGGCGTCCGTCGGTGTGCGCGACGGTCACCTCCCAGCGCGGCGCCGCGCCCTCCGTGCGGACGACCGCGAGGGCGTCCGCCGCGTCCTCCCCGCCGGCCGTGCGCACGGCCAGCTCGGCCGCTTGGCCGGGCCGCTCCCAGGCCGAGTTCCCGCGGCACCCCGCCACGACGATCCGTCCTTCCTGGACGCCGTGCAGGATCTCCTTGACGGCATGGGCCTCGGCCCGCCCGTAGGTGTATCCGTACGGCAGGACGAGGAGCGTCGGAGAGAAGCGGTGACCACCCAGATGGGTGACCTCCCAGGTGCCCTTGACGTCGGACGCGGCCAGCTCGGCGGCGAGCGGGCGGCCCAGGAGCGCGCAGCAGCGGTCACGCTTGCCGTTGGTGCAGACGAGTGCAAGCGGATCGCCGGTGTGGGGCCGCCCGTCGAGCGCCGCGTCGAAGCTGCTGTGGTCGCCCCTGCCGAGCGCGGCGAAGTCGAGGTCGAGCAGCCGGCGCGGATCGCAGGTGGTGGCGGAGCGCAGCCACGCGTTCCCGGGCAGGGTGTGCGCGGCATACACGTGACGTGCGGTGGGGGTGCCGCTGTCGGCGTGCCGTCCGGGGCGGCGGATCAGCGCGACGCGTACGTCCGTGCCCTGGGTGGCGGCCTCCAGGGCGCGGCCGAGCGCGGGGTCCAGGTGGCTCGAAGTGAGCGCCTTGGCACCCCAGGGGCCGGGCTGCTCCAGAAGCAGCCAGGTCCTCGCTGTCGCCGCGGTCCCGGAGATGGGCTCGTCGAGCTCCTGGGAGACGGTTGAGCACGTACTCACAGAGGTGAGCCTAACCTGACTTGAGGCAGGCGACTTCCGGACGGGCGTGTGTCCTACTCCGGGAGGTGCTGCGGCGGCCTCGGACCGACGTAGTGGCCGCTCGGGCGCATGCGCAGGGGGCGTTCCCCGTACTCCTCCAGGGCGTGGGCGATCCAGCCCGCCGTACGGGCCACCGCGAAGATCGTCTCGCCCGCCGTGGCGGGCATGCCCGAGGAGGCGGTGAGAACGGCGAGCGCCAGGTCGATGTTGGCGTGCAGCGGAGCGTGACGCGCGGTGGTGGCCACGATGTCCTGGGCGGCGGCGAGGGCGGACTCGGCCTTGGGGATCTGCTCCAGGAGGCCGAACAGGGCACGCGCGCGTGGGTCCTCGCCCGGATAGAGACGATGGCCGAGCCCCGGGATGCGGCGGCCGGCCCGCAGTTCGTCCGCGATCACGGGGGCCGCGCTGCCCTGGTCGAGCACGTCGAGCAGCAGCCTGTGGGCAAGCCCGCTGGCCGCGCCGTGCAGAGGACCCTCGATCACGCCGAGCCCGGCGGAGACGGCCGCGTAGGCGTGCGCGCGGGCCGACGCGGCGACACGCACGGCGAGGGTCGATGCGGCGAGGTCGTGGTCGACGAGCAGCGCGAGCGCGGTGTCGAGGGCGCGCAGACAGGCCTCGTCGGCGGGCCGGCCGCTGAGCCGCGTCCACAGGCGGTGGGCGAGCGGGCCGCCGTCGCCCGGGTCGTGCAGGATCGGCGGCAGGGCGGCCACCAGTGTGGGGATGAGGACGCGCGCGGTGCCGAGCACGGCCTCCTCGGAGAGGTCGAAGCGCAGCGGATCCGCGGTCGAGGCGGCGATCGCCGCGACCCGCAACCGGTCGGTGGGAGCGGCGTGTTCGGGCAGCGCGTCCACGGCACGGCGGGCCACGGCGACGGCGGCCTCGGGAGCCGTGAAGGTGATGCCGGGCCGCATCCGCCCGGTCCACAGCCACTCGGCCACCTCTTCGTAGGAATGCCGGGCGGCCAGTTCGGTCGCGTCGACGCCCCGGAAGTAGTAGCGATCCGTGTCGATCAACGTGATGCGTGTCCGTACGGACAGCTCGCCTCCGGAACTCGGACTTCCACCGCTTTCGCGGCTGTTGCGCCGGGCGAGCGCCGCCACCTCCTCGGCGTCGAAGGTGCTGCCCCGGCCGCCGGGGACGCGACGGCTGGTGAGCTGGCCGCGACTCACATAGGCGTACACGGTCTCGGGCTTCACGCCCAGCAGCTCGGCGGCCTCCTTGGTGCTCAGCCGCTGTCCGGCAGGGCCGGGGAGGGGTTCTTGATCGCGCATAAGAGATCACCGTATCCGCAGCCGGTCTGTTGATCGCATGTTGATTCACTTGCATTGATTCAATCAATGTTGACAGGAAATCAGTCAATCATGGACAGTCGAATCAAGTCGAGGGAGGAACCATGTCCGTCAACAGGTCCGCAGGCACTCTGGTCGACGTACCGCGAGGACTCGCGGGCGTCGTGGTCACCGACACCGAGGTGGGGGACGTGCGGGGCCGCGAGGGCTTCTATCACTACCGCCAGTACTCGGCGGTCGACCTTGCGCAGACCCGCAGCTTCGAGGACGTCTGGCATCTGCTGGTCCACGGCGAACTCCCGGAGGCCGAACGGGGGGCCGCCTTCGCCGCCGAGACCGCCGCACTGCGGCGACTGCCCGACCGGGTGCGGGCCGCGCTGCCCGCCATCGCCGCGGCCGGCGCGGGATCCGGTCCGCTCGCCGGAATGCGTACCGCGCTGTCGCTGCTCGGTGCGGCGAAGGGTTTCCGTCCGGTGTACGACCTCGATGCGGACCGGCGTCGCCGGGACACCGTCGTCGCCGCGGCGGCCGTACCGACGCTGCTCACCGCGCTGCACCGGCTGGGGGCCGGGCTTGATCCCGTCGAGCCCCGTGAGGACCTGTCCTATGCGGCGAACTACCTCTACATGCTGACGGGTTCGGAGCCGGAGCCGAAGCCGGCCCGGGCCGTCGAGCAGTACTTGATCTCCACCATTGATCACGGATTCAATGCGTCAACCTTCACGGCCCGGGTCATCGCATCGACCGGTGCCGACGTGGCAGCGTGCCTCGTCGGGGCCGTGGGGGCGTTGTCCGGTCCGCTGCACGGAGGTGCGCCCAGTCGTGCGCTGGACACGTTGGACGCGATCGGCACTCCCGACCGCATCGACTCCTGGATTCGCGAACGGGTCCTTGCCGGTGACCGCATCATGGGCTTCGGCCACGCGATCTACCGCACGGAGGACCCGCGTTCCCGGATGCTCCGTGAGATCGCCCAGCGGTTCGGCGGTCAGCGCGTCGACTTCGCCGTCGAGGTCGAGCGCCGCGTCGAGCGGATCCTCGCCGAGCTGAAGCCGGGCCGGGAACTCCACACCAATGTCGAGTTCTACGCGGGTGTGGTCATGGAGCTGTGCGGCCTGCCGCGCGAGATGTTCACGCCGACGTTCGCGGCTGCGCGGGTGGTGGGCTGGAGTGCCAACATCCTGGAACAGGCGGCGGACTCGAAGATCATCAGGCCGGTTGCCCGGTACGTGGGGCCGAGTGCTCCGGTGGCGGTGCCCGGCGGGTGACGGAGCCTCGCTCACGCGGAGGGAGGCGTATCTCGCTGCCGCCTCTCACGGATCGCCCGTTCGAAGATCCTGAACAGCCGCCCTTCGTCGCTGTCGGGCGGCAGAACTTCCTTGGCACTGCGAGAGGCTTCCCAGTAGCGGGCGAAGGCCGGGCTCTGAAACAGGGTTCCCGCGCGTGCGAGCAACTCCTCCTCTGTGATGCCTCCCCACCTGTGGACCAGTAGGTAGTGACTGAACGTCAGGTTGGCGAAGAGGTTCTGACGGAGTGTCTGCCGGGACACTCCCGGAAAGTCGTTCCAGACTTCGGCCAAGGCGGGATCGTCCATGGCCATCTGCGTCAGCTCCACGTGCAGGGCGCGCAGGTCGGACTCCGCGCTCCGGTGCAATTCGTCACGGGAGGAAGCGAGTTCCTCACGCTGCAGGGCGAGTTCGTGGCGCTGCATCCGCAGCTCGCGCTGCTGCAGGAGGAGGGTGGCCACGAGCAGGAGCAGCGCCATCCCCGAGAAGACGGCACTCACCCCGCCGAAATAGTCACCCATGGAGCTGCGCTCCAACGCTGTCCGTCTGTCACCGTTGGCTTCCTCCACGCCGCTGACGAGCCAGCCGCTCACCACAATGGACGCGGCACCGACGAGGGCGGTCCCGGCGATCGTGGCGGCACCCCATACGCAGATCGTGAGCAGTGAGCGCCCTATCCGGCGGTGTGTCGCCATCCACGCCTCCCCATGCGTCTGGCGAATCCTTCCCGACGCTCAGATGGAGAAACAGCGCCACCGACGACGGCGCATGCCCGCCCAGGAGTTCCGGGCGGGCATTTTTTCCTCATTTATCGGGAATGTCGACCTTGGCGGAGGCCAGGGTGCGCCGGTCCACGACCACGACGATCTCGGACGGGGCGAGTGCGCGCATTCCTGGGTGCGCCCTTCGGATCTCCGCCGTGCGTTCTGTGCCGATGACCGCGAAGCGGCCGTCACGGAGTTCGAAGATGTCGGGGCAGTGTGCGCCACCGGTGCTCCCCCTCGACTGAGGGGGAACGCCGATGCGTTGTTTTATGCGGAGGTGTGTGGCGGGTAGTCGGCAGGCCGACTTGCGCCCGAGATGGATGGGCATCCGGATCCCTTCGTGCGGAGAAACGGTGGAGGAGAACCAGGCCGGCGCGTCTGGACATGCGGTGTGGGACGAGCCGTTCGTCAGTCGCGTTGCGGTGTCGAAGGGACTCCCAGGTGCTCAGGCTTCCGGGATGTCCGCCTTGGCCCGAATGAGCGTCTCCCGGGTGATGACAACGATTCGCTCGTAGTCGGCTCGTGAGGCGTCGGGAGGGAGTTCCTCGTCGAGCTTCTGCGTGACGTCCGTGCCGATTACCGCGAAGTTCCCGTCGGCCAATTCGAAGATGTCAGGGCAGTTGCCCCCGCCCGCGCTCCCTCGAGCACTGGGAGGTACACCGATCCGACGGATGATCTGACTCACTGTTGTTTCCCTCTGGTCCACGGCTGAAGAACTTGTGCACACGACGGCTGCGGCGTACGAAAGCAGCCTTGTGGGGTGCACTCGTCTTCCGGCGGCGTGAGCGACGCTTGTGGGGTCGCTCGACGCGATCAGGCGTGAGTCAACCTCAGCGGCGTCTGGGACAACTGGTGACTTGACCCGTTCGTTATGGCCCGAGGGTGTGATTCCCGGGATGTGGTGTTGCTAGCCGGCCGGGGGATCCCCGACCACCCACCATTCGTCTCCGTCCATCTCTTCCAGTTGCCGTAGGAGTTCGTCCACCATCCGGCCAAGGTCGGCCTCGTCTGATCCGTCCGGGAGGGTTGCCCGCTGCCCCTGCGTGGCGTACCAGTACTCGCGGACGACGGGGTTCTGCAGCAGGCCTCTGATGAAGCCGAAGAACTCCTCGAGGCTGATGTTGCCGATGCGGTAGTAGAAGACGAGGTTCGTGTACAGGGCGTTGGCGAAGAGATACTGCCGTCGTTTCTGCTGCGACGCGGGCGCCTCGAAGATGTCCAGCACCTCGGCCAGTTCCGGGCTGTCGATCGCCTTGCTCAGCAGTTCCCAGTGCAGGCGCTGCTGATTGGCCAGGTTGGTGTGGAGCTGGTTGTGAGCCACCTGTTCCTCCAGGTGGGCGAGCCGTACGCGCAGCGACTGGAGCGTGCGGTGTTGTGCGGCCAGGGCGGCGAGAACTCCCGTCGCCAAGCCAAGGCCTGCTGCCAGGGGCCCAGGGAACCCCCGTGTTCCACGCTTCCGTGTGGCCATGTCAACCCCCGAATCAGGCGGCCGTCCGCCGGTCGTCGGAGTGCGGGTCGACTGGAGGGGACCGGCGAGCGGTGGGCGGCGCTTGCCGCCTCCCAGAATGCCGAGCGGCTCTGACCGGCGGGGAGGCGGAGAGGAGGCGCACGGAGGGAAGCGAGGGTCGCACAGTCCGGCGCCTTCCCCAACGTCTGCCCCGCAAGAGCTGCTAACAATCGTTCACTTCGCGGGGATTCTTGCGGCTCGTATCCTGGGTCGGCATTCGATTCTGGTAGGTGCGCCGGGCTGCGAGCCGGTGCGCGCTTCGGTGAGAGAAAGGTCGCACGTTGAGCCAGCCGAGCCCGCCGACGAACGCAGGCCCGCGTCCGAGTCCGCCGGAGAGTCGGCCGACCACTCCGGGAGCGCGGCAGATCCCGGTCGTCGTGCTCGCCGGATTCCTCGGCTCCGGCAAGACAACCCTGCTCAACCACCTCCTCCACCGCAGCGGAGGCAGCCGGATCGGCGCCGTCGTCAACGACTTCGGGGCCATCGAGATCGACGCGATGGCCGTCGCCGGTGCCCTCGGCGACTCCACGGTCTCCCTCGGCAACGGGTGCCTGTGCTGCGCCGTCGACGCCAGTGAGCTGGATGAATACCTGGAGCGGCTCGCGCGGCCCTCCCTCGGCATCGACGTCATCGTGATCGAGGCCAGCGGACTCGCCGAACCCCAGGAACTCGTGCGCATGGTGCTCGCCAGCGAGCATCCGGGGATCGTCTACGGCGGGCTCGTCGAGGTCGTCGACGCCGCCGAGTTCGACGACACCCGCGCGCGGCATCCCGAGATCGACCGGCACCTCGGCCTCGCCGACCTCGTCGTCGTCAACAAGCTCGACCGGGCCGCCGACGGCGAGCGGGTCCTCGGACTGGTCCGGTCCCTCGTGGACCGGGCCGCCGTCGTGCCGGCCCACTACGGCCGCATCGACCCCGAGTTCCTCTTCGACTGCCGGCCCAGCGAGGAACGTATCGGGCAGTTGTCCTTCGACGACCTGCACGATCAGACCGCGGGGGACAGCCACGACCAGCACCTGCACAGCGGCTACGACAGTGTGGCCTTCGTCTCCGAAGTGCCCCTCGACCCGCGTCGGTTGATGCAGTTCCTCGACAGCAGGCCCGAGGGGCTGTACCGGATCAAGGGATACGTCGACTTCGGGCCGAACGACGTCGCGAACCGTTACGGCGTGCATGCCGTCGGGCGGTTCCTGCGCTTCTACCCGGAGCCCTGGACGCCCGCAGACGCCCGCCTCACCCAGCTGGTGCTCATCGGCTCCGGCATCGACGTGCCCGCCCTCGGCAAGGAGCTGGAGGCGTGCAAGAGCGACGCCCCACACGCCGACGAGCACGGCATGTGGGGCGTTCTGCGCTACGTACAGGAGCCGGAGGAAGAGGCCCCGCGGGAGGCCTAGACCGGTCCTGCCACCACCGACACCGTCTTCGGCAGCGACACGCCCGAACCGTCGCGGCGCGGGTCCATCTCCGGGAGGTCGGCCGGGGTGCCGTTCTTCTGGGCCGCCTTCGCCGGGACGGGGCCCGCCCAGGCCAGGGACAGACAGTCCTCGCCCTTCAGGAAACGCTGGCAGCGGACGCCGCCGGTGGCGCGGCCCTTGCGCGGGTACTGGTCGAAGGGGGTGAGCTTGGCCGTCGTCTGCACGGAGTCGTCCAGCGTGCCGCGTGAGCCCGCGACCGTGAACACCACCGCGTCCGCGGCGGGGTCGACGGCCGTGAAGGAGATCACCTTCGCGCCCTCGGTGAGCTTGACGCCCGTCATGCCGCCGGCCGGGCGGCCCTGTGGCCGGACCTGGGCGGCCTGGTAGCGCAGCAGTTGCGCGTCGTCCGTGATGAAGACCAGGTCCTCCTCGCCGGTGCGCAACTCCACCGCGCCGACGATCCGGTCGCCCTCCCTGAGGGTGATGACCTCCAGCTCGCCCTTGTTGGTCGGATAGTCCGGGACCACGCGCTTGACGACGCCCTGGGCGGTGCCGATCGCCAGGCCGGGAGAGGACTCGTCGAGCGTGGTCAGGCAGACCACCGTCTCGTCGCCCTCCAGGGGGACGAACTCCGCGACCGGGGCGCCGCCCGAGAGGTTCGGCGCGGACGCGGTGTCCGGGAGCTGGGGCAGGTCGACGACGTTCACCCGGAGCAGGCGTCCGGAGGACGTGACCACGCCCACCTCGCCGCGCGCGGTGGCCGGCACCGCCGAGACGATCACGTCGTGCTTGGTGCGCCGGGCCTCGGCGTCCTCCGGGAACGGCTCGCCGTTCGCCGTGCGGGCCAGCAGGCCCGTGGAGGACAGGAGCACGCGGCAGGGGTCGTCGGCCACCTGGAGTGGCACGGCGGCCGCCGGGGAACCCGCCGACTCCAGCAGGACCGTACGCCGCTCGGTGCCGAACTTCTTCGCCACCGCGGCCAGTTCGGTGGAGACCAGCTTGCGCAGCTCGGAGTCCGAATCGAGGATCCGGGTCAGCTCCGCGATCTCCGCGTTCAGCCGCTCCTTCTCCGACTCCAGCTCGATGCGGTCGAACCTGGTGAGGCGGCGCAGCGGCGTGTCCAGGATGTACTGCGTCTGGATCTCGCTCAGCGAGAAGCGCTCGATCAGGCGCTGCTTGGCCTGCGCGGAGTTGTCGCTGGAGCGGATGAGGCGGATGACCTCGTCGATGTCGACCAGGGCGGTGAGCAGGCCCTCCACCAGGTGCAGCCGGTCGCGCTTCTTGGTGCGGCGGAACTCGCTGCGGCGGCGTACGACCTCGAAGCGGTGGTCGAGGTAGACCTCCAGGAGCTCCTTGAGGCCGAGGGTGAGGGGCTGGCCGTCCACCAGCGCCACATTGTTGACGCCGAAGGACTCCTCCATGGGCGTCAGCTTGTAGAGCTGTTCCAGGACCGCCTCCGGCACGAAGCCGTTCTTGATCTCGATGACCAGGCGCAGGCCGTGCGCGCGGTCGGTGAGGTCCTTGACGTCGGCGATGCCCTGGAGCTTCTTCGAGCCGACCAGGTCCTTGATCTTGGCGATGACCTTCTCGGGACCGACCGTGAAGGGCAGTTCGGTGACGACGAGGCCCTTACGGCGGGCCGTCACGTTGTCCACCGCCACCGTGGCGCGGATCTTGAAGGTGCCGCGGCCCGTCTCGTACGCGTCCCGGATGCCGGAGAGGCCGACGATCCGGCCGCCGGTGGGCAGGTCAGGACCCGGGACGTGCCGCATCAGGGCTTCGAGGTCCGCGTTCGGATAGCGGATCAGGTGGCGGGCGGCCGCGATGACCTCGGCCAGGTTGTGCGGCGGCATGTTCGTGGCCATGCCGACGGCGATGCCCGAGGCGCCGTTCACCAGGAGGTTCGGGAAGGCGGCGGGCAGGGCCACCGGCTCCTGCTCCTGGCCGTCGTAGTTGGGGTTGAAGTCGACCGTGTCCTCGTCGATCGACTCGGTCATCAGGCTCGTCGCCTCGGCCTGGCGGCACTCGGTGTACCGCATGGCGGCCGGCGGGTCGTCATTGCCCAGCGATCCGAAGTTGCCGTGGCCGTCGACCAGCGGGACGCGCATCGAGAAGGGCTGGGCCATGCGCACGAGGGCGTCGTAGATCGACGCGTCACCGTGCGGGTGCAGCTTGCCCATGACCTCGCCGACGACACGGG
Source organism: Streptomyces sp. NPDC033131 (assembly GCF_055578365.1). Taxonomy (NCBI): domain Bacteria; kingdom Bacillati; phylum Actinomycetota; class Actinomycetes; order Kitasatosporales; family Streptomycetaceae; genus Streptomyces; species Streptomyces sp. NPDC033131. Next base: position 114,869 of record NZ_JBVIPA010000025.1, read on the forward strand.
CGCACTTCACATAGCCGCGCTCCGGGCGCAGGCCCATCTCGTTCATCTGGTAGACGATGCGGCGGTGCACCGGCTTGAGGCCGTCACGGGCGTCCGGCAGGGCGCGGGAGTAGATGACCGAGTACGCGTACTCGAGGAAGGAGCCCTGCATCTCGTCGACGACGTCGATGTCGAGGATCTTCTCCTCGTACGAGTCGTCGGGCGGCGGGGTCTTCGTGCTGCGGCGGGCCATCGCTGCCGGCTCCTCCTGTTTCTGGTGTTCGCCTGGGGGCGCTGAGGTCGGTGTCGAGGGCCCGAGTGTGCTCAGCCCTGCGGGCCTGTGCGCGCTCGACCTCTCGACATCGACGCGTCCCTTCGGCTCACTCTTGCTGAAGCGTGAACGGGATCTGACGCGACCATTGTGGACCGCGGCACTGACAGTGCGGGCCGGGGCCCACCGTCGGCCGCCCGGCCCGGGATGGGCGGGCGTCTGACCGCGATTGCCCGCAGGCTACGCGATCTCGCTGACGGCGTACGTCGTCCGGGAACTTCGCGGACCGTCCGCACGCTTGCATACAGTGGCAGGACCGGCAGGAAAACCGCGGTTTCAGCGACCGCGACCGCGATGGAAGGGACGTACATGCCCATGGGTCACACGGCCACAGCACAGGCAGGCTCCGGCGGCCTGACAGCGACCGAGCACCGCCTGGCCAACGGGCTGCGCGTGGTGCTCTCGGAGGACCATCTGACCCCGGTCGCGGCGGTGTGCCTCTGGTACGACGTCGGCTCGCGCCATGAAGTCAAGGGTCGTACCGGCCTTGCTCACCTTTTCGAGCACCTCATGTTCCAGGGATCCGGCCAGGTCAAGGGCAACGGCCACTTCGAGCTGGTCCAGGGCGCCGGCGGCTCGCTCAACGGCACCACCAGCTTCGAGCGCACCAACTACTTCGAGACCATGCCCACCCACCAGCTGGAGCTCGCCCTCTGGCTGGAGGCCGACCGCATGGGCTCCCTGCTGGCCGCCCTCGACGACGAGTCGATGGAGAACCAGCGGGACGTCGTCAAGAACGAGCGCCGGCAGCGCTACGACAACGTTCCCTACGGCACGGCGTTCGAGAAGCTGACCGCCCTCGCCTACCCGGAGGGCCACCCCTACCACCACACCCCGATCGGCTCGATGGCCGACCTGGACGCGGCCACCCTGGAGGACGCGCGCGCGTTCTTCCGCACGTACTACGCGCCGGGCAACGCCGTCCTGTCGGTCGTCGGCGACATCGACCCGGAGCAGACGCTCGCCTGGATCGAGAAGTACTTCGGGTCCATCGCACCGCACGACGGCAAGCCCGTGCCCCGCGACGGCTCGCTGCCCGACGTCATGGGCGGCGAGCTGCGTGAGGTCGTGGAGGAGGAGGTTCCCGCGCGCGCGTTGATGGCCGCCTACCGGCTCCCGGAGGACGGCACACGCGCGTGCGACGCGGCCGACCTGGCGCTCACCGTCCTCGGCGGAGGCGAGTCGTCGCGCATCTACAACCGGCTCGTACGACGTGACCGCACCGCGGTGGCGGCCGGCTTCGGCCTGCTGCGGCTGGCCGGGGCGCCCTCCCTGGGCTGGCTGGACGTGAAGACCTCCGGTGACGTCGAGGTGCCGGTCATCGAGGCCGCCATCGACGAGGAGCTCGCCCGGTTCGCCGAGGAGGGCCCCACGGCCGAGGAGATGGAGCGCGCCCAGGCCCAGTTGGAGCGCGAGTGGCTGGACCGGCTCGGCACCGTCGCGGGCCGCGCCGACGAACTGTGCCGCTACGCCGTCCTGTTCGGCGACCCGCAGCTCGCCCTGACCGCCGTACAGCGCGTGCTGGACGTGACGGCGGAAGAGGTCCAGGAGACCGCCAAGGCACGCCTGCGCCCCGACAACCGCGCCGTGCTCGTCTACGAGCCGATCGCCACCGAAGCCCCCGCCGACCAGGACGAGAACGAGGAGGCGGCCCGGTGACCGAGCTCGCCACGATGGAATTCCACCCCCAGCCCCAGGCGGGCGACGCCAAGCCCTGGGCCTTCCCGGAGCCCCGGCGCGGGACGCTCGACAACGGCCTGACGGTGCTGCGCTGCCACCGCCCCGGCCAGCAGGTCGTCGCCGTCGAGGTGATCCTGGACGCGCCCCTGGACGCCGAACCGGCCGGCCTGGACGGCGTCGCCACGATCATGGCGCGGGCCTTCTCGGAGGGCACCGACAAGCACTCCGCCGAGGACTTCGCCGCCGAGCTGGAGCGCTGCGGCGCAACCCTCGACGCGCACGCCGACCATCCCGGCGTACGGCTCTCCCTCGAAGTCCCGGTCTCGCGTCTGGAGAAGGCGCTGGGCCTGCTCTCCGACGCCCTCAGGGCGCCCGCGTTCGCGGACAGCGAGGTCGAGCGGCTGGTGCGCAACCGCCTCGACGAGATCCCGCACGAGCTGGCCAACCCGTCCCGGCGGGCCGCCAAGGAGCTCTCCAAGGAGCTCTTCCCGGCGACCTCGCGCATGTCGCGCCCGCGCCAGGGCACCGAGGAGACCGTCGAGAACATCGACTCCGCGGCCGTGCGCGGCTTCTACGAGAAGCACGTCCGCCCCGCCACCGCCACCGTCGTGGTCGTCGGCGACCTCACCGGAATCGACCTCGACGCGCTGCTCGGTGACACCCTCGGCTCCTGGACCGGCTCCTCAGCCGAGCCCCGCCCCGTGCCGCCGGTGACCGCCGACGACGCCGGCCGGGTCGTCATCGTGGACCGCCCCGGCGCCGTCCAGACGCAGCTGCTCATCGGCCGTATCGGACCCGACCGGCACGACCGCGTGTGGCCCGCCCAGGTGCTCGGCACGTACTGCCTGGGCGGCACCCTCACCTCCCGCCTGGACCGCGTCCTGCGCGAGGAGAAGGGCTACACCTACGGTGTGCGGGCGTTCGGGCAGGTCATGCGCTCCGCTCCGGACGGTACGGGTGCCGCGATGCTCGCCATCAGCGGCTCCGTCGACACTCCGAACACCGGACCCGCCCTCGAGGACCTGTGGACGGTGCTGCGCACCCTCGCCGCCGAGGGGCTCACCGACGCCGAGCGCGACGTCGCCGTGCAGAACCTCGTCGGGGTGGCCCCGCTGAAGTACGAGACGGCGGCGGCGGTGGCGAGCACGCTGGCCGACCAGGTCGAGCAGCACCTGCCGGACGACTTCCAGGCGACGCTGTACCAGCAGCTCGCCGCGACGGGCACCGTCGAGGCCACCGCGGCGGCCGTGAGCGCCTTCCCGGTCGACCGGCTGGTGACCGTCCTCGTCGGGGACGCGGCGCAGATCAAGGAGCCCGTGCAGGCCCTCGGCATCGGCGAGGTCACCGTCGTGTCCGCGGAGTAGCCGCCCGCGCGCAGTGGAGGCGGCGCACGCGCGCGGCCAGGGGCCCTGGTGACTGAAGAGTCGCCAGGGTCCCCGCATGTCCGAATTGAGGGAGAGGTTGCCTGTCTGCCCTGTGGCATGCGCTACAAAAGCCGTGATCCGTTTGGGGATTGAAAGTTGCCGCGTTTAGCGTCATGCGGGCTGTTCGTCAGGCAGTGCGCCGCAGCCGCGGCACCGGACAGTCATCGCCGAGTCCCCGCATGGCGCGAGCCAGGGGAGCCGGGGACCCAAACCATAAGTCCCTGGGGTGAATCGGACGCCCGCGCGTATCGCGAGGGGGTCCGTAGGAGACCTTCCTGCTCCGAACCCGTCAGCTAACCCGGTAGGCGAGAAGGAAGGAAAGGACCAGCCACCACATGGCGTTCACCTGCGCCACCGGGAAGCACCGGCGTCCCAGTCGGATGAAGCGCACCACCGCCCGTGCCGCCGGCGTCGCGGCCCTCGCCACCACCGGCGTCATCGGCACCCTGGCCGCCCCCGCGCTCGCCGCCGAACCGGCCGTAGAGAAGACCGGTCTCACCCCCGTCATCACCATCGGCGACTCGGTCGCCGACCAGATCGACGCCCAGGCGGCCGCCCAGAAGCAGGCCGCCGAAGAGGCGGAGGCGCAGCGGCAGGCCGAGGAGGCCGCGCGCACGAAGGCGGCCGCCGCTGCCAAGCAGGCCCTCGCCGAGGCCAAGCAGGCGCGCGAGGTCGAGGAGCGTGCCGCCCGCGAGGCCGAGCGCAAGCGCCTCAACTCCTACGTCTCCCCGATCTCCGGCTCGTACATCTCGACCGGCTACAAGGCCGGCGGTGGCGTCTGGTCCTCCGGCAGCCACACCGGCGTCGACTTCCATGCCGCGAGCGGCACCTCCGTCCACGCGGTCGGCTCCGGCACGGTCGTCGAGGCGGGCTGGGGCGGGTCGTACGGCAACAACGTCGTGATCAAGATGAACGACGGCACCTACACCCAGTACGGTCACCTGTCGTCCCTCGCCGTCTCCGTCGGTCAGTCGGTCACCCCGGGCCAGCAGATAGGCCTCTCGGGCGCCACCGGCAACGTCACCGGGCCGCACCTGCACTTCGAGGCCCGCACGACCCCGGAGTACGGCTCGGACATGGACCCCGTCGCCTACCTCCGCTCGCACGGTGTGAACGTCTGACGCCCGCACGGCGTGATCGTCCGACGCCCGCGCCCGTGATCGTCTGACGACCACGGCTCCGCGTCCCGAAGCCCCGGTTCACCGAGCCGGGGCTTTCGGTGTATCGGACGCCCGTCTGTCCAAAAAATATCCATGGATTCCGGCCCGCCATCGGAAATTCCCGCTGATTGCAATAGAGTCGCTGAACACACGTCAATCGTCGACGTTTCACGGGGATTAAAGCGGAGGTCGGTCATGCGTATTCCGGCGCACTCGGTATGCACGGCGATCCGGGACGACATCGTCGCGGGTGTCTACGAGCGCGGCAGCCGGCTCACCGAGGAACTGCTCGCGCGCCGCTACGGCGTCTCGCGCGTCCCCGTACGGGAGGCCCTGCGCACGCTGGAGGCGGAGGGCTTCGTGGTGACCCGGCGGCACGCGGGCGCGTGCGTCGCGGAACCCACCGAGCAGGAGGGTGCCGACCTGCTGGAGATGCGCATGCTCCTGGAGCCGCTCGGCGCCTCGCGGGCCGCCCAGCGGCGCACCGAGGCCCATCTCAAGGTGCTGCGCGGGCTGGTGCGGCTGGGCCAGGAGCGGGCCAGGCGGGGCAACAGCGAGGATCTGCGCTCTCTCGGGAGCTGGTTCCACGAGACGCTCGCACAGGCTTCCGGCAGCGCCGCGATGACCTCGATGCTGACCCAGCTGCGTCACAAGATCGCCTGGATGTACGCGGTGGAGGCGCCGGCCAACCCCGTCGAGTCGTGGGCGGAGCACGGCGCGATCGTGGACGCGGTGGCGCGCGGCGACAGCGAACGTGCGCGGGCGCTCACGGCGCTGCACACGGAGCGCGCGACGACGGCGCACCGGCTGCGATTCGCCGGCGGCGCAGAGCGGCCGGACCGTGTGAGGAACTCGCAACATCCCGTAAACATGACGGGCCTGCGGCATTAACACGAGCACCGTATACAAAGAGCAGATAATTCGCGGGGGATTATTTCTGCTGCCCGTCAACGGGAAATGCGAAGGGCTCGCCCGATAATTCGGACGAGCCCTTCGCCGTACCCTTTAATCGGATGCTCAGACGGTCTCGGGAAGCTCCTCGAGCCCCTCGGAGACCAGCTTCGCCAGACGGTCGAGGGCCACGTCCGCGCCCTCGGCGTCGGAGGCGAGGACGATCTCCTCGCCGCCCTGGGCGCCCAGACCGAGGACGGCCAGCATGGAGGCCGCGTTGACGGGGTTGCCGTCGGCCTTGGAGATCGTCACCGGGATACCTGCGGCCGTGGCGGCCCGGACGAAGATGGAAGCGGGGCGGGCGTGGAGACCCTCGGCCCAGCCGACGTTGACGCGGCGCTCAGCCATGTGATGCTGCCCTTCGGTGTATCAGGTTGTCTAGACCAGTTTCCCACATCGTGAAGCATGCCCGGAGCGGTCCTTCGTCCCGCCCCGGTGTGTCGTCGGACCGCGGCCTCGGTCCGGCTGACGTCCTCCACAGACTGCCTCGCGCCGTTGTCGTACGCGAGCCGTACTCTGGGGCCCATGCAGACCTCGTCGGACCGGCACGAGTACCCCGCCCACTGGGAAGCCGACGTGGTGCTGCGCGACGGCGGGACCGCGCGCATCCGGCCCATCACCGTCGATGATGCCGATCGCCTCGTCAGCTTCTACGAGCAGGTGTCGGACGAGTCGAAGTACTACCGCTTCTTCGCGCCCTACCCTCGTCTGTCCGCCAAGGACGTCCACCGCTTCACGCACCACGACTTTGTGGACCGGGTGGGACTCGCGGCCACCATCGGCGGCGAGTTCATCGCCACCGTACGCTACGACCGCATCGGCGCCGGGGGCATGCCCGCCTCGGCCCCGGCCGACGAGGCCGAGGTCGCCTTCCTGGTCCAGGACGCGCACCAGGGGCGCGGAGTCGCCTCCGCCCTCCTCGAACACATCGGGGCCGTCGCACGCGAGCGGGGCATCCGCCGCTTCGCCGCCGAGGTGCTGCCCGCCAACACCAAGATGATCAAGGTGTTCCGGGACGCCGGATACACCCAGAAGCGCAGCTTCGAGGACGGCGTCGTCCGCCTGGAGTTCGACCTGGAGCCGACGGACCGCTCGCTCGCCGTGCAGTACGCGCGCGAACAGCGCGCCGAGGGGCGGTCCGTGCAGCGGCTGCTCATGCCCGGGTCCGTCGCCGTGGTCGGCGTCGGCCGTACGCCCGGCGGCGTGGGCCGCAGCGTCCTCGACAACCTCAGGGACGCCGGGTTCACCGGCCGGCTGCACGCCGTGAACAAGGCACTGCCCGAAGGGCAGAAGGAACTCGCAGGGGTGCCCGCCCACCGGTCGGTTCGGGATATCGACGGGCCGGTCGACCTCGTGGTCGTCGCCGTTCCCGCGGAGCACGTCCCAGAAGTCGTCGAGGAGTGCGGCACGCACGGTGTGCAGGGGCTGGTCGTGCTCTCGGCCGGGTACGCCGAGAGCGGGCCCGAGGGGCGCGAGCGGCAGCGTGAACTCGTCCGGCACGCGCGCGCGTACGGCATGCGGATCATCGGACCGAACGCCTTCGGCATCATCAACACGTCGGCGGACGTACGACTGAACGCCTCGCTGGCTCCCCGGATGCCCCGGCCGGGCCGGATCGGGCTGTTCTCCCAGTCCGGCGCGATCGGCATCGCCCTGCTGTCCCGACTGCACCGGCGCGGGGGCGGGGTCACCGGGGTCACCGGCGTGTCGACGTTCGTGTCGTCCGGCAACCGGGCGGACGTCTCCGGCAACGACGTCCTTCAGTACTGGTACGACGACCCCGACACCGACGTGGCGTTGATGTACCTGGAGTCCATCGGCAACCCGCGCAAGTTCACGCGCCTCGCACGGCGTACGGCGGCCGCGAAGCCGCTGGTCGTGGTGCAGGGCGCCCGGCACGGCGGAGCGGCCCCGCAGGGGCATACGGTACGGGCGACGCGGTTGCCGCACGCCACGGTGTCCGCGCTGCTGCGGCAGGCCGGGGTGATCCGGGTCGACACGATCACCGAGCTGGTCGACGTGGGGCTGCTGCTCGCGCGCCAGCCGCTGCCCGCGGGAGCGCGGGTGGCGATCCTCGGGAACTCCGAGTCGCTGGGGCTGCTGACGTACGACGCGTGCCTTGCCGAGGGACTCAGGCCGTTGCCGCCGCTGGACCTGACGACGGCGGCGTCGCCGGAGGACTTCCACGGGGCGTTGTCCAGGGCGTTGGCGGACGACGCGTGCGACGCCGTCGTGGTCACCGCGATACCGGCGGTGGGGGAGGGGTATCCCGGCGACGCCGCGTTGGCGGAGGCGCTGAGATCGGCGGCCGAGCGGGTGCCCGGGAAGCCGGTCATGGTGGTGCACGTGGAGCTCGGAGGGCTGGCGGAGGCGTTGTCGGCCGCGGCGAGCACCGCACCCCGGGCGAGCTCGCCGGCGACCGCCGCCGTCGGCCGTGACCACCCCTTCCGCGCATTGGACCGACTGGCCACGAAGGCGGCGGACGACACGCCAGCTCCCGAGAGCTGCTCCCGCCTCATTCCCGCCTACCCCGCGGCCGAACGCGCCGTCCGGGCCCTCGGTGAAGCCGTCAAGTACGCCCAGTGGCGGCGGGACGCCGCCGAGCCCGGCAAGGTGCCCGAGTTCGAGGACATCGACGAGAAGGGGGCCGCCGAACTGATCGGAGGGCTCCTTGCGCGCGGGCAGGGGCTCACCCTCGGTACCGAGGAGACCTGCGAGCTGCTCGGGAAGTACGGCCTGCGCGTCCACCGTGCACTGCCGGCACCCACCCCCGACGACGCCGTCGCCGCCGCCCGCACCCTCGGCTACCCGGTCGCCCTCAAGGCCACCGCCCCGCACCTGCGACACCGCGCCGACCTGGGCGGCGTACGTCTGGATCTCGCGGACGAGGAGCAACTGCGCCGGGCCTACGCCGAGTTGACCGAGTCGTTCGGGAAGCCGGAGGAGCTGCGGCCGGTGGTGCAGGGGATGGCGCCCCGCGGAGTCGACACCGTTGTCAGGGCCGTCATCGACCCGGCGGCGGGCGCCGTACTGTCGTTCGGGCTCGCCGGAGCAGCCTCGCAGCTGCTCGGGGACATCGCGCACCGGCTGGTTCCGGTCACCGACCGGGAGGCGACCTCGTTGGTCAGGTCTATCCGGACGGCGCCACTCCTCTTCGGCTGGCGGGGCTCGGCCCCCGTCGACACCCCTGCCCTGGAGGAACTGCTGCTGCGCGTGTCACGGCTGGTCGACGACCATCCGGAGGTCGTCGCGGTCACCCTGGAGCCGGTCGTCGTCGCCCCGCGCGGGCTGAGCGTCCTCGGTGCTTCCGTGCGGCTCGCGCCGCCGCCGGCCCGCGACGACCTCGGCCCGAGGACGCTTCCGGCGTACTGAGGCGTACCGCAGCCGACGGAGACCGCCGCGAGCGTGCCGCGCAGTCAGTGGCTCCCCGTAGGATGGACGTCATGGCCAAGACCAGTACGACGACCCAGGGGCTGCGAGCGGCGATCGAACGCAGCGGCTACTACCCGGCCCTCGTGGCCGAGGCGGTGGAGGCCGCCGTGGGCGGCGACACCATCCGGTCGTACCTGGTCCACCAGGAGACGACGTTCGACCAGAACGAGGTGCGGCGGCATGTGACCGTCCTCGTCCTCACCGAGACCCGCTTCATCGTCAGCCACACCGACGAGCAGGCCGCGGACACCACCTCCCCGACGCCCTACGCCACCACCTCCACCGAATCCGTGAAGCTCGGCCGGATCTCGTCGGTGGTGATCAGCCGCGTGGTCGCCAACCCGGAGCAGTACGTGCCGGGCACGCCGCCCCGGGAGGTCGTGCTGACCATCGGCTGGGGCGCTGTCTCCCGCATCGACCTGGAGCCCGCCGCCTGCGGCGACCCCAACTGCGAGGCCGACCACGGCTACACCGGCAGCTCGACGGCCGACGACCTGAGCCTGCGCGTGAGCGAGGCCGGGGACGGCCCGGAGACGGTGCGCCAGGCGCTCGTCTTCGCGCAGGCCATCTCCGAGGCGACCGCGGACGTCACCCGCTGATGGCACAGCCCGCCTCGGACTGGGACCACCACCCACAGCCGCTCGCCCCCGACTCCGCGCCCGCCCCCGAGTACGGCACCGGCTCCCTCGCCGACCTGCTGCCCACGCTGGCCGCGGGCATGGCCGTACCGGGCTTCACCGCGGCCATCCAGGAGCTCACCCCCGCCGACCGGAACTGCGTGTTCCTGATCGACGGACTCGGCTGGGAACAGCTCAGGGCACACCCCGACGAGGCGCCCTTCCTGACCGCGCTCCTCGCCAGCTCCCGCGGCGGCACCGGCCGGCCCCTCACCACCGGCTTCCCCGCCACCACCGCCACCTCCCTCGCCTCCGTCGGCACCGGCCGCCCGCCCGGCGCTCACGGCCTGCCCGGCTACACCGTGCGCAATCCGGACACCGGCGAGCTGATGAACCAGCTGCGCTGGCAGCCCTGGACCTCGCCCAAGCTCTGGCAGCCGTATCCCACGGTCTTCCAGCTGGCCCACGAGGCGGGGGTGCACGCCGCCCAGGTGTCGTCCCCGACCTTCGAGAGCACCCCGCTGACCAAGGTCGCGCTCAGCGGAGGAACGTTCCTCGGGAGGCTGTCCGGCGAGGACCGGATGGATCTCGCGGCCGAGCAGCTGGCCGCCGCCGACCGCGCCCTGGTCTACACGTACTACGCCGAACTCGACGGCGCCGGTCACCGCTTCGGCATCGACTCGGACAACTGGCGCGGCCAGCTCATGTACGTCGACCGGCTGGTCCAGCGGCTCGCCGAGCAGCTGCCGCCGCGCACCGCGCTCTACGTCACCGCCGACCACGGCATGATCGACGTCCCCTTCGACGAGCAGCACCGCATCGACTTCGACGAGGACTGGGAGCTGCGCGCCGGGGTCGCCCTGCTGGGCGGCGAGGGCCGCGCGCGCCACGTCTACGCGGTGCCGGGCGCCGAGAACGACGTCCTGACCTGCTGGCGCGAGGTCCTGGGCGAGCAGTTCTGGGTGGCCTCGCGGGACGAGGCGATCGCGGCGGGCTGGTTCGGCCGGCCCGACCAGGTCGAGCAGCGGGTGTACGGCCGGCTCGGCGACGTGGTCGCCGCCGCCCGCGACGACGTGCTCATCGTCGCCTCGCAGCGGGAGCCCAAGGAGTCGGCGATGGTCGGCAACCACGGTTCGATGACCCCTGCCGAGCAGCTGGTCCCGTTGCTCGAAGTACGCTCCTGACGCTTCATCCGCCCCTGTTTCCCCTGTGCTGAAAGGTGCTCGACTCGCCATGCCCGAGCTGGTGTTCTTCTCCGGAACGATGGACTGCGGGAAGTCCACGCTGGCTCTCCAGATCGAGCACAACCGCTCGGCCCGGGGTCTCCAGGGCGTGATCTTCACCCGTGACGACCGCGCCGGCGCGGGGAAGCTGTCCTCGCGGCTCGGTCTGGTGACGGAGGCGGTCGAGGCCGGGCCGGACATGGACCTCTTCGGCTACGTCGTGGCCGAGATCGAGCGGGGCTGCAAGGTCGACTACCTGATCGTGGACGAGGCGCAGTTCCTGTCGTCCGAGCAGATCGACCAACTGGCGCGCGTGGTGGACGACCTGGGCATGGACGTCTACGCCTTCGGCATCACCACCGACTTCCGCACCAAGCTGTTCCCCGGCTCCCAGCGCCTGATCGAGCTGGCGGACAGGATAGAGGCGCTGCAGGTGGAGGCCATGTGCTGGTGCGGGGCGCGGGCCACGCACAACGCCCGCACCCTGGGCGGCGAGATGGTGGTGGAGGGCGAGCAGGTCGTCGTGGGCGATGTGAACCGCCCGGCGGCGGAGGTCGGTTACGAGGTGCTGTGCCGGCGCCACCACCGCCGCCGGATGACCAGTTCCTCGGCGGCCTTCGCCCACTAGCGGCACACGCCCCCGGGCCGCCGCCAACAGCTCGCCGCGGCATCCCCGTTCGACGATCCGGCAGACAGGGACGGCCGGCACTCCCGGCCTCGGCGCACTCCCCGCCTCAGCGCACCCCCTCGATCAGCGCGAACCGCGCACCCTCGGGATCCGCCACCGTGGCCACCCGCCCGTGCGCGCTGTCGTGCGGCGGCTCGAGGACGTGGCCGCCCAGGTCCGCCACGAGGGCGGCCGCGTCGTCCGTGTCGGCGACCTCGAAGTACGTCGTCCAGTGCGGGCCACGGTCGCGGGGCAGGGCGCTGCCCACGCCCTGGATGCCGGCGACGGGGCGGCCGCCGATGTGCAGGGTGACGTGGTCGAAGCCGGGGGACACCACCGGCTCCTCCTCGTAACCGAACACCGTCTCGTAGAACTTGGCGACGCTCGTGGACTCGAAGGTCAGCAACTCGTGCCAGGCCGGTGTGCCCGGTACCCCGCCGATGGACGTGCCGAGGTGGGCCGACGCCTGCCACACGCCGAAGACCGCGCCCGCCGGGTCGGAACCGATCACCAGCCGCCCGGCGTCACCCGCGTCCAGCGGCCCCACGCCGACCGTTCCGCCGCACAGCCGTACCGTTTCAGCTGTCAGGTCCACGTCGTCCGAGGCGAGGTAGGGCGTCCAGGCGATCGGAAGGTGGCGGTCGGGCGGCAGTTGACCGATACCGGCCACCTCGTGTCCGTCGAGCAGAGCCCGGACGTAGGGTCCGAGCTGCTGCGGACCCGGTTGGAACTCCCAGCCGAACAGGGAACCGTAGAACTCCTGGGTCGCCGCCATCCCGTGCACCATCAGGCTCACCCAGCAGGGCGCGCCGGGCGCGTGCCGGGCGGGTGTCTCGCCGTTCGGGCCGGACGACCCCCTTGCCTCGGTCATCGTCACTCTCTCCTCGGCCCCTCACGGTGCCGTGTCGCTTCCGCTTTGACGGACCCCCGTGCCGATGCTCGCACCCGTCGTGGTGCCGCACCCTCCGGGCGCGCCGCCATGTGCCCGCCCGTGACCGGAGAATGCCCGCCGCGCGGCCCTCCGGCCGTTCCGCACCATGACCGACGGGTGACGATCGGCTGTACAGCATGTGCCCGGTCCCGTACGCCCGGTGACCGGATCTGTCCGGCCGAGCAGAGTAGCCGGACATGGACGACGCGGCCACCCCGTGCGCGAGGATGGTGGCCATGAACGCCATCATCTCCGCATCCGAACTCGCGAGCGACCTGGCGGCCGGCAGCCGGCCGGTCCTGCTCGACGTCCGCTGGCAGCTGAGCCTGGCCAAGGCGGCCGGAGAACCCTCCTTCGACGGCCGAGCCGAGTACGCGGCCGGACACCTCCCCGGTGCCGTCTACGTCGACCTGGACCGGGAGCTCGCCGGCGCGCCCGGCACCGGAGGCCGGCACCCGCTGCCCGATCTCACCGCGTTCGGCGCCGTCATGCGCAAGGCGGGCGTCTCGTCCCGGACGCCGGTGGTCGTGTACGACGGCGGGCAGGGCTGGGCGGCGGCCCGGGCCTGGTGGCTGCTGCGCTGGACGGGTCACCCGAACGTGCGCGTCCTCGACGGCGGGTTGCCGGCCTGGCGGGGTGAGCTGTCGGTGGAGACACCCGAGCCGGCCGCGGGGGACTTCCGTCCGGAGCCGGCCGCGCGCGGCCGGCTCGACGCGGACGGTGCGGCGGCGCTGGCGCGTTCCGGCGTACTGCTGGACGCGCGGGCCGGCGAGCGCTACCGGGGTGACGTGGAGCCGATCGACCGCGTCGGCGGGCACATCCCGGGCGCCGTCTCCGCGCCCACCACGGACAACGTGGCGACGGACGGACGCTTCCTGCCCGCGGAGGAGTTGGCCGAGCGCTTCAAGGCGTTGGGCGCCACGGACGGTTCGCAGGTCGGCGTCTACTGCGGTTCCGGGGTCTCCGGCGCGCACCAGGTGCTGGCGCTGGCGGTGGCGGGCGTCCCGGCCGCGCTCTACGTCGGTTCCTGGTCGGAGTGGTCCTCGGACCCCTCGCGTCCGGTCGCCGTGGGGCCCGACCCGCAGTAGGCGTACGACGGGAGGGGACCGCACCGACCGGCGCGGGCCCCTCCTGATGTCGTACGGCATGTCGTACGGCCGCCTATTCCTGCTTCTTCCGCCGCGTCCCGAACACGATCTCGTCCCAGCTCGGGACCGCCGCCCGGCGCCCCGGGCGGACGCCGTCCGCCTCGGCCTGGCGGTCGGTGGAGCCGATGAGACGGTCGCGGTGGCTGCCGACGGAACGGGGCATGAGGACGTCCGCGTAGGCGGAGCCGGCCGAGGCCGCGGGAGCCGGGGGCTCCTCGCTCTCGGGCTCCGCTGCGGGCTCCTCCGCCTCGGGGTCCTCCGACGGGCGCTCCGGGACCACCAGGTCGCCCCGGAAGCTCGGCACCGCCTCCAACAGACTGGTCAGCGAGTCCCGTTCGCCGGCACTCGCGGTCGCGGTCTCCTCGGGTGGCTCGGGTGCGGGCAGGCTGGGCCGCTCCCGGTCGAGGGCACGGTCCAGCGGACGGTCGCGTGGCAGCCGTGCGATGCGCGGGACGAAGGGAAAGCTGGGCTCCGGCGAGGCCGCGAGGTCGTCGGACTCGCCGATCAGCGAGCGCGCCTCCTCGTCGACGGCCTGGACGAGCCGCCGGGGCGGGTCGTACGTCCAGCTCGCCGAGTGCGGTTCGCCCGCGACCAGGTAGACCAGCAGGACTTCCCAGGTGCCGTCGTCGCGGCGCCACGAGTCCCACTGGACGCTGTCCTTCTCGGCGCCGCGCAGGGTCAGCCGCTCCTGGACGGCCTCGCCCAGCTGCGGGCCCGCGTTCTCGCCGGGGCGGCGGACCGGAGTCTTCCGGGCGCGCTCGGCCATGAACGCGCGCTCGGCCAGCACGGGGCCCTCGAAGCGCCGTACGCGGTCGACGGGGATGCCGGCCATCTGGGCGACCTCTTCCGCGGTCGCACCGGCGCGTATACGTGCCTGGATGTCACGGGGGCGGAGATGGCTCTCCACCTCGATCTCGATCTGGCCAAGGCGGGGACGGTCGCCGCGAACGGCGGCGCGCAGACGCTCGTCAATCGGAAGCGTGTACTCCGTGCTGTCCGCAGCCTTCAGCACCAGCCGTGTGCCGTCATTCGAGACGGCCACGACACGCAGTTCGGGCATGGGGACCTCCCGGGTGGTGCCTGCCGACGTCACGTGCGTCGCTGCTTCCGCTAGTCGAGTGTGGCCTGCCCGGGTGCAGCCTGCCACAACCTTGCCGAGTTGCCCGGCGTGTCGGGCACAGGCCCGGGACCGCCGTTATGGCACGGTTACCTATTCGCAACGCTAAGTGACCAACTCCGTCACCCTGTGCAACTGGCCCCCTTCCGGCGGTCCTTGAAGGCCACGGACGCCCAGGCGGGAGACCGAACCCAGGGCTCGCAACAGTACTCCATTCGGGCCACGTGCGTGGATTGGCACGCTGTCGAACTTCTGACCGGGGGCGGTACTTGGCCGCCGCGGCGCGGATTTCCGGATCTTGGACGTGGCGTACTTCACGCAATCACCAGAAACGGAACTTTTTGCTTTCGTTCGTACGTCCCCGTCTCGCGCAGCCGTGCCCCCCGGTTCCTCGGCTACGACCCCAACACCCGCCGCAGGTAGTCGTTCTGGAACCGGCGCTCGGGATCCAGCCGATCCCGCAGCGCGGTGAACTCGCCGAAGCGGGGGTAGACCCGGGCGAAGTACTCGGCGTCCCGCGTGTGCACCTTGCCCCAGTGCGGCCGGCCCTCGTACGCGGTCAGGATCCGCTCCGCGGCGGTGAAGTACGCCCGGTAGGGCGTCCCCTTGACCATGTGGACGGCGATGTACGCACTGTCGCGGTCCGACGCCGTGGACAGCGTGATGTCGTCGGCCGGCGCGGTGCGCACCTCGACCGGGAAGCTGACCCGCAGGCCGGACCGGTCGACCATCGTCTTCAGTTCGCGCAGCGCCTCGGTCACGCCCGCGCGCGGGACGGCGTACTCCATCTCCACGAAGCGCACCCGGCGCGGTGAGGTGAAGACCTTGTACGGGATGTCGGTGTAGGTCCGCGCGGACAGGGCCCTGCTGGAGATCCGCGCGATCGTCGGGATCGTGGCGGGCGCCGCGCGGCCGACCCACTGGGCGGCCTGGAAGACGCCGTTGGAGAGGAACTCGTCCTCGAACCAGCCCGCGAGCTGCCCCACCGGGCGCTCCGGGCCCGCGCTGCGGTTGTTGCGCTTGGTGTTGGTGCTGTCGGTGTGCGGGAACCAGTAGAACTCGAAGTGCTCGTTCTCGGCCCACAGTTCGTCGAACTCGGCGACCACCCGGTCGAAGGGCATCGGCTCCTCGCGGGCCGTGAGCAGGAAGACCGGCTCCACGGCGAAGGTGATCGCGGTGACGATGCCGAGCGCGCCCAGCCCTATGCGTGCGGCCGCGAAGACCTCGGGGTTCTCCTTCTCGGAGCAGGTGAGCACGGACCCGTCCGCGGTGACCAGCTCCAGGGCCCTGATCTGGGCGGCGATCGAGGCCGACTCACGGCCGGTGCCGTGGGTGCCGGTGCTGGTGGCCCCGGAGACCGTCTGTTCCATGATGTCGCCCATGTTGGTGAGCGACAGGCCTTCGCGGGCCAGGGCCACGTTGAGCCTCTTGAGCGGGGTACCGGCCTCGACCGTGACCGTCATGGCGTCCCGGTCGATGTTGCGGATGCCGGTCAACAGTTGAGGACGGATCAACACACCGTCGGTGGCGGCGATCGACGTGAAGGAGTGCCCGGTACCGACGGCCTTCACCTTCAGGCCGTCCTCGGCCGCCCTGCGCACCGCCTCGGACAGCTCCTCGACGCAGGCGGGTGTGACCTCCCGGGCAGGACGGGCGGCGACGTTGCCTCCCCAGTTACGCCACGTGCCGTTCTTCCCGCTCGCTGTGCTGCTCAACGGTGCCTCCCCGATGCGGAACCGGCCTGCTGAGCCGGCGGTACCCGAGGAAACCGACCGCGACCGCGACGGCCCCGGACACCGCCGGAACCCCGTACCCGGCCTGCGCACCGGCGGCGTCGATCACCCAGCCGGCCAGCGAGGAGCCGAGCGCGACCCCGACCGCGAGCCCGGTGCTCACCCAGGTCATGCCCTCGGTCAGTTGCGCGCGTGGTACGTGCTGTTCGATCAGGGACATCGTCGTGATCATCGTGGGAGCGATGGACAGGCCCGCAACGAACAGCGCCACGGCCAGAAACGGCAAGTTTCCGACCAGTAGGAGGGGGATCATACTCACGGCCATCGCACAGATGCCCAGCAACCAGCGAGGTTCGGGCGCCCCCTTGAAGCGCAACAGCCCGAAGACGAGCCCCGCGAGACAGGAGCCCGCCGCGTACAGCGCGAGGACGACGCTCGCGGCGCCCTTGTGGCCCTGCTCGTCGGCGAAGGCCACGGTGACCACGTCGACCGCCCCGAAGATCGCGCCGGTCGCCACGAAGGTGCCCACCAGGACCTGGAGGCCAGGAGCGCGCATCGCCGTGCCGCCGCCCTGGTGCGCGCGCGGATGCGGAGCCGGCTCGGTGGCGCGCTGCGCGGTCAGCCAGAAGACGCCGACCGCCAGGAAGCAGGCGGCGAGCAGCGGCCCGGCCTCCGGGAACCAGACCGTGGACAGACCGATGGAGATGATCGGCCCGAAGATGAAGCAGACCTCGTCGATCACGGACTCGAAGGAGTACGCGGTGTGCAGCTGCGGGGTGTCCCGGTACAGGGCCGCCCACCGCGCCCGGATCATCGCGCCGATGCTCGGTACACAGCCGATGCCGGCGCTGAACACGTACAGGGTCCAGTCCGGCCACTCGTAGTGCGCGGCGAACAGTAGACCGGCCGCCGCGACGAGCGCGATCGTGGTCGCCGGACGCAGCACCCGCCGCTGCCCGTATTGGTCCACCAGCCGCGAGACCTGCGGACCCGCCACCGCGGCGGCGAGGGCGATGGTCGCCGACAGCGCGCCGGCCAGACCGTAGCGCCCGGTGAGCTGGGAGACCATCGTGACCACGCCGATGCCCATCATCGACAGAGGCATACGGCCGAGGAGGCCCGCGGCCGAGAACCCCTTGGAGCCGGGGGCGGCGAACAGGGCGCGGTAGGGGCTGGGCACGGGGTCTCCGGTCGGGCGGGAGCGGGGCGGCTCGGCGGGGCATGAAGGGGTGCGGAGGTGAGGCGTGAAGGCATGGCGTCAAGGTGAGGCGCGCCTACGGCGTCTCAGTAAGGCGCGAAGGTAGCTGATACAGCTTACGAGTTAGGGCACCCTAACGCACTTCGTACCATGCCGGGTGGCAGGATTCGACTCATGCCAGACGCGCTCGATGCCACCCCCTACGACGCCCTGCTCCTGCTCTCGTTCGGCGGCCCCGAGGGACCCGACGACGTGGTTCCGTTCCTGGAGAACGTGACGCGGGGGCGCGGTATCCCCAAGGAACGTCTGAAGGAAGTGGGTCAGCACTACTTCCGGTTCGGCGGGGTCAGCCCGATCAACGACCAGAACCGCGCCCTGATGGACGCCCTCCGCAAGGACTTCGCGGATCACGGCCTCGACCTGCCGATCCACTGGGGCAACCGCAACTGGGCGCCCTACCTCACGGACACCCTGCGGGAGATGGTCACCGACGGCCGCCGCCGCATCCTGGTCCTCGCCACCAGCGCCTACGCCTCCTACTCGGGCTGCCGCCAGTACCGCGAGAACCTGGCCGACTCGCTCGCCGCCCTGGAGGCCGAGGGCCTGGAGCTGCCGAAGATCGACAAACTGCGGCACTACTTCAACCACCCGGGCTTCCTCGAGCCCATGATCGACGGGGTCCTCCGGTCCCTCGCCGATCTCCCCGCCGACATCAGGGACGGCGCCCACATCGCCTTCTCGACCCACTCGATCCCGACCGCCTCCGCCGACACCTCCGGCCCGGTCGAGGAGCAGGGCGACGGCGGCGCGTACGTCAGGCAGCACCTGGACGTGGCCAAGCTGATCGCCGACGCCGTGCGCGAGCGGACCGGCGTCGACCACCCCTGGCAGCTCGTCTACCAGTCCCGCTCCGGCGCCCCGCACATCCCGTGGCTGGAGCCCGACATCTGCGACCACCTGGAGGAGCGGCACGCGGCCGGGGCCCCGGCCGTCGTCATCGCCCCCATCGGCTTCGTCTCCGACCACATGGAGGTCCTGTACGACCTCGACACGGAGGCCAGGGCCAAGGGGGAGGAGCTCGGCCTGCCGGTGCGCCGCTCGGCCACGGTCGGTGCCGACCCGCGGTTCGCCGCCGCGATCCGCGACCTCGTCCTGGAACGGGCCGCCGTCGAACGCGGGCAGGACGTCACGCCGTGCGCCCTGGGCGCGCTCGGTGCCCACCACCTCTGCCCGGTGGGCTGCTGCCCGGCCCGCGCGCCCCGCCCCGCCGCCGCGGGCGCCGACAGCCCCTACGCGTGAGGAGCGCCGTGACCGACCCCCTGCACCCGGAACTGCTCACCCTCGCCCAGGAGGCCGCCCGCCGGGCCGGCGCACTGCTGCGGGACGGCCGCCCGGCCGACCTGGCGGTCGCCGCCACCAAGTCCAGCCCCATCGACGTGGTCACCGAGATGGACATCGCGGCCGAGAAGCTGATCACGGACCTCATCTCCGAGCACCGCCCGGACGACGGCTTCCTCGGCGAGGAGGGCGCCTCCAGCGAGGGCACGAGCGGCGTCCGCTGGGTGATCGACCCGCTCGACGGCACGGTCAACTACCTCTACGGGCTCCCCACCTGGGCCGTTTCCATCGCGGCCGAGCAGGACGGCGAGACCGTCGTCGGAGTCGTCGCGGTCCCGATGCGCGGCGAGACGTACCACGCGGTACGCGGCGGCGGAGCCCGGGCGACCGGGGCCTGGGACGGCGAGCGCGAGCTGGCCTGCCGCCCCGCGCCGTCCCTGGAGCAGGCCCTGGTCTCGACGGGCTTCAACTACGTCACCGACGTCCGCGTCCACCAGGCCGAGGTCGCCCGCAAGCTCATCCCGCTGCTGCGCGACATCCGGCGCGGCGGCTCGGCGGCCGTCGACCTGTGCGACCTGGCCGCCGGCCGGCTCGACGGCTACTACGAACGAGGCCTCCACCCCTGGGACCTCGCCGCGGGCGACCTGATCGCCCGGGAGGCGGGCGCCCTGACCGGTGGACGCCCCGGAGAGCGCCCCGCACACGCTCTGACGGTCGCGGCCACCCCGGGCGTCTTCGAGCCCCTTCAGCGCCTCCTGGAGGACTTCGGCGCCTGGCACGACTGACGCGTGCCAGGCGGGCGGGAGGGCTGCTCCCGGCACAACGCAGCGGGCCCCGGCGCTGGATTCGCCGGGGCCCGCCGCGTCGTGCGACACGAGCTGATCAGACGCGTGACGCGCCGACCTCCACACCGTGTTCGGCGGCGAGACGGCGCAGGTCGTCGAGCTCGGCCTGTTCCACCTCGGCGAGGAAGTCGTCGCCCTCGTCGCGAGCCCGCGTCAGGTCGGTCTCGGTCGCCCTTATGCGCTGCAGAAGTCCTGCGGTGAAAGCGTCCATGCTGCGCCCCCTCGTCCTGGGTCGTGGGTCGATGGCACGGGGGTGTGCCGTTCGGAAGGGGCGATCACGTCTCCTGTAGGTGCCCAGCGCTGCCCGGTGCTGGGCGGCGACGGTGCCGGACACCCACGCCCGCTCTGCGGAAAGCGGATCGCGGCGTGCCGCATGGTGCTGCGGCACATGCAGAGCGTGATCGCGGGGTGTAAAGCCGTCCTCCCCCCGCTCCCTTCCACGGAAACCTCAACCGGACGAGAAAATCCCGCATTCCCCGGCCTCATACCTGTCCTTCAGACCGTGCTCACCCGCCTTACAGCCGACTTATGGCGGAAAAGGGCAGGATGGAGCTCCACACACTCACCGGACCCCCTGCCCGCATGCCCCAGAAGCGCTACGCGGGTGGACACAGGAAGGACAGCGACGTGCGCGTACTCGTCGTCGAGGACGAGCAACTGCTCGCCGATGCGGTGGCCACCGGACTGCGCCGGGAGGCCATGGCCGTCGACGTCGTGTACGACGGTGCGGCCGCCCTGGAACGCATCGGCGTGAACGACTACGACGTGGTCGTCCTCGACCGCGACCTCCCCCTCGTGCACGGCGACGACGTCTGCCGCAAGATCGTCGAACTCGGCATGCCCACCCGGGTGCTGATGCTCACGGCGTCCGGCGACGTCAGCGACCGGGTCGAGGGGCTGGAGATCGGCGCCGACGACTACCTGCCCAAGCCCTTCGCGTTCAGCGAGCTGACGGCACGCGTGCGTGCCCTCGGCCGGCGCACCAGCGTGCCCCTGCCGCCCGTCCTGGAGCGCGCCGGGATCAAGCTCGACCCGAACCGCCGCGAGGTCTTCCGCGACGGCAGGGAAGTCCAGCTGGCCCCCAAGGAGTTCGCCGTGTTGGAGGTGCTGATGCGCAGCGAGGGCGCGGTCGTCTCGGCCGAGCAGCTCCTGGAGAAGGCGTGGGACGAGAACACGGACCCGTTCACCAATGTCGTACGGGTCACCGTCATGACCCTGCGCCGCAAGCTCGGCGAGCCGCCCGTCATCGTGACCGTCCCCGGCTCCGGCTACCGGATCTGACCGGCCGTGGCAGCGACCCCGGCGCCTCCCCAGGCGCCCCCGAAGCCCACCTGGGACCCCCGGAGGTCGGAGCCGCCCTTCCCCTGGCTGCGCCCCACCATCCGGATACGGCTCACCCTGCTGTACGGCGGGATGTTCCTGATCGCCGGCATCCTGCTGCTGTCGATCATCTATCTGCTCGCCGCCCAGGCACTGAACGTCGCCGGTGACCTGCCCTTCAAGATCACCGAGGGCAAGGTCACCAGTCAGGTCTGCGACCTGCCTTCCAGCGCCTCGCCCGACGTGTTCAACAGCGCGATGAGCGAGTGTGTCAACGAGCAGCGCCAGCACGCCCTGGACAACCTGCTCAGCCGCTCCCTGCTGGCCCTGCTCGGCCTCGCGATCATCGCCTTCGCCTTCGGCTACGCCATGGCCGGCCGGGTCCTGGCGCCGCTCGGCCGGATCACGCGCACCGCGCGTGCGGTGGCGGGCTCGGACCTGTCCCGCCGTATCGAGCTGGACGGCCCTGACGACGAGCTGAAGGAGCTCGCGGACACCTTCGACGACATGCTGGAGCGGCTGCAGCGCGCTTTCACGGCCCAGCAGCGCTTCGTCGGCAATGCCTCGCACGAGCTGAGAACACCGCTCGCGATCAACCGCACGCTCCTCGAGGTGCACCTGTCGGACCCGAACGCGCCGATGGAGCTCCAGCAGCTCGGCAAGACGCTGCTGGCCACCAACGAGCGCAGCGAACAGCTCGTCGAGGGGCTGTTGCTGCTCGCCCGCAGTGACAACCAGATCGTCGAGCGCAAGCCGGTGGACCTCGCCGAGGTGGCCGAGCAGGCGGTCGACCAGGTGCACGGCGAGGCCGAGGCCAAGGGCGTGGTGATCCGCAGTGAACAGAAACCCGCGGTCGTCCAGGGCAACGGCGTGCTGCTGGAGCGGATCGCCCTGAACCTGGTGCAGAACGCCGTGCGGTACAACGTGCCCGAGGACGGCTGGGTCGAGGTGACCACGGAGGTCCAGCACGGCCAGGCGGTGCTCGTGGTGTCCAACACGGGCCCGGTGGTGCCGGCGTACGAGATCGACAACCTCTTCGAGCCGTTCCGGCGGCTGCGTACGGAGCGCACGGGAAGCGACAAGGGCGTCGGACTCGGTCTGTCCATCGTCCGTTCCGTGGCCCGCGCGCACGGCGGCCACATCTCGGCACAACCACGTGAGGGAGGTGGACTGGTGATGCGGGTGACCCTTCCCGTCTGAGATCATGGCCCCCGCACACGATCAGATACACGGGCTTGTTCGCTTTGCGCGGAATTTTCTGGCCGCCTTCCGGACATCGCCGTGTGTGATCGATCACAAGGAAGAATTTCCGGCCATCTACTCTCAGTGATCATGCAACCTGTCGGAAAGCCGGAAAAATCCGGGTTTTCAGGGGTCCTGATCACGGGAAGTACACGGTGAGACGCCTTTGAAGTGCGGGATTCGGACCGTGTACGGTCCCGATCGCCATCCAACCCGATCACTCAAGAGGAGTCCGGTTGGGTGTCGATTGAGTAACAGACCTTGATGTGAGGCAAAATCTCCGCCTCAGGTCGGGCACAAGTCCGGCCTCTCACGCGTTACGTGCGCTGGAGACACCGAAGACACCCAGAGGGGGAGAGCGACATGGCAACCGACTACGACACCCCACGCAAGACCGACGACGACGTCGACTCGGACAGCCTTGAAGAACTGAAGGCCCGGAGGAACGACAAGTCGACGTCCGCCGTGGATGTCGACGAGTTCGAGGCCGCCGAAGGCCTCGAACTGCCCGGAGCGGACCTCTCGAACGAAGAGCTGGCCGTCCGGGTGCTGCCCAAGCAGCAGGACGAGTTCACCTGCATGAGCTGCTTCCTGGTGCATCACCGCAGCCAGCTGGCCCGCGAGAAGAACGGTCAGCCGATCTGCCGCGACTGCGACTGAGGGCGGGTCGGCCGTGACTGGCTCGACCCCACCTCGGAAGCGCCGCTTCCACCTACCGGGAGCGGACAAGGAGCCGTCCGAAGGGCGGCTCGGCGCGCGTGACGACGAGCGGGGCTCATCCGAACAGGGATCGGCCTCGCTCGAACCGGTGGCCGGCCGGGCCGACCTCCTGGCGCCGGCCGTGACCCCCGCGCCCGTCGCCAGGCGGCGGGGCGCGGTGATCCGGGACAAGGCCCGGGAAGGAGTCCGCAAGGGCGGCAGCAGGGCGAGGGCGGGTTTGGCGTACCTCGCCGACCGGATCATCGACAACGCCCCGCGAATACCCGTACGGGACCTCGCGACGCTCCGCAGACAGTTCCCCGGGCTGGGGCCCGAGGAGCTCGCGGACAAGCTCGTGGCGGGCGCCGCGGGCGCCACCGCCACGGTCGGAGCGGGCATCGGAGCGGCGGCCATGCTGCCCGTGCCGCCTGCCATGCCGACGGAACTGGCCGCCGAGATCACCGGGGTCGCCGCGATCGAACTCAAGCTGATCGCCGAACTCCACGAGGTCTACGGCGTGCGGCCGCCGGGCAATATCAAGCAGCGCAGCACCGCGTATCTCGACTCCTGGTCGGGAGAGCGCGGCATCGAAGTGACCAAGCCGTCCACGATGAGTTCGGCGCTCAACAGCCGTATGAAACAGCAGCTGCGGCAGCAGATCATGAAGCGCATGGTGCGTAACCTGCCGAACCTGATGCCGTTCATGGTCGGCGCGGCCGTGGGGGCGGTCATGAACCGCCGGGACACCAGAAAACTCGCGGACCGGATCCGGGCGGATCTACGAAAGATCCAGGTGCCCTGGGAGGCGCTTCCCGTACTGCCCCCGCTGGAGTCCCCCGAGAATCCGCTCAAAATCGGGGAAATTCCGAAGGGGCTCGGGCGCGGACACAAAGAAATCGGGCCCTGACGAAGTTTTTGCGCTGCGGTGGAAAAGACTTTGGGCCGCTCGGCGAGGCCGCTCCACGGCGGCCCGGGTGAGGCCCCGCCCGGGTGTTCTACGCCGGCCTCTAGGCCGCCGCGCGCGCCGACTTCAGTGCCTCGGCCAGCCGCTCCGGCTCCCGTGTCGACAGGTACAGGTACGGCGTCGGGTCGGCCGGGTCGGTGACGTCCACGCGCAGCGCGGTGGGGATGTAGGCGCGCAGCAGCAGGAAAGCGCGGGTGTCGGCCTTGTACGTGCGCCAGGCGCGCGCCTCCTCCGGGTCAAGCACCTCCGCCTCGCCCAGGGCCGACACCGGGATCTTCGCCTCGCCCGCGATCAGGAAACCGCCCACCACACGGATCCGCAGCGAGCCGTACGCACTGGCCGCGACCGCCGCCACGGCCGTCCCGCCGACCAGGCCGCCGAGCAGCGGCAACGTGCCGAAGGGCAGCAGGATCAACGCCATCGAGACCCCGGCCAGGAGGGAGATCAGCCACCAGGTGCGGGGGGCGGTGAGACGTTCTTCGTACGGGGTGGCGGAGAGCTGCATGAAGCCAAGCTTGGCACGGTGTCGGGAACGGCCCGACGCGCGGGTAAGGTCTGCGGCTGTGAGTCGTACATCCGCAGCTCTTGAGCCTCCCGCCGACGCCGTGCGACCGGTGCGGCACCCGGACGCTCCCGCGCCCGGCGAGCTCCTCGGCGCGCACTACGAACACTGCTTCGGCTGTGGCGACGGGCAGCCGCACGGGCTGCACCTCCAGGCACGGGCCGGCGAGGGCGTCACCATCACGGCCGAGTTCACCGTGCAGCCCTCCCACCAGGGCGCCCCGGGGCTCGCACACGGTGGTGTGCTGACCTCCGCCCTCGACGAGACGCTCGGCTCGCTGAACTGGCTGCTGCGGACGATCGCGGTGACCGGGCGGCTGGAGACGGACTTCGTGCGGCCGGTGCCGGTCGGTACGACGCTGCATCTGCAGGCCGAGGTGACGGCGGTGGCCGGCCGGAAGATCTACTCGACCGCCACCGGACGCGTCGGCGGCCCCGACGGGCCGGTCGCGGTCCGTGCCGACGCCCTCTTCATCGAGGTGAAGGTCGACCACTTCGTGGAGAACGGCCGCCAGGAGGAGATCCGGGCGGCCATGGAGGACCCGGACCAGGTCCGTCGTGCCCGTGCCTTCGAGGTGAACCCGTGAGCCGTGACCTCGTGAACGTGCTGATCCGGCGCGTCGACCCCGACGTACCGCTTCCGACGTACGCACATCCTGGTGACGCGGGAGCCGATCTGCGCACCACCGAGAGCCGTGAACTCGAGCCGGGCGAACGGGCCGTGTTGCCCACGGGAGTGTCTGTGGCGCTGCCGGAGGGGTACGCGGCCTTCGTGCACCCGCGATCCGGTCTCGCCGCCCGCTGCGGTGTCGCTCTCGTGAATGCCCCGGGGACGGTTGATGCCGGGTACCGTGGGGAGATCAAGGTGATCGTGGTGAATCTCGACCCGCGCGAGTCCGTGCGGTTCGAGCGCTTCGACCGGATTGCCCAACTGGTCGTCCAGCAGGTCGAGAGGGTCCGCTTCCAGGAGGTCGCGGAGCTTCCCGACTCGGCTCGGGCCGAGGGGGGCTTCGGGTCCACCGGCGGCCATGCGGCTGTGGGCGGCTCAAGCAGCACGAACAGCACAAGCGGTCAGGCCGCCGACGGCGGCGCAACGGGTGGGAATCGATACGCTTCGGCCGTATCCGACCGGGAAGGACAGTGACGTGTTCGGACGTCGCAAGAAGAAGGGTGCCGCCGAGGACGCGGCCGGCGAGCCCGAGCAGGTCGTCGACGGTGTCGACACTGAGGCGGACGACAAGGACGAGGACGAGGGCGGGCGCCCGCGCGTGAGGCTGGAGCCGGAGCCGCGGCCCGACGGGCCGTGGGACGACTCCGAGGTGCGTGACCCGGCCGAGGGCCGTGTGGACCTGGGCGGTCTGTTCGTGCCGGGCGTCGACGGCATGGAGCTGCGGGTGGAGGTCGCGGGCGACGCGATCGTCGCGGCGACCGTCGTCCTGCGGGACAGCGCCATCCAGTTGCAGGCCTTCGCCGCCCCCAAGCGCGAGGGCATCTGGGGCGAGGTACGCGAGGAGATCGGCTCGGGCATCACCCAGCAGGGCGGCATCGTCGACGAGGTCGAGGGTCCGCTGGGCTGGGAGCTGCGCGCCCAGGTGCCGGTGCAGCTGCCGGACGGCACGGGTGGCTTCCAGGTGGTGCGCTTCGTCGGAGTGGACGGCCCGCGCTGGTTCCTGCGCGGTGTCATCTCCGGCCAGGGCGCGGTGCAGCCGCAGGCGGCCGGCCTGCTGGAGCAGATCTTCCGGGACACGGTCGTGGTCCGCGGCGAGGGCCCGATGGCGCCCCGCGACCCCATCGTCCTGAAGCTGCCGAACGACGCGCAGATGGTGCCCGAGGGCGTCCAGCAGGACGACGGCACCTCGCGCTTCTCCGGCGGCATGGGCCAGTTGCAGCGCGGACCGGAGACCACCGAGGTCCGCTAGACAGACACGCCAAGGGCCGCACCCCCGCACTGGGGGTGCGGCCCTTCTGGTACGCGGACCGCAGGTCCCGGGAAACGCCCGCGCACGACGACGACCCGGGCTGAACCGTTGAACTGCCGGGCGCCCGTTGGCGATACTGGCGCCCGGTCCACGGGGGAGGACGCATGACTCAGGTGGTCACCGAGACCATGGTGCGCGTCGAGAACGTCCGTAAGTCGTACGGCGAGTCGGCCGCCGTCGTGCACGCGCTGCGGGGGGTCTCCTTCGAGGTGCCGCGCGGCGAACTCGTCGCCCTCAAAGGGCGTTCGGGATCCGGCAAGACCACGCTCCTCAACATCGTCGGCGGGCTCGACCTGCCCGACGAGGGACGGGTCACCGTCGACGGGCTCGACCTCGCGGAGCTGGGCGAGGACGGCCTGCTCGCGCTGCGCCGGGACCGTATCGGATTCGTCTTCCAGTCCTTCGGGCTGATCCCGATCCTCACGGCCGCCGAGAACGTCGGTGTGCCGATGCGGCTGCGCCGGGCCGACCCGCGCGAGCGGGAGGAACGCGTCGAACTGCTGCTGTCGCTGGTCGGTCTCGCCGATCACGCTCGGCAGCGACCGGGCGAACTGTCCGGCGGCCAGCAGCAGCGGGTCGCCATCGCCCGCGCCCTGGCCAACAGCCCCTCGCTCCTCGTCGCCGACGAGCCGACCGGCCAGTTGGACGCGGAGACCGGCCATTCCGTCATGGAGCTGCTGCGGGCCGTCGTACGCAGCGAGCAGGTCACCGCGCTCGTCGCCACTCACGACGCGAACCTGCTGGGCCTGGCCGACCGGGTGCTGGAACTGAGCGACGGGGAGATCGCCGAGGGGTGACCGTATCGGGCCGTCCCGGTTGGCGTCAGGGTTGCGTCAAGGACGGCCCACGGGCCGCACCCGACCCCATTTGTCGCGATTATTGGCCGTAGGGTCGACGCTGCGCGGGCAGCAGCGACCGGAAGACAGTGAGGCCATGGGACGCGGCAAGCTTCGGATTCACCTCGGTGCGGCACCGGGCGTCGGCAAGACGTACGCGATGCTGTCCGAGGCGCACCGACGTGTCGAGCGCGGCACGGACTGCGTGGTGGCCTTCGTGGAGCACCACGACCGGCCGCGCACCGAGGCGCTGCTGCACGGCCTGGAGCAGATCCCGCGCCGGGAGCTGGAGTACCGCGGGGGCGTGTTCACCGAGATGGACGTCGACGCCGTGCTCCGCAGGGCTCCCGCCGTCGCCCTGGTGGACGAGCTGGCCCACACCAACATCCCCGGCTCCCGCAACGCCAAGCGGTGCCAGGACGTGGAGGAGCTGCTGGCGGCCGGGATCGACGTGATCTCGACGGTCAACATCCAGCATCTGGAGTCCCTGGGGGACGTGGTCGAGGCGATCACGGGGGTGCGGCAGCGAGAGACGGTGCCGGACGAGGTGGTGCGGCGGGCCGACCAGATCGAGCTGGTCGACATGTCGCCACAGGCGCTGCGGCGGCGGATGGCGCACGGCAACATCTACCAGCCCGACAAGGTGGACGCGGCCCTGTCCAAGTACTTCCGGCCCGGCAACCTGACCGCCCTGCGGGAGCTGGCGCTGCTGTGGGTGGCCGACCGGGTGGACGCGTACCTGCAGCAGTACCGCAGTGATCACCAGGTGTCGAAGATCTGGGGTTCGCGGGAGCGGATCGTGGTCGGGCTGACCGGTGGTCCGGAAGGCCGGACGCTGATCAGGCGGGCGGCGCGGCTGGCGGAGAAGGGCGCCGGAGGTGAGGTGCTGGCGGTCTACATAGCCCGCAGCGACGGACTGACCTCGGCCTCCCCGAAGGAACTGGCCGTGCAGCGGACCCTGGCCGAGGACCTGGGCGGGACCTTCCATCACGTGGTGGGTGACGACATACCGGTCGCGCTGCTGGACTTCGCCCGCGGGGTGAACGCCACCCAGATCGTCCTCGGCTCCTCGCGCCGCAAGACCTGGCAGTACGTCTTCGGCCCCGGCGTCGGGACGACCGTGGCCCGCGAGTCGGGGCCCGACCTCGACGTGCACATCGTCACCCACGAGGAGGTCGCCAAGGGCCGCGGCCTGCCGGTCGCCCGGGGCGCGCGGCTCGGCCGGGCCCGGATCCTGTGGGGCTGGCTGGTCGGCGTGGCCGGCCCGGTGATCCTGGCGCTCCTGCTCAACACCGTCCACCTCGGCCTCGCCAACGACATGCTGCTCTTCCTGACGGTCGTCGTGGCGGCGGCCCTGCTCGGCGGACTGCTGCCCGCGCTGGCCTCGGCGGCGGTGGGCTCCCTGCTGCTGAACTACTTCTACACACCGCCCCTGCACCACTGGAACATCGCCGACCCGAAGAACATCGTCGCCATCGCGATCTTCGTCGGCGTCGGCGTGTCGGTGGCCTCCGTGGTCGACCTCGCCGCCCGCCGCACCCACCAGGCCGCCCGGCTGCGCGCCGAATCGGAGATCCTGTCCTTCCTCGCGGGCAACGTGCTGCGGGGCGAGACCGGCCTCGAAGAGCTCCTGGAACGCGTCCGCGAGACCTTCGGCATGGAGTCGGCCGCCCTGCTGGAACGCGAGAGCGACGTCGACCCGTGGACCTGCGCGGGCCGGGCCGGCCTCGGGCGGCCGGTGGAGCGGCCCGAGGAGGCGGACGTGGACATGCCGGTCGGGGACCACATGGCGCTCGCGCTGACCGGCCGGGTCCTGCCCGCCGAGGACCGCCGGGTCCTGGCCGCCTTCGCCGCGCAGGCCGCCGTCGTCCTGGACCGGCGGCGCCTCCAGGAGGAGGCCGACCGGTCCCGCACGCTCGCCGAGGGCAACCGGATCCGCACCGCGCTGCTGGCCGCCGTGAGCCATGACCTGCGTACGCCACTGGCAGGCATCAAGGCGGCCGTCTCGTCGCTGCGGTCCGACGACGTGGCGTGGTCCGAGGAGGACCAGGCGGAGCTGTTGGCGGGCATCGAGGAGGGCGCCGACCGGCTCGATCACCTGGTGGGCAACCTGCTCGACATGTCCCGGCTCCAGACCGGCACGGTCACCCCCCTGATCAGGGAGATCGACCTCGACGAGGTGGTGCCGATGGCGCTCGGCGGGGTGCCCGAAGGCAGCGCCGAACTGGACGTCCCGGAGACGCTGCCGATGGTGGCCGTGGACCCGGGGCTGCTGGAACGGTCGGTGGCCAACCTGGTCGAGAACGCCGTCAAGTACAGCCCGGCCGGCAAAGCCGTCCTGGTGTCCGCCAGCGCCCTCGCCGACCGGGTCGAGGTGCGGGTGGTCGACCGGGGCCCCGGCGTCCCCGACGAGGCCAAGGAACGCATCTTCGAGCCCTTCCAGCGCTACGGCGACGCCCCCCGCGGCGCAGGCGTCGGACTCGGCCTCGCCGTGGCGCGCGGTTTCGCCGAGGCGATGGGCGGCACCCTCAACGCCGAGGACACCCCCGGCGGCGGCCTCACCATGGTGCTCACCCTCCGCGCGGCGGGAGCCACCCCCGAGGAGCCGCCTCCCCCCGTACGACCCGAAAGGCAGGTCACATGACCCGGGTGCTGGTGATCGACGACGAGCCGCAGATCGTGCGCGCCCTCGTGATCAACCTCAGGGCGCGCAAGTACGAGGTCGACGCGGCGCACGACGGCGTCACCGCCCTCGAACTCGCCGCCACCCGCCACCCGGACGTGGTCGTCCTCGACCTGGGCCTGCCCGACATGGACGGCGTCGAGGTGATCAAGGGACTGCGCGGCTGGACCCGCGTGCCGATCCTGGTGCTGTCCGCCCGGCACTCCTCCGACGAGAAGGTCGAGGCGCTGGACGCGGGCGCCGACGACTACGTCACCAAGCCCTTCGGCATGGACGAACTGCTGGCCCGGCTGCGCGCCGCCGTCCGCCGGGCCGAGCCGACCGGGGGCGGCGACGGCGACATGCTGGTGGAGACCGACGAGTTCACCGTCGACCTCGCGGCCAAGAAGGTCCAGCGGCACGGGAAGGACGTACGGCTGACACCCACGGAGTGGCATCTGTTGGAGGTGCTGGTGCGCAACACCGGCCGCCTGGTCGGCCAGAAACAGCTGCTCCAGGAGGTGTGGGGGCCGTCGTACGGGACGGAGACGAACTACCTGCGGGTCTACATGGCCCAGCTCAGGCGCAAGCTGGAAGCGGACCCGTCGCATCCGAAGCATTTCGTCACCGAGCCGGGGATGGGGTACCGGTTCGAGCGCTAGTACCGGGGGTACGTAGCTGTCGGTGGGCCCCGGTACGCTTCACATATGAGTGCTGTTCCTCGTTCCGAGAAGCCGGTGGGCCGGTTCCGGCGCATGCTCGGCCGGCTCTCCTCGTCGCAGGAGGACCTGGAGTCCGAGGAGCTGCGCGAGGACGCCGCGACCGCCGGCTGCACGCGCATCGGTGACTGCCACGACCGCCAGGTCGTCACCGTTACTGGTACCTTGCGCACGGTCACCCTGCGCCCGCGCGCGGGCGTCCCGGCGCTGGAGGCCGAGCTGTTCGACGGCTCCGCCGCGCTGGACGTGGTGTGGCTCGGCAGACGCTCCATAGTGGGGATAGAGCCGGGGCGCAGACTGATCGCATCGGGCCGGATCTCGATGAGCCGGGGCCGCCGGGTGCTGTTCAACCCGAAATACGAACTGAGACCCCTCGGACGGGAGTAGCCGGTGACGTCGCTCGACAAGCCGACCGAAGACACCGAAGACACTGCGCGGGATGCCCGGGCGGTGACCGAGGCCGCGCTGTTCGAAGCCTTCGGCGGCGTGCGGGGCATGGTCGAGACGGTGCTGCCGGGCCTTCTCTTCGTCACCATCTTCACGATCAACAAGGACCTGCACTGGTCGGCCATCGCGGCCCTGGCCGTGTCGCTCGCCCTGGTCGTGGTCCGGCTGGTCATGAAGGACACCGTCAAGCACGCCTTCAGCGGTGTCTTCGGCGTCGCCTTCGGTGTCGTCTTCGCGATGATGACCGGCAACGCCAAGGACTTCTACCTCCCCGGCATGCTCTACACGCTGGGCCTGGGGCTCGCCTACATCATCACGACCCTCTGCGGCGTCCCGCTGATCGGTCTGATCCTCGGCCCCGTCTTCAAGGAGAACCTCTCCTGGCGCACCCGCAACCCGGGCCGCAAGAAGGCGTACGCCAAGGCCAGCTACGCCTGGGGCCTGATCCTGCTCGCCAAGTGCGCGATCCTCTTCCCGCTGTACTGGTGGGCCGACACGACCCAGCTCGGCTGGGTCCTGATCGCCCTGAAGATCCCGCCGTTCCTGCTGGCCGTGTATCTGACCTGGGTCTTCCTGGCGAAGGCGCCGGCCCCCATCGACGTCTTCGCCGAGATGGAGGCGGAGGAGCGTGCCGAGAAGGAACGCAAGGCCGCACGGGCGGAGGAGCACGGCGAGGCGACGGCCGCCCGTCACCGCCGCGAGGTGTAGGAGTCCGTACGGACGCCGTACGACGACCCCGTATACGACGACGAAGGGCGCCCGGAACTCTCCGGGCGCCCTTCGTCGTCGCAAGGTCCGGGGCGATCAGCTCGGTGCTTCCTCCCGGCGCACCGACAGCAGGTCCTCCAGCTGCTCCTCGCGGGCCGGGGCGGCCACGAAGAGGAGCTCGTCGCCCGCCTCCAGGGAGTCGTCCCGGGTCGGGGTGAGGACGCGGTTGCCGCGGATGATCGTCACCAGGGACGTGTCCTGCGGCCACTCGACGTCGCCGACCTGGGTGCCGGCCAGGGCCGACTCCTCCGGGAGGGTCAGCTCCACCAGGTTGGCGTCGCCGTGGCTGAAGCGGAGCAGCCGGACCAGGTCGCCGACGCTCACCGCCTCCTCGACCAGGGCCGACATCAGCCGTGGGGTGGAGACGGCGACGTCCACGCCCCAGGACTCGTTGAACAGCCACTCGTTCTTCGGGTTGTTCACCCGGGCGACGACACGCGGAACGCCGTACTCCGTCTTGGCCAGCAGCGAGACGACCAGGTTGACCTTGTCGTCGCCGGTCGCGGCGATCACGACGTTGCAGCGCTGGAGCGCCGCCTCGTCCAGGGACGTGATCTCGCAGGCGTCGGCCAGCAGCCACTCCGCCTGCGGGACGCGCTCGACGGAGATGGCCGTCGGCGCCTTGTCGATGAGCAGGACCTCGTGGCCGTTCTCCAGCAACTCGGCCGCGATCGAGCGGCCGACCGCGCCGGCACCGGCAATGGCGACCCTCATCAGTGACCGCCTTCCTCTTCGGGACCCTTGGCGAACGCCGCCTCGACCTTGTCGACCTCGTCGGTGCGCATCATCACGTGCACCAGGTCGCCCTCCTGCAACACCGTCTGCGAACTCGGCAGAATCGCCTCGCCGAGCCTGGTCAGGAACGCCACGCGCACTCCGGTCTCCTCCTGGAGACGGCTGATCCGCTGGCCCACCCAGGACGAGGCGGTGTGCACCTCGGCCAGCTGGACGCCGCCGGTGGGGTCGCGCCACAACGGCTCGGCCCCCGAGGGCAGCAGCCGGCGCAGCATCTGGTCGGCCGTCCAGCGCACCGTCGCGACGGTGGGGATGCCCAGACGCTGGTAGACCTCGGCACGCCGGGGGTCGTAGATACGCGCCGCGACGTTCTCGATGCCGAACATCTCGCGGGCGACGCGCGCGGCGATGATGTTCGAGTTGTCCCCGCTGGAGACCGCGGCGAACGCGCCGGCCTCCTCGATGCCCGCCTCGCGCAGGGTGTCCTGGTCGAAGCCGACTCCGGTGACACGACGGCCGCCGAACCCGGAGCCCAGCCGCCGGAAGGCGGTGGGGTCCTGGTCGATCACGGCGACCGTGTGCCCCTGCTGCTCCAGGTTCTGGGCGAGCGCCGACCCCACTCGCCCGCAGCCCATGATGACGATGTGCACTGAAGCCCTACCCCGCAGTCCTGGTCATCGCGATGACCTGCGAAAACACCCTGATCACTCTTCTCTCTCAGTCTGCCGGGCAACAACGGGCAACAGCGTCCGTCGTTGCCCGGACACGAGCTTATGCCGCAACTTCGCCCATGCCCTCATCCGCGGAGGGCGGGGGTTCGCTCAGCGGGCGTTGAAGTATTTGGCTTCGGGGTGGTGGATGACGATGGCGTCGGTGGACTGTTCGGGGTGGAGCTGGAATTCCTCGGAGAGGTGGACGCCGATGCGTTCGGGTTGC
>NZ_JBVIPA010000026.1:0-145772 GCF_055578365.1 Streptomyces sp. NPDC033131
GGCCTGAACATCGTGCGGCCCGCCGACGCCAACGAGACCGCGACCGCGTGGGCCGAGATCCTCAAGCGGCACGCCACCGACCCCGCCCCGCACGGTCTCGCGCTCACCCGCCAGGGCGTGCCGACGTACGCGCCGAACCCGGATGCGGCTCGCGGCGGTTACGTGCTGTTCGAGGCCTCCACGGGAACACCCGAGGTGATCCTGATCGGCACCGGTTCCGAGGTCCAGCTCGCCGTCGCCGCGCGGGAGCGGCTGGAGGCCGAGGGAGTCGGCACACGGGTCGTCTCGATGCCGTCCGTGGAGTGGTTCGAGGAGCAGCCCGCGGAGTACCGCGAGAGCGTCCTGCCGCCGTCCGTGAAGGCCCGCGTCGCGGTCGAGGCCGGCATCGGTCTCACCTGGCGCAAGTACGTGGGCGACGCCGGTCGCATCGTTTCCCTCGAACACTTCGGTGCTTCGGCCGACGCCAAGGTGCTCTTCCGCGAGTTCGGCTTCACCGCCGAGAACGTGGCCAGCGCGGCTCGTGACGCCCTCGCCGCCCCGGACGGTGACCGTGAAAGCAAGCCGCAGCAGGTAGGAGAAGCAACGCCCATGACCGGTGACCCACTCAAGCGCCTCTCCGATGAAGGCGTCGCGATCTGGCTCGACGACCTCTCTCGCAGGCGGATCACCTCCGGCGACCTCGCCGATCTGATCAAGCGCAAGCACGTCGTCGGTGTGACCACCAACCCCACCATCTTTCAGCAGGCGGTCGGCAGGGGTGACGACTACGCGGACCAGATCCGTGAACTGGCGCTGCGGGGGGTGACGGTCGCCGAGGCGGTCCGCATGATCACGACGGCGGATGTCCGGGAGGCGGCCGACATCCTGCGGCCGGTGTTCGACGCCACCGGCGGCCACGACGGCTGGGTCTCCATCGAGGTCGACCCACGTCTCGCGCACGGTACGGCCGCGACCGTCGCCGAGGCCAAGCAGCTCGCCTGGCTGGTGGACCGCCCCAACACGCTCATCAAGATCCCGGCCACCAAGGCGGGTCTCCCGGCGATCACCGAGGCCGTCAGCCTCGGCATCAGTGTCAATGTCACGCTGATCTTCTCGGTGGAGCGCTACGGCGAGGTCATGGACGCCTACCTGGACGGCCTGGAGAAGGCCGGGGCAGCGGGTCTCGACCTCTCGAAGATCCACTCCGTGGCGTCCTTCTTCGTGTCCCGCGTCGACGCCGAGGTCGACAAGCGCCTCGACGCGATCGGCAGTTCCGAGGCGAGGCGGGCCCGCGGCACAGCCGCCCTGGCCAACGCCCGTCTCGCCTACCGGGCGTACGAGGAGGTGTTCGGCTCCGCCGACGGTTCGAGCCGGCCCTCCGGCCGCTGGGCGACCCTCCACGGGGCCCGGGCGAACAAGCAGCGTCCTCTGTGGGCCTCGACGGGCGTCAAGGACCCGTCTCGTCCCGACACCCTGTACGTCACCGGGCTGGTGGCACCGGGCACGGTCAACACCATGCCGGAGGCCACCCTCGACGCCACCGCCGACCACGGCGAGATCAACGGCAACACCGTCACCGGCACCTACGAGCAGGCCCGCGCCGATCTCGATGTCCTCGCAGGCCTGGGCATTTCCCTCCGCAATGTCGCCCACGTGCTCGAGACCGAAGGGATCCAGAAGTTCCAGGAGTCGTGGGACAGCCTCCTGAATGCCGTACGGCACGCGCGGCCGGCGGCGCGCTAGCGCAGGGTCACTTCACGAAGCGGTACTTCAGGTGAGTGGCGAGGGGCGTGTCGACCACCCTGACCCGCTCGGTCTTGCGCCGCCCGGTGCCCACCCCCTCGAAGAGCCGCAGTCCTTCTCCCAGGAGGGCGGGCACCACGTGCAACTGCAGCTCGTCGATGAGTCCCTCCCTGAGGTACTGCTGCACCGTGCCGGCGCCGCCCGCGATGTCGACGTTCCTGTCTCCGGCGGCGGCCTTTGCCTGATCCAGGGCGCTGTGGATGCCGTCGGTGACGAAGGTGAAGGTGGTGCCGCCCTCCTTGACCAGGGCCGGCCGGGGCCGGTGGGTGAGCACGAAGACCGGCGTCCGGAACGGCGGGTTGTCGCCCCAGAACTTCTCACCCGTGTCGTACATCATCCGGCCCATGACCACGGCTCCGGTGGCGTCGAACCACTCGCGCATCAACTCGGAGTCGCGGTTCTCCTCCCCGCCGGTCATCCCCTGGCGCTGCCGCCAGCTCGCCAGGTTGTGGATCCACTCGAAGAGCGGCTCGGCGCCTTCGCCGCCCGGGTTGTCGACGGAGACGTCGGTGCCGGCGACGTAGCCGTCGAGGGAGATGGCCATATCCGCTGTTACGGTCACGATGGGGTGCTCCTGAAATCCTGGGATGCCCTGCCTTTACTCTCACGTCGATCGGGAACCGGCGCATTCGACAAGGCCGATCCGATCCGGGCTGACGGCTGACGGCCTGGATCGGCTTACGGTGTCTCCGGCGGTTCAGCGCAGCGGATGCAGCGGAGTGAGCTCTGCGGGGCTTCGCCCGGTCACGATCGACTCGGCGAGGAGTCTGCCGCTCAGCGGGCCCAGAGCGATGCCCCACATGCCGTGGCCACCGCAGACGTGGACGCGCGGTGAGCGGGTCGGGCCGACGAGGGGCAGACCGTCGGCGGTGCAGGGGCGTGGGCCCGCCCATTCGTCGCTGCGGCGGCTGAAGTCGGCGCCGGGCAGCATGGGACGGGCCGCGTCGATGACGGCTTGGACCCGGCGGGGGTCCGCGGGCCGGTCGGGGGCGGTGAACTCCATCATCCCGGCGACCCGTACCCTCCCCCACTCTCGACTTCGCTCGAGCGGGGGGACCCCCATGCCGAGCGGTGTGCAGACCACGCGCTGGGCGGCGAAGTACGTGGGCCCCGTGGGCAGTCCCTCGGCGGGCAGGGTGAAGCTGTAGCCACGGCCGGACTGCACGGCGGCGCGTACACCGAAGGGCGCCGCCAGCCGGTTCAGCCAGGCTCCGTTGGCGAGAACAGCGACGTCGGCACGCAGATCCGTACCGTCGGAGCCGGCCACCGCGACTTCGCTCCCGTGATCCTGGATCCGGGTGACCCGCAGACCCTCGACGATCTTGCCGCCTCGCTCGCGCACCTCGTCGGCGAGCGCCGTGACATAGGCTCCTGGGTTCAGGAAACGCTGGCCGTGCAGCCGTACGGCGGCGTCCGTCCGTTCCGACAGCGCCGGCTCCTGGTTGCGGGCCTCGGCGCCGGAGAGCAGGTCGTAGTCGACGCTCTGGCCCGCCGCGCGTACCGCCTCCAGCTCATGGACGAACGGCGCGCGGGCGGCCTCGGTGGTGAAGGCGATGAGGCACGGGTCGCTCGCCCGGGTCGGTTCGGCGACGCCGCCTCGGGCGAGTTCGTCGTACGCGGTCAGCGCCTGCCGGTTCAGCGGGGCGAGGGCGCTCATCGCGACGCGCCAGCGCCGCGGAGTGCAGTTGCGGCTGAACGACAGCAGGAACCGGGCCAGCCGCGGGTCCGCGCGGGGCGGGATGTAGAGGGGCGAGGCCGGCGAGAGCAGGGTGCGCAACCCGAGCCGCAGGGCGCCCGGCTCGGGCAGCGGTACGGCGAGGGCGGGGGAGAGCCAGCCGGCGTTTCCCCACGACGCGCCGGCCGCGACATGCCGACGGTCGACGACGGTGACCTCGACGCCGGCCTCCTGGAGGAACCAGGCGGTCGCCAGTCCGGTCATGCCGGCGCCGATCACGAGGGCGGTGCGCGGGCGCACGGCGGTGGTGCGCGGGGGCACGACGGTGTTGCGCGGGGTCATGCGGCACTCCTGTCCTTCAGGGCGACGGGCGGCCTGCGCTCGCCGGTCCGCAGCGCCTGCTCGATGGCGTACCCGGCCCGCAGCACCGCCCACTCCTGCCGGTGGGGGCCGACCACTTGAAGCCCGACGGGCAGACCCTGTGGGGTGAAACCGGCCGGTACCGACAGCGCGGGACAACCGGTGACGGAGATCAGGTAGGCCGAGCGCATCCAGTCCAAGTAGGTCTCCATCGCCGTGCCGTCCACGGAGGCGGGATAGGGGAGCCGGAGGTCGAACGGGGCGACCTGGCTGACCGGCAGCAGCAGAAGGTCGTACGTCTCGAAGAACTCCCGGACGCGGTGGTAGAGGGCGGCCTGCAGGAGCTGGGCCCGGCCGAGGTCCGGGCCGGTGAGCGCGCGTCCCTCCTCGATGTTCCACACCACGTCCGGGGCCATCCGGTCGCGGTGCTCGTCGAGCAGGGGGCCGTAGGCGAGTTCCATCTGCCAGGCACGCTGGACGAGGAAGACGTCGTCGGCCCCGGACAGATCCGGGCAGGCCTCCTCGATCTCGCAGCCCAGCGAGGCGAACGCCTCGACCGCCGGTTCGAGCGCGGCCCGTACCTCTGCGTCGACGGGCACGGTCCCGCCGAGGTCGCCCGACCAGGCCACGCGAAGGCCGCGCACGTCGCCGTCCAGGGGTCCCGCGAAGGCGGAGCCCGGTGTCTCCAGGGCGAGCGGGCTGCGTGGATCGGGGCCCGCGAGCACGGACAGGACCAGTGCCACGTCCGTCACCGTCCTGGCCATCGGCCCCTTCACCGACAGCTGCCCCCAGGGCGCCTTGTCGGGCCAGGAGGGAACGCGCCCGGGGGACGGGCGCAGCCCCACGACGTTGTTGAAGCAGGCGGGATTGCGCAGCGAGCCGCCGGTGTCACTGCCGTCGGCGATCGGCAGCATCCCGCAGGCGAGCGCGGCCCCCGCGCCGCCGCTGCTGCCGCCCGCGCTGCGGGAGAGGTCGTACGGGTTGCGGGTGGGCCCGAACACCTTGTTGACGGTGTGCGAACCCATGCCGAGTTCGGGGACGTTGGTCTTGCCCAGGGTGATGGCCCCGGCGTTCTTCAGACGCTCGACGACCAGGTGGTCCCGGTCGGGGACCCGGTCGGCGAAGATCGGCGAACCGTACGTGGTCCGGATGCCGGCGGTGTCGTGCAGGTCCTTGTGCGCGACGGGCAGGCCGTGCAGCGGGCCGACCTCTGCGCCCGACAGCAGCCGCGCGTCGGCCTTGGCCGCCTCTTCCAGCGCCTGGTCGGCGACCAGGGTGACGACGGCGTTCACCGCCGGATCGACCCGTTCGATCTGTTCCAGGTGGGCGGTGACGACCTCCCGGGCGGACACCTCACGGCGCCGGATCGCGGCGGCGAGATCGGTGGCGCTCCGGAAGCAGAGTTCATCCGTTCCATTTGTCTCGTTCATGGGCTTCACTACGGCTCCAGACCTCTCAGAACGTTTCCTTGATCTGTACGACGGCCAGCACCCCGAACAGGAGGAAGGCGCCGGACAGCAGCACGTTCGACATGACCCTGTTGCGGTACAGCGGCTCGATGCCCCGCCGGTTGAGCAGCACCAGCAGGGCCCCGGACAGCAGCGGCAGGATCAGGGACCCGAAGGCGGCGTAGGTCAGCACCAGGGCGACCGGCTTCCCCATGAACGTGACGGCGGCCGACGCGGCCGCGCAATAGAGGACGAAGGCGCGGAAGGGCCTGCTGTTCTGCGCCATGTGGGGCGCGGCATCGGCCTCCGGAACGCCGCGCATCGTCCGCAGGGAGTCCGCCAGCAGGTAGCACAGGGCGTTGAAGCCACCGACGAGGGCGCTGAGCGTCACGAAGAAGAAGGTCAGGAGGAACAGGACGCGGGCCGCCGACCCGAGGTCCGCGCCGAGCGGGTCGGCGAGCGCGGCCAGGCCGTCGTTGCCGCTGATGGTGTTGCCGGTGCCGTACAGCAGGCCCGTCCCCACGATGGTCGTGCAGAGCACGAAGAGGAAGGTGATGGCGTAACTGACCGCCGAGTCGGCCCGCATGACGGGCAGCCAGCTGCGATGGTGCCAGCCCTTCTCCCGTACCCAGTAGCTGTACGAGGCGATCCCGGCCGTGCCGCCGACGCCACCGATGAGGGCGAGCACCGTCACCACATCCCCCTCCGGCAGCCTCGGGCGCATCGTGGAGACGAGGCCCGGCAGATCGTCGACGGTGGCGAGCATGGCCACCGCCAGGACGACCATGCCGAGGAACTTGACGAGGATGAAGACGCTCATCACCCGCTCGAAGAGCGCGTACCGGCCGACGTACACGAGCGCGGCGGATGCCAGCGCGATCGCGATGCCCAGCGGCCGCGCGGGGAGCGCGGGGAACAGCGTGGACAGGGCCAGCGAGGCCACCGAGCTCAGGGCGGCCCCGTACAACAGTCCGATCACCAGGACGAAGACGAAGAACGCGGCGGGCAGCCAGCGTCCGACCGACCGCAGGCTGGCGATCACGGTCTGGCCGGTCGCCATGTACAGCCGCCCCACCGCCTCGGTGAGGACGAATTTCAGGACGACGCCGATGAGGATCGCCCACAGCAGCGCCATCCCGTACCCGGAGGCGCCCGCGAGGGACGTCACCATGTCGCCGGCGCCCACGCTCGCGGCCGCCAGGACCAGGCCGGGGCCCAGCAGAGCCAGTCGGCCTCGCCTGGTGGCCGGGGCCTGGGCGGGCTCAGCGGGTGCAACTGCCTGATCCCGGAGCGGGGTTCCTTGCGTCGAGGTCACGTCGATCATCTCCGTACGTTCATTGAGCGGGAGTCATCGGTTCGTGCGGCTCATCGGGTGTCACCCGCAGACTCGGACACGATGACGGAAGGGAACAAGAATCTCGGCCGAGGTGACGGAATCGGCCATATGCTTGGTGCGATGAATGCACAGCAGACCGGTCCCGTGGCGGATTCGCTGGATCGCCGCATCATCAGCGCCCTGCAGATCGACGGCAGGGCCTCGTGGCACCGCATCGCGGCAGCGCTGGGCGAGGCCGAGCGCACCGTCGTCCGCCGGGGAACCCGGCTGCTGGACTCCGGGCTGGTGCGGATCGGCGCCATGGCGCTGCACGGCCGCAGCGCGGTGGTCGGTGTGCGCTGCGCCCCGGGACAGGCGCGGATGGTCGCGAGCGCGCTGGCCCGCCGGTCCGACTGTGTCTTCACCCATGTGCTGACCGGCTCCCCGGACTGTGTCGCGGAGCTGCTCTGTCCCCGGGACCGGCTGGTGAGCCTGGTGATGGACGAACTGCCGGGCCTGCCCGGCATGTTGGAGACGTTCACGCTGCCGGTGCTGCGCCACATCCGTACGATCCGCGAGTGGCACTCCGGTCTGCTCACCGACGACGAGATCGCCACGCTCGAGAACCCCTCCGAGGTGCCCGCACCGTCCTCGGCCGACGCAGACGTGATGCCGCCCGCCGACGCGACACACGAACTCTCCCGGTCGGACCGGCTGCTCCTGAACGCGCTCGCCGAGGACGGGCGGTGCACCTATGAGGAACTCGGCCGCGTCACGGGGGTGTCGGAAGCCACCGCACGGCGGCGCCTGGGCGCGCTGCGGCGGGAGGGCAGGGTACGCATCCGCGCGGTGATCGAGCCGGCACTGCTCGGCCTGCCGGTGGAGGCGATGCTGCGGGTACGCGTCGCTCCGGCCCGGGCCGAGGCGGTGGCCGCGGCGCTGGCGGACAACGTCCACGTCCGGTACGCCAGTTTCGTCACCGGGGAGCACCAGATCCTGGTGCTGGCGGCGCTGCCCAGCGAGTCGGCGCTGTACGACTTCGTCACCCGGGCGCCCTGGCTGCGGGACGTGGCGTCCGTGGAGACCTCGCTCGTCCTCAGCTCGCTGAAACGCGGCGGCATGCTCGCGCGCCGGTCGGGGGACTGAGCGGCGTCGGATTGCGACATCCGAGGGGAACCGACTCGACCGCACAGGACTTGATTGTCAGCCCGCCGAACTCGGTACAGATCGCACGCTTCGGGCGCTAGCGTTCGTCAGCATGACGACTGGTGCCCTGACCATCCTGCGGTCCGAGCTGAGGGATCATGCGGAGCCCCGTGTCCGGGCGCAGTTGGTGCGGGTGCTCAGCCCTGCGGACGACGACGAGCTGATCGGCGTACGCGTTCCGGTGATGCGCGGACTGGCCCGGCGGTACCGGGAGTTGTCCCTGGGGGACGTGGACGTTCTGCTGCACAGCCGGGTGCATGAGGAGCGGTTCACCGGTCTGCTGGTCCTGGCCGAGCAGGTACGCGGTGCGCGGGGCGCCGACCGGAAGGCACTGGCCGATTTCTATCTGGCGCGCACCGACTGCGTGGACAACTGGGATCTGGTGGATGGTTCCGCGCATGTCGTGCTGGGGCCGTGGCTGCTGGACGGACCGCTCGACGTGTCGGACGTGCTCGATGAGCTGGCCGGGTCGGCGAGGTTGTGGGACCGCAGGATCGCCGTGCTGGCCACGTTGGCACTGATCCGTGCCGGTCGCTTCGAGCCGACACTCCGGCTCGTGCTCAGGCTGCGCCGCGATCCGGAGCCGCTGATCCACAAGGCGTTGGGGTGGATGCTCAGGGAGATCGGCCGCCGGGACGAGCAGATGTTGGTGGATTTCCTCGACCGGCATCTCGCCGAGCTGCCGCGGATCACTGTGCGGTACGCGACCGAGCGCCTGGCGCCGGGCCGGCGGGCCCGGTTCGTGAGGACGCGTTAGGGCAGGCCCGGCGGGTCAGGCTGGCAGCCGGGTCCTGCGTCGCGTTCCGGCCCCAACAGAGGCCGCGAACACTCGCGATCAACGGACCGTCCGGCCAGGATGCCCACTTAAGGGGTCCTTTCACTATGCCCGTCCGGGTCGCGTGGTCTGGCACCGCACCTCGCCGCGTTGCCGAAACGCCCACGTGGCTCCTCCCCCACGCTCGAACAACCTCGCGCGGGGGGACCCCCATCGCGGCCGCTCCGGCGCCTTGCGATGCACGGCACCAGACCACGCGACCTGATCGGACGCTCATAGTGAAAGGACCCCTAAGTCATGTCCACGTCGGTGTGCAGCAGGTGGTGGTCCGAGGCGGCGGACGGATGCACACGGTGCTCGACGGGGACGATGCCTCGCAGGAAGACGTAGTCGAACTTGCTCTGCCAGTCGGTGGTCGTCTCGCAGTCGCCGATGGCCGAGGGGCGGCACTGGGGATCCGTATCCGTGGCCAATGCCCACATCTTGGTGAGTTCGGGGGCGTTCGGCACGGCGTTGAAGTCGCCGAGAACGATCGCGCGGTCGTGCCGGGCGACGGCTGCGGCGAGTACGCCGGCCTGGTCTGCCCGGACTGCCTCTTGACGTCGTTCGGCGAAATGTGTGTTGAAGACCCGGACGGCCCGGCCGTCCACCGTGGTGGTGACCGCCATGTAGCCGCGGTCCTCGGATCCACCGTCGGGGTACTCGACGGTGACGTGGTCCGTCATCGGTGCCGCCGAGAGAACCGCCTGGCCGTAGCCCCCCGGACTCCACAGCGCGCCCCCGCAGCGGCCCCAGTTCCGAAGAACCGACCCGTACTTGACGTGGTAGACCAGCCCGTGACGGCTCTTCAGATAGTCCCGGATGCTTTCGACGTCACGCACGCACGCTTCTTGCAGGCCGATGACCTGCGGCGCGTACGTGGCGATCTCCGCCGCCCGGTCGACGTTGCTCACCTCGCAGGGATTGCAGATGTTCCACGTCATGACCCGGTTCGGTACGGCATCCTTGACGGCTTCGGCGGGCAGCGACCCGGCGAAGAGGGCACCGCGTGGTGCATTGGGGCCGATGGCCACCATGCAGGCCGCGATCACGGCGCCCGCGAGCAAATACGTGCCCCTACCGAGCACCATCGCCTCCCCAGAGTGCATACATACCCACGGCATCGGACGTTTCCCTGCACGAGGTTATGGGACGGGGCCGTCGGCAA
This sequence comes from Streptomyces sp. NPDC033131, assembly GCF_055578365.1. Classification (NCBI taxonomy): domain Bacteria; kingdom Bacillati; phylum Actinomycetota; class Actinomycetes; order Kitasatosporales; family Streptomycetaceae; genus Streptomyces; species Streptomyces sp. NPDC033131. Next base: position 9,769 of record NZ_JBVIPA010000026.1, read on the forward strand.
CACACGCGGTGTGCCCGGAAAGGCCCTCTCCCAGACGGACTGGTAGTCCGTTTCTCTGCGAAGAATGTCAGCCAGTGGCTGATTTTGTGCGTGATGTGTCCCATCGGGGGCAGGCGGAGGGGTCTGGGTACCGAAACTCCGGAGACCGCGATGGTGTATGCGTCCGGGCATGAGCAGGATCCCGCCGACGACGGCAGCGTGCGCACGGCTGAGCAGGCCAGGAACGTGGCCCGGGGCTTCTTGTCGGTGGCCGCGCCGGACGGCGGAAGCGGGGTGGAGGCGGTGCTGCTGGTGGTGTCGGAGCTGATCGCCAACGCGGTGCAGCATGCCGGCGGGGTGACCGGATTCCGGTTGGACGCGGGCCCGGGGAGGGTGACGGTGTCGGTGGCGGACGCCAGCCGGCTGCCACTGCGGCCGATGCCATGGGATGCCGGGAAGCCGGGCGGGTTCGGCTGGCACGTGGTGCAGGAACTGTCGACGGAGGTGCGGGTCCGGGTCCATGCGGCGGGAAAGACGGTGACGGCCGTCGTGCCGTGCCCCACCGCCTACATGCCGCGGGGCTGACTCAGCCGGATGCGGTGCGGAGCGGAGCGCCGCCGAAGCCGATCTCGTTTCCCTCGAGATCGTGGTACGTGACCTTGCGTACGCCGTTGGTGTAGGTCTCCCGCTTCGTGGGCTCCAGTCCCCGGCCGGTGATCCCGGCGACGAGGGTGTCGAGGTCCCCGACGAAGATGGTGTGCAGAGCGTGGCCGGCATGCTCGGGCCGTTGTTCGATGACCACTGACCGGTGCTCCGCGAGTTCCCATACGGCCTCCGTGTCGCTCGCGACGAACGTCGGCGGGGAGCCGAACAGCAGTTCATACCAGGTCAGTGCCGCTGCGTAGTCGTTGACGGGAATCCCGGCGAAGAGGTCGACGGTCATGCCTCGATGGTAGGTCCGGCGCCTTCGCGGATCTCGCCAAAGCTCACACATGGATGGTCAGCCCGTCTGCAGGGGACCGTGGGCGGACGCGACGGACAGGTCGGACTCGATGCGGGCGGCGCAGGCGCGCAGGGCGGGGAGCAGGGTGTCCCGGGTGTGCTCGGGAGGCTCAGGACCGGCGTGCAGGGCGACGTCCACGGCCCTCGACGGCCCGCCCGCTCCGGTCCCGGACCGGTACGGCCGGCGACCGCAGTCCCGCCTCCAACTCCTGGCCGACCAGGGCGAAGCCTTCGTCGGCGGCCCGCTCCACGGCGGCGGTGAGCGCCTCGGGCGAGGTGAGGGTGTGCGGGGTCAGCGCCTGGGGGGCAGGACCCCCAGCGAAACCGAATCCTTCACCTGGCCGGCGAATTCGGCGATATCGGGTCGGGCGATGTCGGCGAGCGTGAGGGTGGACAGCCGTGCCTATCCGAGTGGTCCGACCGGCTGCGCCACACGGCGAACGTCTCCTCAGTAATCTCGCCGTTCAGCGGTCTTTCGCGGATCGTCCGCCAGTATGGAGGCCGCGAGCCTGCGTACCTGCTCCTCCACGGACTGGTCGCGGGTGACGAACAACTCGTACTCGTAATGATCCGTACGGCCGCCTGACCCCTGGGCGTCCTGGAATTCGATATCGACGCCCTCCGGGCTGGTGAGCTCCGCCGGGAAGTCGGGTTCCTCGCGTCGGGGCGAGACACTCGTGAGGACACAGCCCCACCGCTCGAACCAGCCGCTTTCCGTGAGGGTCTGTTCGAGGAGCCGGGCGATGGTGTCCAGCGGCTCCTCCCAACTGCGGTCCGCCGCGGCCCGGGCGAGTTCGGCCTCGTACTGGACGGCATCGAAGCGGATCGCCGCCGGCAGAGCAGTGATGTCGCTGGTGTTCTCCCAGGAGTCCCAGATCACCCGATCGCCCTCGCGGCGCATGGTGACGTACAGGGCGCCGCAGCAGCCGGCGGTGCAGGTCGGCTCGGTGATCATGATCCTGCGAGGCTCCTCCGTGACCGCCAGCGGCCAGCCCGCGGCGGGGCCTCTCCAGTACCGGCAACTCAGCGCCACGCCTTCCGGATGGACCTCCTTCAGGACATCCACGCCGTCGATCAGAGGCCGCACCTCGGCCCAGGGGTCCGCCGCCCAGTCGTTCAGGATTCTGTGCTGCAAGGTCAAGGTACTGATCGTCAGCTGCTCGGTCATCCCCCCATGATCGAGTGATGTCGCCCAGCCGCAAAACCGATTTTCCGTGGGACCGGCGCGCCACAGCCGCCCTGGCGCCCCCGGTTCCAGGGCGCTGAAACCGTCGTGAAACCGCGGTGAATGCGCCCTGCCGCACTCTCTGCGGCATGACGACAACGACATCGCACTCACTCGCCATCGTGGCCAAGGGGCTGCGCAAGGCCTACGGGGACAAGACGGTCCTCGACGGCATCGACCTCGCGGTGCCGACCGGTACCGTCTTCTCCCTGCTCGGCCCGAACGGCGCCGGCAAGACCACCGCCGTCAAAATCCTCTCGACCCTCATCACCGCCGACGCCGGCGACCTGCACGTCGGCGGCCACGACCTGGCCACCGACCCGCATGCCGTACGGGCCGCGATCGGCGTCACCGGGCAGTTCTCCGCCGTCGACGGCCTGATCACCGGCGAGGAGAACATGCTCCTCATGGCGGACCTGCACCACCTCTCCCGCGGCGATGGCCGCCGTACCGCCGCCGAACTCCTCGAGCGCTTCGACCTGGTGGAAGCCGCGAAGAAGCCCGTCTCCACCTACTCCGGCGGCATGAAGCGCCGCCTCGACATCGCCATGACGCTGGTCGGCAACCCGCGGATCATCTTCCTCGACGAGCCGACCACCGGCCTCGACCCGCGGAGCCGCCACAACATGTGGCAGATCATCCGTGAACTCGTCTCCGACGGCGTCACCGTCTTCCTCACCACCCAGTACCTGGAGGAGGCCGACGAACTCGCCGACCGCATCGCGGTGCTGACCGACGGCAAGATCGCCGCCGAGGGCAGCGCCGACGAGCTGAAGCGGCTCATCCCGGGCGGGCACGTGCGGCTGCGGTTCACCGACCCGGCCGCGTACCAGTCCGCCGCCGTCGCCCTGCGCGAGGCCACCCGGCACGACGAGGCGCTGTCGCTGCAGATCCCCAGCGACGGCAGCCAGCGTGAGCTGCGCGCCGTCCTCGACTGGCTGGACTCGGCCGGCGTCGAGGCGGACGAACTGACCGTGCACACCCCCGATCTCGACGACGTGTTCTTCGCCCTGACCGGCGGCACCAACGTCACCAACCAGCCCAAGGAGACCGTCCGATGAGCACCCTGGCCCCCGCCCGCCCGACCCGGTTCTCCCTCGCCGTACGCGACTCGAACACGATGCTGCGCCGCAACCTGCTGCACGCACGGCGCTACCCGTCCATGACCCTGAACCTGCTGCTCACGCCGATCATGCTGCTGCTGCTCTTCGTCTACGTCTTCGGAGGGGTGATGAGCGCGGGCATCGGTGGCGGCGGCGCCGACCGCTCCGACTACATCGCCTATCTCGTCCCGGGCCTCCTGATCATGACCATCGGCTCCACCGTGATCGGGGCCGCGGTCTCTGTCTCCATGGACATGACCGAGGGCCTCATCGCCCGCTTCCGCACCATGGCCGTCTACCGCGGCTCCGTCCTCGTCGGACACGTCGTCGGCAGCGTGCTTCAGGTGCTGGCCAGCCTGGTTCTCGTCGGTGCCATCGCCGTGGCCATCGGCTTCCGGTCCACGGACGCCTCGGCCCTGGAGTGGCTGGCGGCGTTCGGGCTGATCGCGCTGTTCACCCTGGCGCTCACCTGGATCGCGGTCGGGATGGGCATGGCCAGCCCGAACCCCGAGGCGGCCAGCAACATGGCAACGCCGCTGATCCTCCTCCCGCTCATCTCGAGCGCCTTCGTCCCCATCGACGCGATCCCGGGCTGGTTCCAGCCGATCGCCGAGTACCAGCCCTTCACGCCCGCCATCGAGACCCTGCGCGGCCTGCTGCTCGGCACCGAGATCGGCAACAACGGGTGGATCGCGATCGCCTGGTGCGTCGGCCTGACAGCGCTCGGCTACCGCTGGTCCACGTCGCTGTTCAACCGCGACCCGAAGTAACCGCCATGACAGCGCGGGCCGCCTCCCGCAGCTCGTCCCGCCCCAGGGCGGCGTACTCCGACACGGCGTCGGCGTACGCCGCCCTGTCGGCGTCCTCGGCCGCCTTCCGCGCACGGTCCGCCGACATCGTCGGCTGGAACGAGCGCAGCGCCCGCAGCCGTTCGGCCAGCGCGATCATCCGTACGGCAGTGGCGTCGCCGGACGCGAGACCCGCCATGCCGAGGGCGTGCAGCACCGTCCCGAGCACCGGGAGCTCCATGGGCGAGCCGGACGGACCGGAGAGCAGGCTCCGCAGCCCTTGCCCCAACCGGTCGAGCGGCTCCGCGACGAGCTCGAGACGGCCGGCGTGCGCGTGCGCGGTCACCGCCACCGCCAGGATCTCCAGCACCCACCGGTCGAAGAAGGGGTCGCCGCCGTCTATCGACCCGACTGCGGGCAGCGGCTGCACGGCGCTGCGCCACAGGCCCAGCCCGACCTCCGTCAGTCCGCGGGCGAGCGCGATCTCGGCGCGCCCGAGGAGGTCCATGCTGTAGTCGTCCTGCTGCGTGGTGTTGGCGCCCTCCGCCTGCCGCAGCCAGTACTCGGCCTCGTCGGGGTCACCGCGCTGGAGGCAGGCGAGAACGAGGCCCCAGCGGATGCCGATGAGGTCGTGCTCGTCGCCGAGCCGCAGCAGCGCCTGGAGCGCTGCCTTGAGGTGTCCGTACGCTTCCTCGCCCCGCTCCGTCTGCAGGCACAACTCGCTCAGCCGGGAGTGACCCATGACCTGCAGGAACGGGCTGTCGGCGGGCCCCAGTGCGACGATGATCCGCCGAGCCGAGGCGAGGGCGCGGTCGATGTCGTGCTCCGACTCCCAGACGTAGGTGGCGACGCACTCGGCGGTGCCGGCGAGCAGTGGCTGCTCGCTGTCGCAGAGCTTCTGCAGCACGTCGTAGTGGGGCGGCAGCATCTCGGGGACCGCGTTCAGCACCAGCGCGATGGCGCGCAGCAGCGTGTCCGGCGGGGCCGGGGGCAGCCGCCGGAGGGTGACGAGCTGGCGTATGGCGACCGGGCCGTAGCCCATGAACAGGCTCGTCGTGCACAACACCGCGGCGGCGCGGGCGACTTCGACGTATTCGGGCTCGGGGTGGTAGTGGGACAGCGGCGGGCCGGTGTCCGCGGCGAGGGCGGCGAGGCGGGGGTAGCTGGAACCGATGGACCACAGGGCGGAGAGGACGGCGGTGAGGGCGGCGGTGGTGGGGCCGTCCGAACGGGCCAGGGCGTGCCGCAGGGCCAGCACGAGGTTGTCCTGCTCGGCCCTGATCCGCTCCAGGTCGGTCAGCGGTTCCGAGCGGAAGAGCCAGTCGTGGTGCGCGACCCCGAAGTCCCGCGCCCAGCCGAGGAACCGGCCGACGGCCTCGTCTTCCTCACCCGCCTCCGCGCTCCGGGCAGCACTGAACTCCCGTACGGTCTCCAGCATCCGGAACCGCACGCCGGCCGGGGTGTCGGCGACGGTGAGCAGCGACTGATCGGTCAACTGCTCCAGCAGGAACAGCGCGTCCCCGCCCAGCACTTGCTCCGCCGCCTCACCGGAGAAACCGCCGGGGAAGACGGACAGCATGCGCATCGCCGCCCTGGCGTCCTGCCCCAGCAGGTTCCAGCTCCACTCCACGACCGCGTGCAGCGTGCGATGGCGCTCCGGCACGTCCCGCGCCCCGCCGCGCAGCAGCGCGAACCGGTCGCCGAGGCGGCGGGCGATGTCCGGTACCGACAGCACCCGCACCCGCGCCGCGGCCAGCTCCACGGCGAGCGGCAGCCCGTCGAGGTGACGGCAGAGTTCGGCCATCGCGTCCGGTGGCAGCTCCACGCCGGGCCGGGCGGCCCGGGCCCGCTGGGTGAACAGCTCCACCGAGGTGCCGAGACCGAGCTCCGGCAGCGCGTACACCGCCTCCGAGGTGAGGCCGAGCGGGGCCCGGCTGGTGGCGAGCACCCGCAGGTCCTTCGAGGACGAGACCAGGGCCCGTACGAGGTCGGCGGCGCCCCGGACGACCTGCTCGCAGTTGTCCAGCACCAGCAGCGCGGGCCCGGAGCCGAGCGCGCCGATGATGCCGGGGACCGGATCGGCCGCCGCGTGGCCGCTCACGGCGCCCGGCCGCACCTCGCCCGCCCCGAGCGCGGAGGCCACCTCCGCGGCCACGTCCGCGTCCGAGGTGACGCCGGCGAGCGGCACGAAATGCACCAGGCGCTGCTCGGCCCGGCGGCTGACGGCGTACGCGAGCCGGGTCTTGCCGAGGCCGCCGGGGCCGACGACGGTGACGGCGCGGGAGGCGCGCAGCAGCCGCTGCACCGCCGCGACGTCCTCGTCCCGGCCGAGGAGCGGGTTCGGCTCATGCGGCACGCCGTGCCTGACCACCGGCGCCTCGCCGCGCAGCAGCTCCTGCTGTACGGCCTTGAGCCCGGCGCCCGGATTCGTCCCGAGCTGATCGCGCAGCTGACGGCGGTAGGCCTCGTACCGCGTCAGCGCGGCGGACGGGCCCGCCGTCGCCGCCTCGCAGCGCAGCAACTCGGCGAGCACCTCCTCGTCGCGTGGATGCTCCGCGGCGGCCGCGGCCAGCGGCCCGGCCGCTTCCGCGTGCCGCCCCAGCCGGGCGAGCGCGAGGGCCCGCCCGCGGACGATCGCGTCGCGGACGGGGGCGCGCTCGGTGCGCAGCGCGACCACGGGGTCGTCGCTGTCGCCGGCCTCGTCAGGGGTGCCCTCCCACAGCGCGAGCCCGGCCTCGGCCGCGGCCAGCGAGCCCGCGTGGTCCCCGGCCCTGGCCCGGTCCGCGCTCGCGGCGGCGTGCACCAACAGGGCGGAGCTGTCGACCTGCTGCTCGGTGAGGGTGAGCCGGTATCCGGTCGGCGTACTGGCGATGACGTCGGCGCCCAGCTGCGCCCGCGCCCGGGACACGAGGACCTGCAGCGCCTTTCCGGGCCGCTCCGGCAACGCGTCCGGCCACAGCCCGGCCACCAGCCGCTCGGTGCTGCAGCCCGTGCGCAAGTCACCCGCCAGCAGCGCGAGGAGGCCGCGGAGCCGGGGCGCGGTGACTTCCTGTCCGCGACAGGCGACACGCGGCAGCAAGGTCAGGTCGGTGGTCACCCGTGCAGATTAGCCAAGGCCGCCCGCCACCCGAACTCCCGCCGTGGTCAATGCCCTTGGCATGTACGGCTTCTGGCTGACATCGGCTGGTCACAGGCTTTCGAAGTCAGGCCGGGCTCGCGAGCCCGGGATGTCCGGGGAACGGGAAGCGCGCGGACAAAAGCGCTTGCCCCACCGGCGCCGGTCGCGAACGATCTGATGCTGTGACAAACACCGGAGAGGACCACGGCTTTGACGGACCCCGGCCACTGGCGCTGGTGACCGGCGTCGGCCGCACGGTCGGCATCGGCGCCGGTACAGCCCGCCAACTCGCCGCGTCCGGCTGGAACATCGCCTTCACGTACTGGACGCCCTATGACCAGCGCATGCCCTGGGGCGTCGAGAAGGGAGCGACTGACGACATCACCCGAGAGCTCACGGCGCGCGGCGCGGACACGGTGGCCGTCGAGGCCGACCTCACGGATCCGGACGCACCCGCCCGCATCTTCGACGAGGCCGAGCGTCACCTCGGCGGCGTCACCGCCCTGGTGATGTGTCATTGCGAGTCGGTCGACTCCGGCCTGCTCGACACCACGGTCGAGAGCTTCGACCGCCACTTCGCGGTCAACGCCCGCGCCACCTGGCTACTGATCCGCGAGTACGGCCGACGGTTCACCGGCGTTCCCGGAACCGGACGTGTCATCAGCCTCACCAGCGACCACACCGTGGGCAATCTTCCCTACGGAGCGAGTAAGGGAGCCCTGGACCGCATCACCATGGCCGCCGCTCACGAGCTCGCTCACCTCGGCGTCACCGCCAACGTCATCAATCCAGGGCCGGTGGACACCGGCTGGATGTCCGACGAGATGCGCGAGCACCTGCTTCGCCAGACACCGCTGGGCCGCCTCGGCGCCCCGCAGGACACCGCCCACCTCGTGGACTTCCTCTGCTCACCGAAGGGCCAGTGGGTCAACGGACAGCTGCTGATGAGCAACGGCGGTTTCGCCTAGCGCTCCTGCTGACCTCCGCCGTGCCATCGTGCCCCTCTCACGACGCGCGGGGTGCGATCCGGAAGGTGAAGCCGAGTTCACGCCACTCGCCGGTCACCTGCCGGCCGTCGGGTGTGGGGCCGCTGCGCGCTTCGAAGCCGACGATGAGCGACTCCTTGACCCCGAACACGGCATCCGAGTCGAGGTACTTGCCGCCCGCGACGAAGAGCTGGGTGATCAGTTGCTGATGGCCCTCGGCTTCGATCATGAAGTGCAGGTGCGGGGCCCGGTAGGGGTGGCGCCCGGTCGCGCGGAGCATCGCGCCGACCGGACCGTCGGCCGGAATCGGGTACTCCGAGGGGAGGATCGACCAGAATCGCAGGCGGCCGTCGCCGTCGGTCCGTAGCCGCCCGCGCAGGACCGGCCCTTCGAGCTCGGGCAGCTGGACGTCGTAGAACCCGTCGTCATTGGACTGCCAGACGTCGACGATCGCGTCCGGCACGGGTGCGTCGTGGGTGTCGGTGAGCAGGACGTCCACCCAGAGCGGCGTGCCGGGCAGGCCCTGCGCGATGTCCGCCCCCTGCGGCAGCTCGGGCGGACCGTCCACGTAGAAGGGGCCGAGTACCGCGGACGGGGTGGTGTCCGGGGTCCGGGAGTTGGTGAGCAGGTCCACCACGCTGGACAGGCCGAGGGTGTCGGACAGCAGCACGAACTCCTGCCGGGTGTCGTCGCAGAGTTGCCCGGTGCGGGTGAGGAAGTCGATGCCGCGCTGCCACTCCCTCTGGGTGAGGTCGTTGTCGACGGCGAACGCGTGCAGCCGGGTGACGAGGTCCGACAGCAGCCGGCGCAGCCGCGGATCCGGCGTACCGGCGAACGTCGACACGACCTGCGCGGTGAGCCGGTCGAGCCCCGGCGGGCCGGTGGCGGCCGTGGTCGCGGGACGGTTGCCCTCCCAGGCGTCGCGCAGCAGCCGCGCAACGCCGTCGCGGGTCGGCTCGACGGGGTTGGGGTACGGCTCGGCGGTCGCGAGTGCGGCGGCGCGGTCGAGGTCGGCCTCGGCCAGGCCGATATCGCGCAGGGACGTCGGACCGCCGACCGCGACGATCAGGTCGTACACCGCCGTCGGCGCGTCGGCGGCACCGAGCGCCTCGGCGATCCGGCGCATGGCTTCGGGTGCCGCGGACGCGTTGTAGGCCATGGCGTGCGGGAGTACGACGGCGTGGACCGGGGCGTGCGGTAGACCGAAGCTGCCGCCGAGGGTGTGACAGAGCTTGTGGTGCAGGCCCATTCCCACGGCACCCAGGCAGGTTCCGGCCAGCCAGGCGCCCCGCAACAGGTCGGATCGCGCGTCGAGGTCGTCCGGGTCGGCCACGAGTCCGCGCAGGCCGCGGGCGAGCCGGCCGACCGCGTCCAGGGCCATGCCGTCGACGACCGGGTTGGCGCCGGGGGAGTAGAGCGCCTCCACGGCGTGGGCGAGCGCGTTCACGGCACTGGTCACGGCGACCGGTACGGGGAGGCCGCGGGAGAGCTCTACGTCGTAGATCACCGTTTCGGGGAGGATGTCCGGCGAGGAGCGGGTGGTCTTGAGCCCGTCCTCGGTCTCGCCGAGAACGGGGGTGGCCTCCGAGCCGGCGTAGGTGGTCGGCAGGATCACCTGGTCGACCTGGGTGCGGACGGCGAGCGCCTTCGCCAGCCCCGTCGTCGAGCCGCCGCCCACCGCGACCACGCAGTCCGCCCCGGCCTCCCGCAGGAGTTCGAGTGCCCGCGCGGTGACCGCGACCGGCGTGTGCATGGTGGCGCTGTCGAAGCGGCCCACCGCGAGCGGGCCGAGCGCCTTCTCGATCCGGTCGCCCGCCGCGGCGAGAGCCGGGCTCGCCAGGACGAGGACCCTGGACCGGCCGAGCCGCTCGACCTCCTCACGAACCTGATCGAGGGTGCCGGGCCCGAAGACGATCCGGGAGGGGAGCGCTGTGTGGGAGAAGTGGTGTGTCATCGGGACGTGCCTCTTTCGGTCTCGGCCGGCGTCAGTCCCGGGCGAGCAGTCGGGCGAGGGCCGCGGTGAGGGCCTTTTCCGGGTCGGCGGGCAGTTCGTGGGCGCGCCAGCCGACATGGGCGTCCGGCCGTACGAGCACGCAGCCGGACTCGCCGACCTCGCGCAGCCGCGACCAGTCGTCGTAGGCGTCGGTGTACTCGCGACCGGGCCCGATGACGTGCGCGTCGATCTCGATGCCCAGCGAGCGGGCCGCGCCGGCCGCGGCCTTCGCCCAGGCCTGCCCGGAGATACCGGTCAGCACCGCGAACCGCCCCTTGCCGGTGATGTCATGGGTGCTGACACGGTGCCCTTCGCGGCCGAGCCAGCAGTGCGGCAGCCGCGCCCCCGGCCAGGTGGTCGGGTGGTAGTACAACTCGGGGTCGCGAGTGAACTCCGGCTCCGGCGTACCGTCGCCGATCACGGCCGGCGAGAGGTAGCGCTGGCCGAGTTCCACGCCGTGCGTGTTGAACTCGTAGTCCTTCAGTTCCAGTGCCGCCCGCAGCGCGGCGCGCTGCTCGGCGGCCCGCGGTGTGTCCTCCGCGCGCGCCCGCATGTTCGCGATCTGCTCGGCCGGGTCGTCGGTATCCGTGAACCCGAGGGCGTCGAACATCGCGCCGGTCTCCGCGATCGACTTGTTCGCGCGGAGCACTATCTGCTTGCCGACCGGTGCCCGCTCCGCGTCGTAGCTGTCGAGGAGCCCTTCGCCCGCCTTGCCGGACAGGACCGCGGCGAGCTTCCAGGCGAGGTTGTAGGAGTCCTGGATGGAAGTGTTGGAGCCCAGGCCGTTCGACGGCGGGTGCCGGTGCACGGCGTCGCCGGAGCAGAACACCCGGCCCGCCCGGTAGCGCGTGGCGTACATCCTGTTGTTGCCCCAGAGCGAGGTGGAGCGGATGGTGACCGGGATCGTGTCGTCGCCGATCAGGTCGTGCACGATCTTCGTCGCCATGACGTCGTCGACCTGTGGGGGTGGCCGGCTGATGTCGTAACCCCATACGACCAGCCACTCGTCCCACGGCCGCACCATGCGCACCAGGCCCATCCCGATGCCGCCGATGTTCGATCCAGGCTGCAGTACCCAGTACAGGACGCTCGGCCGGTGTTCGACGTAGGCCGTCAGGTCGGCGTGGAAGACGATGTTCATGCTCCCGGCGAGGTCCATCTCGCCCTCGAAGGGCAGCCCGACGTCGCTCGCCACCTGGCTGCGGCCGCCGTCGGCACCGATGACGTACTTCGCGCGAATCCGGTAGACGTGCCCGTTGAGTCGGTCGCGCACGGTGACGGTGACGCCGTGGTCGTCCTGTTCGAGCGACAGGTACTCCGTGTCGAACCGGATCCGGCTGCCGCGCTCGGCGGCGTGCCCGATCAGGATCGGTTCGAGCAGGGTCTGCGGGAGGTCGCAGTGCTCCGAGGGGCTGGCGAGGGTGTAGTCGGCCTTGCGTGCCGGGTGCGTGCCCCAGGTACGGACCCGGCCGATCTCGTCACCGCCCAGGCTGGTGCAGAAGACCGTGTCGCCCATGAGCGAGACGGGCGTGCCCTGCGCCTTGATGTCCTCCTCGATCCCCAGGTCTCGAAGGATCTCGACGGTGCGCTGGTTCGTGATGTGCGCCCGCGGGGTGTTGGCCGTCCAGCGGTACTTGGTGACCACGATGTGGTCCACGCCGTAGGTGGCAAGGAACAGGGCGGCCGACGTTCCGGCCGGCCCGCTGCCGATCACCAGCACGTCCGTCGTCAGGACCTCGTCGGACAGCTTCCCGATCTCGCTCACGCAGCCTCGTCTCTGGATGTCGGGCGCGATGCCGAGCCGCGCCCGGAACCTGTCGCCACCTGCCGGGCAACGAGGAGCCCTCCGAGCCTCCGTGCACGGGAAGCGGACCGTCGGGCTGCTCTGCCTCGACTTACACGCATGAGTATGGGAAGCACCCAGCTATACGTCCAATACGAAGTCGCGGTAGCCGATATACGCTCAGGATATGGATCTGCGGGCGCTCGAGTGCTTTCTGGCCGTTGCCGACGAAGGCTCCGTGAGCCGCGCCGCGGCGTCGCTGCACATGACGCAACCCCCGCTGACGGTACGGCTGCAGGCTCTGGAACGGGAACTCGGAGTCGCCCTGGTGGTCAGGCACGGCCGGGGGGTCGACCTGACGGCGGCGGGCCGGGTGCTGGCCGAACGCGCGCGACGGCTGTTCGCGGAGCTGAACACCACCACCGACATGGTGCGCACCGTCGGCCTCGGGACCCGCGGCCGGCTGGGCCTCGCGGTCGGCCGCACCGTGCCGCCGCGCCTGCTGTCCCACCTCCTCAGCGGTGCCACGCTCGGCCCCGACGTGGATTTCGTCCTCGCGGAGGTGTCCGACTCCGACGTGGTCGAGCGGGTCCACCGACGCGACGCACACGCGGGCCTCCTCCACCTCGAGCCCCTCGAACCCGGATCGGCCGGCCGGACGGGGTCCGTGCAGGGACGCGCTCGGGGTCTGGAGATCGCTGTGGTGGCGCGCGAGCCGCTGGTCGCGGTGCTCCCAGCGTCGCATCGGGCCGCGGCGACGGAGCGCATCGACCTGGCGGAAGTCCGCGACGACCGGGTGGTCATCGCGCAGGGGGCGGGGGAGGGGTTCACCGCTCACGCGCGAGCCGCCTGGGCGGATGCCGGGGCGTCGTCCGGGGTCCGGCACGAGGCCGGGTCGGTGCTGCACGCTCTCGCCCTCGTCGAGGCGGGTGCCGGTGTGACGCTGCTGCCGGCGCAGTACACCACGATGATGTGGGAAGGCCTCGTCGCCCGCCCGCTGCGCCGGCACACCGCCGTACTGGAGACCGCGGTCTGCTGGCGGTCCGACGAGGACTCCCCGGTTCTGCGCCGGTTCCTCCGGACGGCTCTCTCCACGCCGGAACCCGACATGCTGGGACCGGACCACGCGAGGGACGGGCGGACCACAGCCCACCGGTGAGCAGCGAAGGCGAGCCGCTGTGTCGGCCCGCCGACATGAGAGGGCGAAACCGCCGCCCGTCGCGACCGGGGCCGGCCGTACGCGTCCGGTGCCGGCGGCCTTGAGCGCAGCCGGTGGCCGGATCGGTCAGGAATGAAGAAGCGCCGGTCGGCGAACCGCACCTAGCGTGACGGCCATGGCATCCATCGAATCCGTCACCCTCGACGTGGCCGACCCCACGGCCGCCAACCGCTTCTACACCGCCGCCTTCGGGCTGGACACGCAGCTACGCCTGCGGGCCTCCGAGGCTCCGACGACCGGCTTCCGCGGGTTCACCCTGTCGCTCACCGTGTCCCGGCCGGCGACTGTCGACAGCCTCATCGGCACCGCCCTCGACGCCGGCGCCACGCCGCTGAAGCCTGCCGCGAAGTCGCTCTGGGGCTACGGCGGTGTCGTACAAGCCCCGGACGGGACGATCTGGAAGGTCGCGACCTCGGCGAAGAAGGACACCGGCCCTGACACCCGCCAGATCGACGAGATCGTGCTCCTGCTGGGAGTCGCGGACGTGGCCGCCAGCAAGCGGTTCTACGTCGGCCGGGGCCTTGCTGTCGCGAAGAGCTTCGGCCGCATGTACGTCGAGTTCGCCGCCGGACCGAGTCCCGTCAAGCTGGCGCTGTACCGACGTCGTGCCCTTGCCAAGGACGCCGGCGTCTCTCCCGACGGCAGCGGATCGCACCGGCTCACGATCGGCGGCGCGGCCGGGCCTTTCACCGACCCGGACGGCTTCGCATGGGAGGCCGCGTCGCTGACGCCCACGCCCTGATGTGGCACTGTTGTCCGCCCTGCCCGGCAGCCGATCATGAGACGGCCGCCGAGTGAACCGACCGTCGGCGACGGAGACTTTCAGGAGACTTCCCGGAGGAAGGGACTCCTGACGAGGTGACTGGAGGAAGCATGACGGGCACGCCGCCGCGTGGGCTTGAGGAGCGACTGCGGGACACTCGCGCACGGCTGGAGGGCGACGTCGATCTCTGGATCGCGACGTCGGGCTCCCCGGGCGGCGTCCACCTCATCCCGCTCTCGTACCTCTGGGACGGAACCGCGTTCCTCGTCTCGACTCCGCGTGCCTCGATCACCGGCCGCAACCTGCTGGCGGACAGCCGGGTGCGCCTCAGCCTCGGGCCGACGCGCGACGTCGTCATTGTCGAGGGCACCGCCGAGCCGGTGGACATCGCAGGGCTCGACCCACAGACAGGCGACGCGTTCGCGACCAGGACCGGTTTCGATCCGCGCGAACTCGACGAGCCCTACCAGTACTTCCGGATCCGGCCGCGGCGCATCCAGGCCTGGCGGGAGGCGAACGAGCTGCAGGGACGCGACCTCATGCGCGACGGCCGCTGGCTCGGCTGACCGCCGCCCGGCCCCCGGCGTCGTCGCAGGGGTGCTAAGGGGTCCTTTCACTATGAGCGTCCGATCAGGTCGCGTGGTCTGGTGCCGTGCATCGCAAGGCGCCGGAGCGGCCGCGATGGGGGTCCCCCCGCGCGAGGTTGTTCGAGCGTGGGGGAGGAGCCACGTGGGCGTTTCGGCAACGCGGCGAGGTGCGGTGGTCCCGCAGCCGCCCCTTCCGGATGCTGGCCGCGGCCCTGACCCTCTCCGCGTTCGCCGTCTCCGCCGTCGTCGTCGCGCTCGTGCCCCTTCTCCTCGAACGCGGCTACTCCACCACCGAAGCCGCCTGGGCGCTCGGCCTCGGCGGCGCCGGCCAGACCCTGGGCCGCACCCTGTACGCGACCACCGCCCGCCGCACCGGGACAGCGACCCGCACGACCGCACTGATCGCGCTCGGCGCCCTGACCACAACGGCCCTCGCGCTCGTCCCCGGCCCGTACGCCCTGCTGGTCACCCTGTCCGTCGTGGCCGGCATGGTCTGCGGCAACCTCACCCTCCTTCAGGGCACCGCCGTCACCGACCGCTGGGGCACCACCTACTACGGCCGTCTGTCCGGACTGCTCGCCGCGCCCACCACGGCAGCCTCCGCACTGGCCCCCTTCGCCGGCGCCGCCTTGGTCGCGCCACTAGGCGGCTACCCCCGGGTGTTCGGACTTCTGGCACTCATCGCCGGACTCGCCGCCCTCGTCACCTTCGGGACGAGACCGAGCCGGCCGGCGCTGAAGCGGTGACGGTGCCCGGTCGGATGACCAGGCACGAGTGGTGCTGTGGGCTTGGCTTGGCTTTGCACGGCGGCGGCGGTTCGGCACCCGCCCCGTTATGTTCTTCGCGGTTCCGCAATGGGACCGCTGGCCTCCGGGCCCGGCATGACTGTTCCCCCCTGTCGCAGGGATGACCTGGGGGGTGGTGTCACCGGGTCCGCGGGGTGCCGTTGGAGACGCTGATGAGAGGTCCGACTACCGCCCGGCCTGGCGCAATGCCCGGCTGCTCGCGGGCGGCAGGTCTGCATAACGTGGATGCGCGCATACGACACCGAAGCCCTGGCCAGCACCGCACGAACCCCGCTTGGGAGGATGGGTTGGACGACATCGACGACGTGGGCGTCTTCCTCGGCCTGGACGTCGGCAAGACCGCTCACCACGGGCACGGGCTGACCCCGGCCGGCAAGAAGGTCTTCGACAAACAGCTGCCCAACAGCGAGCCCAAGTTGCGGGCCGTGTTCGACAAGCTGGCCGCGAAGTTCGGCACCGTCCTGGTCATCGTGGACCAGCCCGCCTCGATCGGCGCCCTGCCCCTGACAGTCGCCCGGGACGCCGGCTGCAAGGTCGCCTACCTGCCCGGCCTGTCGATGCGGCGGATCGCCGATCTCTACCCGGGCGAGGCGAAGACCGACGCGAAGGACGCCACGGTGATCGCGGACGCCGCCCGCACCATGCCCCACACCCTGCGCTCGCTGGAACTGACCGATGAGATCACCGCCGAACTCACGGTCCTGGTGGGCTTCGACCAGGACCTGGCGGCCGAGGCCACCCGCACCTCCAACCGAATACGCGGCCTGCTCACCCAGTTCCACCCCAGCTTGGAACGCGTACTCGGGCCCCGCCTGGACCACAGCGCCGTGACCTGGCTGCTGGAACGCTACGGATCCCCGGCCGCACTGCGAAAGGCCGGTCGCCGCAAGCTCGTTGAGGTGATCCGGCCCAAGGCCCCGCGCATGGCCCAACGCCTGATCGACGAGGTCTTCGACGCACTCGACGAACAGACCGTCGTCGTCCCCGGCACCGGCACCCTCGACACCGTGATCCCGTCCTTGGCCCGCTCCCTCGCCGCCGTCCACGAACAACGCCGGGCCCTGGAAGCACAGATCAAAACCCTCCTGGAGGATCACCCTCTTTCGAAGGTCCTGACCTCGATGCCGGGGGTCGCGGTCAGGACCGCTGCCGTGCTGCTGGTCACCGTCGGCGACGGCACCAGCTTCCCCACCGCCGCCCACCTCGCCTCCTACGCCGGCCTGGCACCGGCCACCAGATCCTCCGGGACCTCGATCCACGGCGAACATGCACCCAGAGGCGGAAACCGGCAGCTCAAGCGGGCCATGTTCCTCTCCGCCTTCGCCGCCCTGCACGATCCCGCCTCCCGCACCTACTACGACAAATGCCGGGCCCGCGGAAAGACCCATACGCAGGCCCTTCTCCGCCTGGCCCGTCACCGCATCAGCGTGCTGTTCGCCATGCTCCGCGACGGCACCTTCTACGAGCCCCGCACCCCCGAAACCGCCCCCGCATGACCCACTCAGCCTTGACGAAGGACATAGAGGCACCCCCCGCAGTGAGGGGGTGGGTGCCGGACCGCCGCGCACGGCTCGGGCGAAGGCTGCCGTCAGGCGAACGGCTCATGGCCGCCGGGCAGTTGAGCAACCGTGGCCCGTGGCCTGGAACAGACGGCTCCGCCGCCCGGCGGGGCCGGACTGCGGCTCCCGCGACCTCGCTGCCCGTGACGGCTTGCTACGCGTTCTTCGGCTCCGCCTGCTGCACTACTTCGAAGGACCACAGCGTGGATCCGCTCGCTGCCGGCTTGGGACGCTCACCACCCTGGGCGTCACCGCCCTGGTGGGCCGCCTTCATGGGGCCCTCCATCCATGCCTGGAAGGACTCCTCGTCACGCCACCGGGTGTAGACGAGGTAGCTGTCGGTGCCCTCGACGGGGCGGAGAAGTTCGAACCACTCGAACCCGTCGGAGTTCTCCACGGCGTGGGCGCGGGAGGCGAAGCGCTTCTCCAGCGTCTCGCGCTGCTCGGTGGGGACGGTCAGTACGTTGATCTTGACTACGCTCATGGGACCCATCCTGGCCTATGACGGCCGACAGACGGAGGTCGGCTCCTACGTCACGCGTCTTCGAGGGGCCACGTGCGCCTTGGTCGGGGCCGGAGCTCATGCGGGTACTGCGTCATCGCGGACTCGGCAGACATCCACTCCGACCGGGGGCTGGCGCCCCGAGCCTGCGCGACCTGGAGCGCGGCGTCGCGGCGGACCGCTTCGCCGGCATCGACCCGACCGTCGCCCTGTCCGCGCTCGGCGGGTCCCTGGTGTCCCTGATGGAGCTGACGTTCGCCCGCCCCGAGTTCGACGCCGACGAAGCGGCCGCCAACCTGGCGGAGAGGGTGCTGCGCATGCTGGGGGTTCCCGCCGCCGACGCCCGCGACATCGCCCATCACCCCCTGCATCGGCCCGGCCTGACCGCGGGTAGCGGCCGGAAGTGCTCGGGAGGGGGCACAAGGGCCGGGCTTCAGCCGACGTTCGTGTGGTGCTCTTCCGTCGCGTCCGCTCCCTGCGCGACCGCGTCTTCCGGCCGGCGCTTCCCCGCGCCGGAGCGGCCGGGCAGGACCGCCAGGACGATCAGGGCACCGGCGGCCATGACGATCCCGCCGACCATGCTGGTCTGGGCGACACCATGGGCGAATGCCTGATGGACGGCGTCGACGAGGACCTGGGCCTGCTGCGGCCCCGCGGCCGGATCCTTGGCGACCTGCTCGGCGACGGCCAGGCCGCCGCCCACCGAATCCTTGGCGGTGTCCAGGGCCGCGGCCGGCAGCCGGCCGCCGACGAGACCGGTCAGCTCGTCGCGGTAGCTCGTGCCGAGGAGTGAGCCGAGGACCGCGATGCCGAGGGAGGCGCCGAGTTCCAGGGCGGTGTCGTTGGCGCCGCCTCCGACGCCCAGCTCGGCCTCGGGGAAGGAGTCCATGATGGCGTCCGTGGCCGGGGACACGCTCAGTCCGATCGCGAAACCGAGCATCATCATCGGCGCCAGGAAGTCGCTGTACGTCGAGCTCTTGTCGACCTGTGTGAGCAGGAGGACCCCCGCGGTGCCGATCACCATGCCGGCGACGACCGACGCCTTCATGCCGAACTGCGAGGTCAGCCGGCCGGTGAGAGCGGCGCCGGCGAAGACCGCGCCGGCCAGCGGCAGCAGCCGTACGCCGGTCTGCAGGGCGTCGTAGCCGAGGACGAACTGCAGGAACTGGGTGGAGTAGTAGATCGCGCCGAAGGTGCCGAAGAAGAAGAACAGCACCGCGAGCATCGACCCGCCGAAGGGCCGCAGCCGGAACTTGCGCACGTCCAGCATGGGGCGCGGATGCCGCAACTCCCAGGCCACGAAGGCCAGGAGACCGAGGACCGCGACCACGGCCGCCGTGACAGGCCCGATGCCCCAGCCGAAGTGCGGGCCTTCGATGGTCGCGTAGACGAGGGATCCGACCGAGACGATGGAGAGCAGGCCGCCCACGTAGTCGATCCGGCCCATGTCCTTGGCCTTGGACGGCGGTACGAGGAAGAGCGCCCCGATGATGGCCGCGACGACGATGGGGACGTTGATCAGGAACGTCGAACCCCAGGCGTGGTCCTCGAGCAGCCAGCCGGCGACGAGGGGGCCGACGGCGATCGCGAGGCCGGAGGTGGCCGTCCAGGCCGTGATGGCCTTGGCGCGCTCGGCCCGCGGGAAGGTCGCGACCAGCAGGGACAGCGTGGCCGGCATCACCACGGCGGCGCCGACGCCCATGACGGCCCGGGAGGCGATCACCAGTCCGGTCCCGTCGACCAGGCTGCCCATCACGGAACCGCCGCCGAAGATCACCAGACCGGCGATCAGGGCGCCACGCCGGCTGTACTTGTCGCCGATCGAGCCCAGGACCAGCATCAGCGCGGCGTAGGGGACGGTGTAGCCGTCGATGACCCACTGCAGATCGCTACTGCTCAGATTCAGATCCCGGGTCATGTCGGGGGCGGCCACGATCAGCGACGTGTTCGCCATGACCACGATCAGCAGGCTCAGACAGAGCACGAGCAGAGCCCACCAGCGCCGTGTGTACGGCCCGGTCATTTTCTCGACAGGTGTCTGTGCCAGGAGGGACATCGGAAGCTCCTCAGGGGACGAGTTAGTTGCCCATCGCTGTGCAAATATCTCGACGACCACTACCACGGCACTGCCGTTCACCGGATCGTGAGGCGTCGGCGAGGCGTGGCAGGCCGTCGCCGGGATCCGCGACAGTGGCGCGGCGATGCGCCCCCGCGTCCGCGTCGGCACGGCCACGGCATGGCGCCATCGGTACGGCCACGGCATGGCGCCACACGGTCCGTCATCCGGACCGGGGCGACGGC
This sequence comes from Streptomyces sp. NPDC033131, assembly GCF_055578365.1. Taxonomy (NCBI): domain Bacteria; kingdom Bacillati; phylum Actinomycetota; class Actinomycetes; order Kitasatosporales; family Streptomycetaceae; genus Streptomyces; species Streptomyces sp. NPDC033131. The sequence continues at coordinate 29,483 of NZ_JBVIPA010000026.1, forward strand.
GCCCCCGGTCCGAGTCGTCACCGCCCGCGCCCGGAATGGCCCGTTTTGAATCGGGCGGGCAGGGCACTCCGCGATGACGACGGACAGGACACCGAGCGCGGGAGGTTCGAATGGCGGTACGCCATCGTCTGATCACGGCCAGCCCACAGACGGTGTGGGCCGTTCTTGCCGACGGTGACCGGTACGCGGAGTGGGTGGTGGGCACGTCGGACTCGACCCCGCTGCGGGGACGGTGGCCGGAGAAGGGTGCGGCGATCACTTACGAGGTCCGGCTGGGTCCGGCCCGGCTGACCAACGAGACCGTGGTACGGCGATGCGAGGAGGGGACCGCGCTGGAACTCGAAGCCCACGCCGGATGGCTGGGCACGGCGCGGATCGCCATCGAGCTGCGCCCCTGGGGCGAGCACTGTCTGGTGATCGTGGACGAGCATCCCCTGCGGGGCGTCGGCGGGACGCTGCACACCGTGGGGACCGAGGCGCTGATCCAGTTGCGGCACCGCGCGATGCTCCCCCGGCTCGCCAAGGTGTGCGAAGGGGACGCCGGGCGGCGCGAGCATGGTGCCGAGTCGCACGGGGGTGCGAGCATCGGCCCAGCGGAGAGCGGCCATGCCTGATGCCGTGGTGATCGGGGCCGGCCCCAATGGACTGGTGGCGGCGAACCTGCTCGCCGACGCGGGGTGGAGCGTGACCGTCCTGGAGGAGCAGACGGAGGCCGGCGGTGCCGTGCGCCACGACCGAGGCGTAGACCCCGCGTTCGTCAGCGATCTCTTCAGCTCCTTCTACCCGCTGGCCGCGGCCTCCCCGATTCTGGCCGGGCTGCGCCTGCAGGACCACGGGCTGCGGTGGAGCCACGCCTCGCACGTGCTGGCCCACCCGCTGACCGACGGCAGCTGCGCGGTCCTCGACCGGCGTCTCGACGTCACCGCGGACTCGCTGGAGGCCTTCGCGCCGGGCGATGGAGCCGCCTGGCGCGGTCTGCACGAGGTGTGGCAGGGCGTGCGGGAGGACCTGCTGCGGGCCCTGTTCACGCCTTTCCCGCCGGTGCGTGCCGGGGCGCGCCTCGCCGTACGCCTGCGGGGGGCGGGAGGCCTGCGTCTGGCGCGCAGCCTGCTGCTGCCGGTGCGGCGCATGGGTGAGGAGGAGTTCCGGGGTGAGGGTGGCAGGCTGCTGCTGGCCGGCAACGCGCTGCACGCCGACCTGGCGCCGGAAGCCGCGGGCAGCGGCGGCTTCGGCTGGCTGATGTCGATGCTCGGACAGACCTACGGCTTTCCCGTTCCGGTCGGCGGCTCCGGTGCCCTCACCGCAGCGCTGACCCGCCGGCTGGACACGCTGGGCGGCACCGTGCGCTGCGGGCAGCGGGTCGATGAAGTCGTCGTCCGGCAGGGACGCGCGGTAGGCGTGCGTACCGCCGGCGGCGAAACGGTCCCGGCCCGGCTCGCCGTACTCGCGGACGTGTCCGTGCCCGCTCTGTACGGCGAACTCCTCGCCGAGCATCACCTCCCCGCCCAGTTGCTGGACGACCTGCGGCGCTTCCAATGGGACTTCGGCACGTTCAAGGTCGACTGGGCCCTCGACGGCGCGGTGCCGTGGCAGGCCGCGCAAGCCGCGCGGGCCGGGACGGTCCACCTGGCCGACGGCGTCGACGAACTCACCCGCTTCGCCGCGCAGATCGCCATGCGCCAGGTCCCCGACCGCCCCTTCTGCCTGTTCGGCCAGATGACGACGTCCGACCCCTCGCGCTCGCCGACCGGCACCGAGTCCGCGTGGGCGTACACCCATATGCCCCGCGAGGTCGGCGGCGACGCGGGTGAAGAGGGCCTGACGGGCAGCTGGGACGCAAAGGAACAGGAGATCATGGCCGACCGCGTCGAACGTCAAGTCGAACGGTTCGCCCCCGGCTTCCGCTCCCTGATCCGGGCCCGCCGGATCCTCGCTCCGCCCACGCTGCAGTCACTCGACGCCAACCTGGTCGCCGGAGCCATCAACGGCGGCACGACCGCCCTTCACCAGCAGCTTCTCTTCCGCCCGACACCCGGTACCGGGCGGCCGGAGACCCCTGTGGGCGGCCTCTACCTCGCGTCCGCGGGCGCGCATCCGGGCGGCGGGGTGCACGGGGCTCCGGGCGCGAACGCCGCACGCGCCGCACTGCGTCGGCGTCTGCCACCGGGCGGGAGCAAGGCACAACGCATCCTGGCCCGCCGTGACCGCACCGGCTCGCGGCGTACACACAGCGACCGACAGGCGGACGACGGATGAGCCCCGCGCCGAGCGGGCACGGCGCACCGAACGAGCATGTTGTCCGGTGTGCCGGGACGGCCGGCAGACCCGGGCAACCCGGGCGGCGGCAGCGGGCGCGAGTCGTGGGCATGGGGCCGGCCCCACCGGCCCGCAGGGGACCCTGCACTGCCACACCGTTGGAGGCGAACCATGACCAGGAAAGGCGACGGGCCCGACCGTGACCATCAGCGGCCTGAAGGCGTCACCGACGAGACGGTGGAGGCTCTCGGGTCACTGTCCAAGGCGCTGGAGACGACCGAGCGCGCCCGCGGCCACCTGTACAGCTTCCACCAGCTGACCGGGACCGCGGACTTCGAACTGGACCGGGCGGTGCGGCTGCTGCGTGAGGCCGGTCGTCCCGAGTGGGCCGAGATGGTGCAGACGCAGGTCCTGGGCCGCAACGTCATTCCGGGGCACTGGACCTTCCAGATCGTCGAGGCCTACGACAGCACCTACTACCAGCCGTTCAGGGACCTCGCCCGTGCCGCCGTGGAGGAACTCGCCGACGGCCGCGACCACCTGTACGAGGCGGAGCTGAAGGAAGCCCGCCGCACGGTCGGCCACCCCGATCACACCGCCCGTTCGGACACCACGCGCGAGTGCGACACCTGCGCACGGGAGCGGAACCAGTCGACGACGGACCTACGGCAGGGGATGCCGCAGGTGTGATCCGCATCCGGTGCGGGGCCTCGGCCGGAAGCGGAGGATGAGCCCGGTCTGAACGGGCGTCGGCACGAAGGGAACGGCCCATGGCACGCAGCCCGCTCGAGAACCGCACCGTCGTCGTGACGGGAGCCGCCCGCGGGCTGGGGGCGGCCATGGCCCGGGACCTGTCACGGCGCGGGGCCCGGCTGGCCCTGCTCGGCCACGAGAAAGCCGGGCTGGAGGACGTCGCGGCATCCCTGTCGACGCCGGTCGTGGCCGTTGAGGCCGACGTCACCGACGGGGAGGCGCTGGCCCGGGCCGCGAAGGAGGTACGGGCGCGTCTGGGCCCTGTCTCGGCCGTCGTGGCGAACGCCGGCATCGCGCAGGGCGGCCCGTTCGCCGCCTCGGACCCCGCCGACTGGCGCCGGGTCATCGAGGTGAACCTGACCGGCAGCGCGCTGACGGCCCGCACCTTCCTGCCGGACCTCATGGAGACGGCGGGTTACTACCTCCAGGTCGGCTCACTCGCCTCCTTCGGCGCCGCGCCCCTGATGAGCGCCTACTGCGCCTCCAAAGCGGGCGTCGAGGCCTTCGCCCACGCCTTGCGCGCCGAGGTGGCCCACCACGGAGTGGCCGTGGGGGTCGCCTACATCAACTGGACGGACACGGACATGATCCGCGACGCCGACCGGTACGCGGTGCTGCGGGAACTGCGCGCCGCCATGCCGGGGCCCGCTCGCCGCGTGCATCCGGCCGACCGGGTCGCCGCACGCCTGGCCTGGGCCGTGGAGCACCGCCGTACCGCCGTCTACATGCCCGCCTGGCTGCGCCTCGTCCAGGCGGGGCGTGCCGCGCTGCCACCCGTCGTGCTACGCGTGTCCCGACGTCGGCTGCCCCGACTCGAGGCCGACTCGCCCTTCCGCTCCACCGGCCCACTCGGAGCGGGCGGACGCGCCGACCAGAGTCGGCACGTGAGGGTGTCCGGCCGTGAGTGACGCGTGGGACCACCCTTTTCAGGGGCGGGGGCGCAGTTCCGGAGCGGTCGGTGGCCGGCCGGTGAGATTGGTGATCAGCTCGGTGCACAGGTCACGGAGTTTGATGTTGCGGTGCTGGGAGGCCGACCGCAGGACGCCGAAAGCCTCGTCGGCGGAACAGCGGCGCTGTCCCATGACCACGCCGAGGGCCTGGTCGATGACGCTGCGGGAACGCATGGCAGTCTGCAACTGGTCGGCGAATTCCTGCGTGTCGGCGATGCGTTGGGCCAACGAGATGGCGCCGGTGGCTTCCGCGGCGAGTGAACGCAAGACCGTGAGATCCGCTTGTCCGAACGCGTCCGGCGGGGCCGCGTAGAGGTTGATGGCGCATGCGGTGTGAGTGTGGGCGGCGATCGGCAGGGACAGGGAGGAGCGGATCCCGCAGGCCGCGGCATAGGGGGGATAGTCGCCCCACCGGGACTCCTGCAGCATGTCCCGGACGAGCAGTTCCTCGCCGGTACGCAAAGCCTGCAGGCAGGGGCCGTCGTCCTGGCCGTACTGCTTCTCGTCCAGCTTCGTGGCCACGGTTCCGGCGCTGACCACGGTCAGTGGCCGCCCGTCGCGTTCCAGGGTGAGGCCCGCACCTTGGACGCGGGAGAGCTCGAGGGCGGCGTCGGCCAGTGTCTGCAGGAAGTCTTCCAGCGAGTCGGTCTCCAGCAGCCATTGGGTGAGGTGACTGCTGCCATATGTGTCGTCGGCGCTCATCTCAGGTTCCTTCACGGGGCCGAGGCCCTGTCGTCGGCGTCTCGTCGTGCCACCGGGGCGACGGAGTCCAACGTCCGAAGGAAACCTCCAGTGCGGCCGCCACTGACGCCAGCGCAGTCACCGGCGCAGCGGGCGTCCCTACGTCGAACGCTACGCCACCGGAGCGTGAGCGGGGAGATCACCGCCACGCCGCCTCGGGGCGGGCCCGCGCCACGGCGGTCTCGACCTCCTCGCGGGTGTTCTTGTACGGCCTCCGTCACCCGCGCGCCGGTCAGCCGCTCGGCGAGGGCGAGGACCGCCGCCTTGGCGTCGACGGTCGCGCAGGTGCGGCCCTCGCTGTCGGAGAGGTCGAAACCGACCTCGCGCACCACGTAGTTCAGGTCGTCGGGGGTGCTGCCGTCACGGGCCATGGGCGATTCGGAGGTGGTCCGAAGCTCCCCGTCACGCCACCGTCGAAGAGCAGGAGGAGCGTGCAGTCGGCGTCGACGCCCGGCACGGTGAACGCCCCCGCGAAGAGCGGCTCCGCCTCCATCGCCCGCAGCGCCTCCCCGGGATCGACGCCCCGCACCCGGACCCCGAGGAAGGCGCGGCACTGTGGCAATCCGTGCCCGTCCGCGTCGATCGAGGGTCGGCGAATGACTCAGCCGTCCGGCTCCGGTCTCCAGTACTGAGGGCCGGAACCGCGCCAGTCGATGAGAGGGGAGTGGGGCAGCTCGGCGGCATCGATGTCCAGCCCGGCGCGACGAAGGAACTCGGCGATGTCGGAGAGGCTGTGGGCCAGGCCCAGGATCTCGCCGTCGACGCGCACGCGTCGGCCGCCCGTCGGTGACGGCGGATACACGATGACGCGCAGCTGTCCGGCCATGGCTCCAGGATCATCCGAGCCGCACCGGCCCGCATCCGCGCAGCTCACGCGAGGATGCGCGACGTGCGTCCCGGGGGCGGCGGCACGCCCCACCTCGTCGAGGCACCCGCAGTGCGGCGCGATGCCCGGTGACGCGCCGGCCGATCCTCACCATGCCGCTGTCAGGGAGAGGAAGGGGACGCTGGTATGTCGTCGGCTGAAGGTCCCACGTCATCCGCTTCTGGCAGGCGGGGAAACAGGCGTTCCTCGAGAGCGTCCATGGCGAAGAGGAACGCCATCATCAGGGCGGGCGCGAGCAGAACGAGCAGGATCACAGGACCTCCCGGGGGATGGTCGGCCTGTGCAGCCGATGGTGCTGCTTCTCAGGATGGGGCCGTACGGGGGAGTGCGCATGTCATGCGCGGTGGCGCGGCATGTGTTAAGAGCGCCGCCGGCGCGAGACCCCGGACCGTCCCGTGACGCCGTCCTGCGTCGACTTGATCAGGCACTGCGTCGAGGACACAGCCAACCGCAGCGCTCAACCGCAGCGCTCAGTCACAGCCGGCAACGCCGTCGCGCGGACGCTGTCGGGCCCGTCCGCTGCTGTTTCCCTCCTGGTGGACGATCCGGTCGACGACCTCCGCGGCCCGCTCCGGCTGCTCCTCGAACCAGTTGCCGAGGTGTTCCCGGACGGCCTCCCCGACACAGACCCGCACATCGTTGTTGCCCAGCAGCCCGCGCGTGGAGCCCGGGAATTCGGGACGGTCGAGCTTCACCGACACGACCGCCGTGAGGTTGTGGCTGATCCGGTCGGCGCCTGGCTCGGGGTCCGCCGCTGCCGGCAGCCCCCGTTTCCGCGCGTACGCGGTGACCGCGGCCGCCACTCCGTCACGGAGGCCGTCAACGTGCGTTCCGCCCTCGGGAGTGGCCCAGCTGTTGACGAAGCCGCGTATCCGCTCCTCGCGCAAGCCGCTCCACAGGAGGGCCACCTCCATCGTGCCCGCCATCCGCGGGTCCTCCCGCTCGAAGCCGATGATGTCCGGATGGAGGTCCGCCCCCGCCTCCGCGTCGAGGGCGGCCACGAAGTCCCGCACTCCGTCCGGGAACCGGAACAGCACCGCCCGGGGTTCGCCCGCCGGGCGTTCGTCGGTCAGCGAGATGCCCAGGCCGCGGTTGAGGAAGGCCACCTGCCGGAAACGCTCCGCCAGCACGGCGAACGAGTACCGCGCCGTACCGAAGATCTCGGTGTCGGGCCAGAAGGCGATGGTCGTCCCGGTCCCGCTCGCGGGCCCCGCGGCGGCGGGCGGGGCGAGAGCGACGCCGCGCCCGTACTCCTGCACCCTGCGGACGCCCTTGCACCGCACCTCGGCCGTCAGCCGGCTCGACAACGCGTTGGCGACGAAGAGGCCCGAACCGACATGGCCTACGGCCGCGATGTGCCGGCCGCTGGGCTCGGGGCCGGCGGAGAACCCGGTCAGCAGCGCTTCGAGGCCCGGGCCGCCGGTGTCCCCGACGGCCTCGAAGTGAACCCCCGCACCGTCGGCGGCGACTCGCACGCCGCCGTCGGGCGTGAGCGTGACGTCGACGGAGCCGCCGCCGTCGGCCAGGACCTGGTTCACCGCCCGGCCGACGACCTCGAACGCCAGGTGACGCAGACCGCGTTCGCCGATCGAGCCGACCCACATCCCGGGCCGCTTGCGAACGGCTTCCCGCCCCTCCAGCACCTCGATCCGGGCAACGTCGTACCCCGCGCCCTCCCCATTCACGAAGACCCCTCCCATGGCAGCTGGCAGACCTCCCCCACTTTAGGGAGAATCCAGGAAAACACCAGGTCAAAGCCTTTCCGGTAGGCCGTGGACGGGTGAGTGAGAGCGTGCCGGAGAGCGGTCGGCTCAAGAGGTCGCGCACCCCGCCCGAACATGCCCCTGGGCCCGCCGGCGCCGCCTACGGCCCCGTTCCGGGCGCCCCTGAGGTCTCCGATTCCGGCGCGAAGACCGTCCGCCGGTAGTCCGGGTCGCCGCCTGCACACGCACAGACGAAACAGGGGCCGGTACGGGCCCTGGCTGCACACGGCTCGAGATCCAAGGACTCTCGTACTCCAGCGCCTCTCATGAATCGGCAACGTGGGGGCTCACCTGCAAACTTGTGTCCTACTGAGCCGTCCGGAACCGGTCCGTGGCCGCCAACAGCGCCTCCGTCGTGGCATCCCCCGACAGTCCGTGCCCCTCCGAGTCGATCAGTACAAGTTCCGCGTCCGGCCACGCTTGCGCCAGCCGCCAGGCGACGTCCGGGGGCCCGCTGATGTCCATCCGCCCGTGGATCATCACGCCGGGGATGCCGGCGAGCTCACCGGCGTCGCGCAGCAGCGCCTCGTCCTCCAGGAAACCCGCGTGCCGCCAGTAGTGGGTGACGAGGCGGGCGAAGCGCAGCCGGAAGCGCGGGTTCTCGAAACGAGGGTCCGGCTTGTAGCCACGGTGAGTGGCCACGTGCACGTCCTCCCATCGGCACCACTCCCTTGCCGCCCGATCCCGTACGGCCGGATCGGGGTCTTCGAGCATCCGGGCGTAGGCCTCCACCAGGCTGCCGTCGCGCTCCCGCTCCGGTACGGCGTCGCGGAACCGGGCCCATTCCTCGGGAAAGACCCTCCCCATGTCCCGGGTGACCCAGTCCACCTCGCGGCGGGTGGTGTTGGTGACGCTGAAGAGCACCAACTCCGATACGTGCCCGGGGTACTGCTCGGCGTATGCCAGCGCGAGGGTCGCGCCCCAGGAGCCGCCGAGGACCAGCCATGCGTCGATGCCCAGGTGCTGCCGCAGCAGCTCGATGTCGGCGATCAGATGCGGGGTGGTGTTGGCGGCGAGCGCGGTCCGTGGATCGGCGGCGTCCGGCGTGCTCCTCCCGCACCCGCGCTGGTCGAAGAGCACGATGCGGTACGCCGCGGGGTCGAACAGCCGGCGCCAGAACGGCCCCGCCCCGGACCCCGGTCCGCCGTGCAGGACGAGGGCGGGCTTGCCCGCGGGATTCCCGCAGGTCTCCCAGTACACGCGGTTGCCGTCGCCGACGTCGAGCATGCCGAGCTCGTACGGTTCGACGGGGGGATGGAGTTCGGCCACGGAGGCGCACCCTCCTCATATCTGACAGTGCTGTTAGATTAGCCGCGTGAGGCATCATCCGGACCCGGCCGCCGTGGGCACCCTGCTCCGCCACGTCCTCGAACTGCTCGACGGTGACGTGGCGAAGGTCTACGAGGAGCTGGACCTCGCCGAGTACCGGCCGCGCTTCTCCCCGGTCGTACGGGCTCTCCTGTCCGAAGGCCCGCTGCCGGTCCGCGATCTGGCCGCGGCGGTGGGCGTGACCCACTCGGCCGCAAGCCAGACGGCGGCCCAGATGGCCCGTGCCGGCCTGGTCACCCACACCCCGGATCCGCTGGACGCGCGCCGCCGGCTGATCGGGCTCACGCCCAGGGCTCATGCCCTACTGCCGCAGATCGAGGCGGAGTGGGACGCGACGGTGGCGGCGATGGCCGAGGTGGACGCGGAACTCTCGATGCCGCTGGCGGAGCTGCTGACGGAGGTGGCGGACGCGCTACGCCGCCGCCCGTTCCGGGAGCGGATCGCAGCGGCGTATCGGCAGGAGTCGGCACCGCACCACGGGTGACCAGCCGGTTGTCCTCCGGACGCGCTGCTTGCATGCCCCCCCCGAGGCGCCCCCAAGCACTCGCAAGCGCCCTGAAGCGCGATCAGGCTCACCTCAAGCGTGTAAAGAAATCTTGACACCATGTCAATGCTGCTTTACATTCGCGTCATGCCATTCGAAGAGAAGAGCGCGTGGATCATGGCGGTCCTCGCGATCGGCACATATGCGGGTTACGGCGCCGTCATTCTTGGGCGGGCGGGAGGCGTTCCCCTCGCCGACGTGGCGTACGTGTCGACGATGCTGTGGGCCGTCGGTGCCTCGATAGCCGCGTCGATCGTGCTGCACGTCCTCGTCGCGACTTTCTCGCCGAAAGACGCCCGCAAGAAGGACCAGCGCGACAAGGAGATCATTCGGTTCGGCGAATACATCGGCCAGTCGTTCCTCGTCGTGGGCGGAGTGTCGGCCCTCGGCATGTCGATGGCCGAGCTGGACCACTTCTGGATCTCCAACACCATCTACCTGGCGTTCGTTCTGTCCGCGATCCTCGGGTCCGCCGCCAGGATCGTCGCCTACCGCCGGGGCTTCCAGCCGTGGTGAAACCCAAGCCGAAGCCCAGGCCCACCACCCGAGTCACGAACTCGATCCGTTCTCTCCGATTCACGCACGGAGAAATGACCCAGGCGCAATTGGCGGACCTGATCGGTGTGTCCCGCCAAACCGTCATCGCCATCGAGCAGGGCCGCTATTCGCCCTCCCTGGAAATGGCATTTCAGATCGCCAAGGTGTTCCAAGTCCCGCTGGACGACGTGTTCCAGTACTCGGACCACGAAGAGGAGACACCATGAAGGCAGTTGTTCAGCACACGTACGGCCCGCCGGAAGTCCTGGAACTCAGGGACATCGACAAGCCGGAGCCCGGGCCCGACGACGTGCTCGTGCAGGTGCTCGCGGCAGGAGTGAACCCGGCCGACTGGCACTGCATGACGGGCCTGCCCTACCTGATGCGTGCGATGGGATACGGGCTGCGCGCGCCCAAGAACCGCGTCCGCGGCCTGGATGTCGCGGGACGGGTCGAGGCGGTCGGCACGAACGTGACGTGCTTCCGTCCGGGCGACGAGGTGTACGGCGTCTGCGACGGCTCCTTCGCCGAATACGCGCGCGGTCGGCACGACAGGCTGGCCCCGAAGCCGGCCAACCTCACCTTCGAGCAGGCGGCGGCCGTTCCCACCGCTGCCTTCGCCGCCCTCCAGGGCCTTCGCGACAGGGGACAGGTCCGGCCAGGGCACAAGGTCCTGGTCATCGGCGCGGCAGGCGGCATAGGTACGTACGCCGTGCAGTTGGCCAAGGTCTTCGGGGCGGACGTCACGGGCCTGTGCAGTACGACGAAGACGGAACTGGTCCGGTCGATCGGCGCGGACGACGTCATCGACTACACCCGCGAGAACTTCACGGACTTCACGGACGGGGCCCGCCGCTACGACCTCGTCCTCGACACCGCGGGCAACCGCCCCTTGTCCCTCCTCCGACGCGCCCTCACCCCGGACGGAACCCTCGTCCTGGTGGGCGGCGAGGGAGACGGACGGTGGCTGCAGGGTGTGGACCGCACGCTGCAGGCGATGGTCCTGTCGCCGTTCACCCGGCAGAAGTTGCGCGGCCTGATGTCCGCGGAACGCAGCGCGGACCTTGAGTTCCTGACACAGCTCATGGAGACCGGCCAGGTCACGCCGGTCATCGAGAGGACGTACTCGCTGGGCGAGGTTCCGGAGGCCATCCGGCATCTGGAGCAGGGCCATGCACGCGGCAAAATCGTCATCACCATGTGAGGCGACGTGTCGTCGCGCCCGCGCCTCGGCGGAGCATGTCCGTCCGTCCTGAGGACTGCCGCAACTCTGCGCGCCACCGACGTCGTGATGCCGGGAGGTGCCGCGGTCGACTGCACCGCCTCCCGTATCCGTGAAGACGGACATCGAGTTCGCACTGCTCCCGAATCCGGCGGCTGCGGATGAACAGCCCCCGGCGCTCACTCGTACCCCTTGTCGTACACCTGGCCGCACATGCGAGCAGGAACAGCCCGGACACGGAGAGGTACGTGCCACAGCACCTCGAGCACTCACAGCGGCCCCGGCGAGGCCGCATCGGCCGTAGTCTGCCCACGGCCCGCCTCACACGCGGGGCCGCGCTGGCCGCAAGCCTGGCTTTTCTTCCCCTTGCCACGGCCTGCAGCGGTGGCGATGAGGACGGCACTTCGGCGAACGGCAAGCCGTCGGAGATTTCCGCCGCCCCAGCGGCTGGTGTGGTGGCCCCGGCGCAGGTCGAGGTGATCGCCTCTTTGACCGGCTGCAAGGCCAAGATCCGCATCGAGGCGGATGAACTGCGCCAGGGACTCTGCCACACGTCGAAGGTCGACTACCTCATCACCACTTTCCCCGAGGAGCGGTACAAGCAGGCTTGGCTGGAGTCCGCCGCCGTCTACGGGGGCAAGTACCTGGTCGGCTCCCGCTGGATCGTCAGCGCGAAAGAGCCGGAGATGCTGGAGCAGTTCCGGAACAAGCTCGGCGGGACGATCCAGCAACTGCGTGGTATCGGCCCGACGGCGGCGCCGAGCACGGCGTAGCCGAGCGGCACTCTCGGGACTCGGACTTCGAAAGCGTTCGATGTCACCTCAAGGCACTTGCCGTCGGGGCACGAGATCCGACATCACGGAAGGCGGCAGCGACGGGTTGGCCGCTGCTGCTTCCGCCGCCTGCCAGTCGGCGTCGGTGAGCAGTTCCACGATGACCGGCGGCGGGAGTGCCGGATGGCCGGCGGCCAAGGGCCTTGCCTGTCTGTCCGTCAAGCAGGCGAGCAGGGCTTGGGCCGTCGCGTTTCGGTGCCGGGCGATTTCGCGAAACGCCTTCTGCGCTGATGGTGCATGCCGGGTCAGGTCCTCCAGCAGCGCCGGACTCGCGTCCGGGTTGGACGCCACCTTGGCAAGGACCCGGACTCCGTGGCGGCCGACCATGGCGCGCAACTGTGCTTCGGTGAGGCCCCGGTGCGGAGCGATGGCCTTGACCACTTTCGCGTCGGAGTCGCCGGCCAGCGCGTCACGGACCGCAGACGGCAGGTCGCGTCGTTGGGCCAGGAGCATGCGCGCGGCCGGGTCCGGCGACTGAGCCAGCATCTGGACCTCGGCAGGAGATGCGGCGGCGATCCGTGGCAGCAGGGTGGCGCCGATCCTGACGGCGCCTGCCAGGCGGGTGAGCACGTCGAGCGGCACCCGTGGGTTGTGCGCGAGCCTGCGCTGCACGTCGTGGCCGCGGTCGTCGGCCAGGGTGCGGATGAGGGCGTCGTCGATCGCGGGATTCTCCGCGAGGTCTCCTCGGATGCCCGGAACAGGGTCTGCGGCCAGCCTCCGGTACACCTCCGGGGGCAGATCGGCGCGGCCGGGGAGCGACCAACGAACGAGCACCGAAGGATGGTCCGCGAAACCGGCTACGGCTTCGGCGGGTGTCGACGGGTTCCGCAGCGCCGCCTCCTGTATGGCGTGCAGGGTGGACTCGTGGGAACCGTCGCAGGAAGCGCCTGACACCAACTGGCAGTCGGGCCACGGGCATTGCGGCTCGTGCACGAATGGCGTCGCTTCCTGGTCACAGACCAGGCATCGCCGAGCCGGAGGCAGCCCCTCGCCGGTGAGGAGAGCCGTCAGTACGTCCGGAGGAGTCGCCTCGTTGGCGGCAACCGCGCGGCGGACCTCGGCATGCGGATGCGCGGCAAGCCCGGCGGCCACTTCCGGTGTGGTCCACAACGCGAGTTCTACGACAACGCGTACGTCCCCGTCCGTGGCGAGTGCCTCCACCACATCGGCCGGGAGACCGGAGCAGCCGGCCAGCTTCTCCCGGCGCTCCGGGAGCGGATCCGTCACGAGGAGACGCGCCCACTCCGGGCTGCCGGCGCGCTCGTCGAGCAAGGTGAGAGCGGCGTCCGGCTGTGTCGCAGGATCGACGTCGGCGGCGGTCAGCAGCCCTTGGTAGGCGAGCTGCACACCGCTCTCCTCGACGCGCGAGAGCAGCGCAACCGCCTGCGCATGGCCGAGGTCCGGCCGACCGGCGAGGTGCGTGGCGATGTCGGCGTCCGCGACCGCGATCAGCCGGTCGACGAGGTAGGACGGCAGGGCCGCATTGGCAGCGAGCCCGCACAGGACGTGATTCACAGAGAGCATCCTGCCTGGACCACGACTGCTTGGCCCACGATTTTCCACGTGCACGAGCTATGGTGCACCCCGGCACACACGGTGCGGCAGTAGGCAGTCGGCGTTCGCTGCGGTCACGTCCCGCCTGGTTGCCGTTCGGGCGTCACGGTTCCCGCAGCGAGGCCGAACGTGGAGCGGGGCTGGCTCACCCGTGACGGCGAGGGACGGCTGTGGACCACCGCGGCGGGGACGGCTGGGATCGAGGCAGGCGACCGCGGCCTCGGCGACCGTCGCGCTCGACCGTGACAAGGCCGGCCGGGGGCCGGGGCGGCTCCTCCTGCCGCGGACCGCGGACCGGGGTCGTCCTACAGGCGGAGGACGATCAGCGCGGTGTCGTCGGTGTTGCCCGTGGGCGGGAGGAGGTCGGTCAGGAGGGCGTCGGCCAGGGCCTCGGGGGCGGCGTGCCGATGGTGGGTGAGGGAGTCGGCGAGGCGATTCAGACCGGTGTCGATGTCCTCGGTGCGGCGTTCGATCAGGCCGTCGGTGTACAGGATCAGGCTGGACCCCTCGGTGAAGGGGGTGCGGACCTGGGGGCGGGGCACCGGTTCGGGCCGGGCGCCGAGCGGTGGGTCGGTGGCCTGGTCGAGGAAGGCCACGGTGCCGTCGGGGTGGAGCAGGGCGGGCGGCGGGTGGCCGGCGCTGCTGTACGTGATGGAGTGGTCGTCCCAGTCGATGTAGGTCGTCGCCGCGGTGGCCGACTCGGCGCCTTCGACGAAGCGGGCGTACAGTCCGAGAGCGTCCAGGGCCTGTGCCGGGCCGACGGCGACGCGGCAGGCAGCGCTCAGGGCACTGCGCAGCTGTCCCATGACGCAGGCGGCGGCGAGGCCGTGGCCGACGACATCGCCGACGGCGACGGCGAGCCTCCCGCCGGTGAGCTCGACCAGGTCGTACCAGTCGCCGCACACGTTCAGGGCGCCGATGGCGGGCTGGTAGCGCACGGCCGCCTGGTGGTGACCGAGGGGCCGGGGGGCGGGCAGCATCGCCGCCTGGAGAGCCAGGGCGACCTCGCGCTCGTGGGCGTGGGCCTTGCGCAGGCGTTCGTTGACCTCCTGCAGTTCGCGGGCGCGGGTGTAGAGCTCGGCCTCCAGCACACGAGCCCGGCTGTCGCTGCCCGCGCCGCCGCGGGCGCGGATGAGTTCGGTGATCTCCTCGACGCGGTGCACGATCAGCGCCACCTGCCCGTCGGGGCCGATGACGGGTGCGTTGACCGGACTCCAATAGTGTTCCTGCCAGTGCCCGGGCCGCCGGGGATCCTCGATGTCGTAGCGGAGCAGCGCCATGGTGTCGCGCTCGCCGGTGGCCACCACCCGCAGCATCGACTCCCGGGTTTCCCGCATGCCGGCCGCCGCCGGATCGTTCGGGTTCTCGGGGAAGACATCGAAGATGTAGCGGCCCAGCAGCTGCTCGCGGGTACGCCCGGCCAGCCGCAGGAAGTCGTCGTTGGCGTCGGCGTACACCAGGTCAGGGGTGAGCAGTGCCACCATGCCGGGCAGAGCCCGGAAGACCACCGCATAGTCGATGTGCGGTTCCTTCATGTATTGCCTGCCTCGGCGCCGAGCGTCACTGTGCCGTTCCACGATAGGAGCGAACACGTCACGGGGCCCGCCCGGCACCGCTCTCTCCGCGGCCAGGAAGCCCCACGCGCTGAGTGTAGAGCGAGCCAGGGGAGGCGGAGATCCGAAACTCGGAAGTCTCGCGTGTGCGCTTGGGGCATCGCCCGGACGTGGGCGTACTCGCTTCCTGCCCCTCAGTCCTCGAACGGGGTGCGGTGGCGGCCTGGTGTTGACTTCTGGGCATGCGCGTGGCGTACGCGGGTTCGCCGCAGGGGCCACGACCGACCCGCGCGGCAGCGGCAGCGGGGTTGCCGGCACCGTTTCCAGGAACCGCGTGGAGACGTGACACTGCCTGTGACACCGGTGGCTGCTGTGACGGGGCACGGGTCTTCGAGCGAATGGAACGCAATGGCGCGCATCACCGGCAGAACCATCCTGATTGTCGGCGCCTCGTCGGGCATCGGCGCCGAGGTGGCGCGCCGCCTCGCCTCGGGTGGCAACCGACTGGTCATCACCGCACGGCGCGCCCCCGAGCTGGCCGCCATCGCGCGCGGGATACGAGCCGCGGGCAGCGACTGCCTGGACATCGCCGCCGACGCCCTGGACCCACGGGCGGCCGCAGACGTCGTCGCGGCCATGGCGGCGGAGTACGGGTCCATCGACATGGCGCTGCTCAACGCCGGCCAGGGACCGGACATGTCCATGGACCAGGTCACCGTGGACGACGTCTCACGGATCATGGCGCTGAACTACGACGTCGTCGTCAACTACCTCATCCCGCTGATCGGGCAGATGGGAAGCCAGAAGGACGGGGGGCTGATCGCCCACACCAGCTCACTGGCCGGGCTGCTGGGCATCCCTCGCCAGGGACCGTACTCGGCGGCGAAGGCGGCCGCGCGCACCCTCATCGATGCCGCGCGCGTCGAACTGGCACCCCGGGGCATCCGCTTCACGACGATCCACCCCGGCTTCGTCGCCACCGAGCGCATCAGCCAGGACGGCCTGCCCAAGCCCTTCCAGATCAGCCAGGAGCAGGCGGCCCGGCACGTCGTACGCGCCCTGGAGAAGGAACCGGCGCAGGCGTACTTCCCCTGGCCCACAGCGGCGCTGGTCCGCACCCTGCGTGCCCTGCCCACGCCGGTCTCCGCGGTGCTCCTGCGGAAACTGGCCTCCTCGTAGGCAGGCGCTCCTGCCCCGCTCACCCTGACGGCCGGCGTGCTTCGCCGAGAGCCCGGCCCGTGCGGAGACGGCCGGATCAACAAGGTGCTCACAGCGGTGCGGCGCGTCTGGCGCTCGGCGCGCGGCACCGGTCGAGGTCACTGCCGCTCGCCGTTCGCCCAGGCGAGTCCGCGGCCGGGGCATCACGCGTGTCCGCTCCCGCGGCCTGGGGCCGAGGTGGCGTCGGCTCTGTCGAGCGGGAAGCCGTCGAATATGCAGTGCGGTTGTGGTCGGGGGGAGTGCAGACTCGCTCCATGGCGGACATGCGCGCGTTCCGGGACGAGGTCAGCCGCTGGGCGGCCGGGGGCCCCGGCGATACGGCGAGTGACCTGGCCGTCCAACTGGGGCTGCGCACGGCGGTGCTGCTGGAAGGGCCGAGTGACCTTGCGGCCGTCGAGGCGCTGGCCGCACGGCGTGGCCGGGACCTGGCCGCCGAAGGGGTGGGCGTCGTGGCGATGGGCGGGGCGATGAGTGTCGGCCGCTACGCCGGTCTTCTCGGGCCACCCGGTCTCGGCCTGCACCTGAGGGGGCTGTGCGACGAGGGTGAGCAGCGCTTCTACGACCGCGGTCTGGAGCGGGCCAGGGCGCCGCACCGGGGCTTCTTCGTGTGCGCGGCGGACCTGGAGGACGAGCTCATCCGCGCGCTGGGCACGGCGCGGGTCGAGGAGATCATCCGGACCGAGGGAGACTCGCGGGCCTGGCAGACCTTCCAGCGCCAGCCCGCACAGCTCGGTCGGCCTCGGCACCAGCAGTTGCGGCGCTTCCTCGGCACGAAGAAGGGCCGCAAGATCCGCTACGGCTTTCTCCTGGTGGAGACCCTGGACCCCGGACAGGTACCGGCCCCGCTCGACGACCTCCTCGCGAGCCTGTGACCGACCCACGAAAGCGCGTACAGAGAACGGCAGTTGGCCAGTCTGCGCATCGGTACGACTCCCGCGGCCCGCGGAATGTCCCGGTCCCCCGTCCGCGGGGTCAGTGTCGGCGACGGACGCCAGGGGGAGGCGGAGGCGGTTGCGTACCGGGCACCGACAGCGAGGTCAGGCATCGTTCGGAGCACCCTGACTGTGCTGACGACGGGGCAGCCGCAACCAGGCGACCGGAATTGGGTATGTCATCCAGCAGCGCACGACATCGGGAAACGCCGACTGAGCTCCGGACATCGCGGGCCCGCTCGGCGACGTCAGTGAGGGGGACACGTGACGATGACCTGCCGAGCCTTTCACCGGTGGAAGAACTGATGCCCGAGCCGGGTGGAGCGCGCTCCGAGTCCGAGGAGAGGGCCGTGGAGACAGCCTGGCGTATTCACGGGGCGGTCGGAGAGTGGACGGCCCGGGTCGACGCCAAGGCCTCGTTCGCGCTCACTCTCGAAGCAGCCGCCGCGGCCGGGATCGTCGCGCTCTCCGGCAACG
Organism: Streptomyces sp. NPDC033131; assembly: GCF_055578365.1. Lineage (NCBI taxonomy): Bacteria > Bacillati > Actinomycetota > Actinomycetes > Kitasatosporales > Streptomycetaceae > Streptomyces > Streptomyces sp. NPDC033131. Next base: position 47,031 of record NZ_JBVIPA010000026.1, read on the forward strand.
ACAACCTCTTCGCCGATCTGCACGGTTGGGCATCCCGTTGCCTGCTCTGGGCCGGCAGCGCGCTCATCATGGTCGCTGCCGTGTTCGCGGTACTCGTCGTCGTACCCCGGCTTCGAGCCCCCCCGGATGCGGTCCGAAGCTTCGGACAACTTCGTCTACTTCGGCCACCTGCTGCACCGCGAGGCGACCGAACTGGCGGAGTCCCTGAGACGCACCGATCCGCTCCCCGTCCTCAGCCGGCAACTCATCGTCATGAGCAAGATTGCCTGGAGTAAGCACCGGCACGTGCAGATGTCATTCGTCTTCTTCGCCCTCGGGCTGGTTCTCGTGATCATCGCCGGAGTACTCGCCTGACTGGTAGCGGTGACCGCGCTGCCCAGGACACGACACGGCCGCCTCAGGCTCCGGCGTGCAGATGCGCCGCCCACAGCGACGGGGCCCACGGGCGCTTCGCCCGCCCCCGGTGCAGGGCGAGGTGCAGAGCGTACGCCGGGCTTTCCGTCGGCGGAGCCGTGGCGTGGTCACCCGCCAGCAGGGTGTAGAAATCGACGGCGACCTCTCCGGCCGCCGTGTCGTCGACGGGCCAGAGGGTGCCGATCACATGGCGATAGCCGCAGAGCATGAATCCGGCCGTGATGTGAACGGACTCGTCCGCCAGCCGCTGGTTGGTCAGCGTGGTACTGCACGCCGAGAGATAGGCGAGTTCGGCGTCCGGGAAGTGCAGTGAGGAGATCGCGTCGACCGTGAGGCGTGCCGTCCCGTTGCCGGCGCCATCGCCATCGGCCCGATCGCCGTCGCTCAGGAGCAGTCCGCTGCGCCCCGGAGAGCCCCACTCGCTGACGGCGTGGCAGGCGAAGTGGACCACTCGGTGGGCGGAGAGCGCGCCGAGCACGGTCTGCGGCGTGTTGTGAGGAGGTCCGATCCGGGTCGCACCGGGCAACAGGCTGACGATGTGTTCGGTCTCGGTCCTCACGTGCCGCAGCGGGCGGGTTGTTCCGGTCGGCTGCGCCATTTCGACCAGCAGGGCGCTCTTTCCGCTCCCGTCGGCGAGGGCGCCGGGCCTGGACGTGGGAACCGGTGCCGTCGTCCGCGCGGGGCGTCTCGCGTGGGCCAGTGCCCGAATGGTCGGCGTCCAGGAGGAGACCGCGCGGTCCATGACGGTGCGTGCGGTCCCGCACCGCGCTCCGCCTTCCTGGTGGTGGCCCGAAGCGTGCCAGGGCAGGAAGGACGTGACTCCGGCTGGGCACCACCAGATCCTCGGCCACTCACCGGGATCGTCGTCCGGGCGAAGGGACCGGGTCAGTCCGATCCGCTCCAGCACCGGCTCCGCCACGTGGTCCCACTGCCACTCCAGCAGCTCGACGAGGTCCCGCATGCGCCGCTTGGCCTGCGCGTAGTCGGTCACGGGCGGGGAGCCCGGCACACGTCCCTCCAGCAGCCGGCCCGCCCAGTCGATCACACGGCTCTCGGTCACCTCAGGGAGGTGCACGACGGTGACGGGTGAACTCGGATCCGAGGTGAGCAGCAAGGCGTCACCGCGGTGCCTGCTGACCGCCAGCATGATCACCGTGCCGTGCTCGGCCTGCCGCCGGAGCGTTTCCAGGCGGGGGCGGCCGAGAAAGCCGTCCAGGCCGGGCACGGCTCGGATGCGCGAGAGGAGCGCGTGCCATTGCGAGTCCATCGCTGCCCGGTCGGCGGCGATGCGCTGTATGGCCTGACCGGGGCTGACGACGCTGTTCGTGCCGTCGGTGTCTCCGGCTTCATCGTGCTGCGCACCGGACGCTTCGTCGAACTGCTCTGCGAGACTGATGTGGTCGGCGGCGTCTCGCCTCGCCCGTAGGGCCTCGAACTCGTCGGCCAGGTCGGGGCAGGCCGCCCGTAGGTCGTCGATGTCGCCGCGCATGTCGAGGGTCTGGTTGAGCATCACACCGCGTGCCTGCTCCAACAGTTCGACAGCACGTGGGGGATTTCCGCAGTTCAATGCCGCCCCAGCGGCCTCGCTGCCCAGTCCTTCCATCTCCCCGAGACCGAACTCCCTGTCCCCGCGCGCCAGCCGCCAGGGAGCGAGCTGCCCGAGCAGGTCGACCGCGCTCTCGTAGGCCTGCAGAGCCCGCCCGGTCTCGCCTGCCTCCAGGGCAGCACGGCCGAGGGCACGGGCCGCCCTGATGCGGTCCCCGATCGGGCTGACCGTGGAGCGAGCCGCCCGGTCGAGCAGACGCAGGGCTTCATCGAGCTCCGCACGACCTGCCCCTGCCCCTGCCCCTGCCCCTGCGCGGTACGCGGTGCGCATTGCGGCCGCGCAGCCGGTAAGGACGGACGCCTCGTCGGGGTGCTGGGGAGCGAGGGAGGCGACAGCGCGACGGGCGGTGGCCATCGCCTCGCCAAGGGCCTTGGGCGAGGCGTCGTGGCGATACCGCAGTCTCCAAGCGGTCGTGAGATTGGCGAGCCGGTGCGTCTGGTCGGGATGACCCGGCGGGGAGAGGGCGACGGCCCGGCGGCCGGCGGCGACGGCGGCGGCCAGCTCCCGCCGACCGCCTGTCACGCCGTACTGGAACAGCAACGCCCCGCAGAGATGGGAAAGCAGAGCGGGCAGGTCTGCATGGCCGCGCTCGGTGACCACGACAGCCGTGCGGGCGGCGGCGACCGCTTCGCCGACTGTGTTCTCGGCGTCCGGCTGGTCCTGTCGCTGGTGCAGCACCTGCAGAGCCCCGGAGAGGTTCGACTGGTACATGGCGTGGTCCGGGTGAGCGGGTGGGCAGGCGGAGACGGCTTCGCGTGCCGCTTCGACCGACTCGGTCAGGTGCCGTAGCTCGCCGCTCCGGTGGTAGCGGGCCCGCAACCCCAGGCTGATCTGGGACAGCAGCTGCGGGCGGAGCGGTTGTCCGGCCGGAGCGAGGCGAAGACCCTCCTTCGCCGCGTTGGTGCCTTCGCGCAGCACGGTCGGCTCGCCTGTGCGCTCGTGCTTCGACCGCAGGACCATCGCGAGGTTCAGAAAGTACAGCGGCCGGTCCGGGTCGTCGGGGTGCGCGGTGTGGACCGCCGCGCGGGCCGCGCTCTCCGCGTCGGCGAGCCGGGCGAGATCTCCGGTCCGCCGGTAGCGGTGAAGGAGGATCCCGCACTGGTTGCTCAGCAGTGCCGGTCGTGCCCTGTGGGTCTCGGGCACCGCGTCCACCGCCAGGCGGGCGGCGGTCACGGCTTCCTCGCCGGCCGCGTCGTCGTGGGCGAGTTCGCTCCACTGGTGGAGTGTGGTGGCCGCGTTCGCCATGCGCAGGGGGAACTCCGGCTGCCCTGGCGTGATGAGGGACATGAGCTGACCCGCGCAAGTCGCGGCTTCCCCCAACGCGGAACGGTCTCCGGTGTGTTCGTACAACATCCGGAGCACCCCGGTGAGGTTGGAGAGCTGCCCCGCGAGCGCTGGTGAGCCGACGGGTGTCGTGTGCACCGTCTCACGTCTGAGCGCCACCGCCTCTTCGAGTGCCTCCGTCGATCCGGTCCGTTCGAAAAGGGTGGCCAGTGCCATGGAGAGGTTGGACTGTACCGCGACCGCGATGGCACTTCCCGCGCCTGCCGTGCCCATCGCCCGCCGCGAGGTGGCGATGCTCTCCTCGAGAACCGTCGGGTCGCCCGTCGCCTGATACCGGACGAGCATCTGGTGGGCCAGCGAGGTGAGATGGGCGGCCTCGTCGGGATGACCGGGAGGCGTCGTGGCGACCGCACGGCGGCCGAGCTCCACCGCCTCGTCGAGATCCGTACCGCTGCCCGTCCGGTGATAGCGGTCGAGCAGGGAATTGGCAAGGTTGCCCTGGACTTTGAGGAGTTCGGGATCGCCTTCGGCGGCGGCCCGCACGGCGAGCCGGCCGGTGTCGATCGCCTCGTCCAGCGCCAGGGGGTCACCGGTGGCGTCGTAGACGTCCTGGACGACGAGCATGAGGTTACCGAGCGTGGCCGCCCGGCCGGGATGACCGGGGGGTGTGGCCGCCGCCGCTTCCCTCAGCGCGCCGACCGCCTCGGACAGCACCGCGGGGCCGCCTGCCGTGGAATGTGCCCGCGCGCGCAGCGCCCGTCCGAGCGTCAGCAGGTGGCGATATCGCTCAGGGCTGTGCGCGGGCAGAGAGACCAGCGCCGCGCGGCACACTTCGGCACACTCGTCGAGGACAGCCATGTCGGCGGTCGTACGGTGAAGGTCGTAAAGCGACTGGGCGAGCGCGAGGGCGAACTCCTCGGGGCCGTCGAGCGCATCGCCCCCGGACAGCACGGCCCTTCTGGCCGCGTCCACCGACTCCCGTACGGTGTCGGTGTCCGCCGTCCGGGATCCCAACGTCCCAAGAACGGCCGAGAGGTTGGCGAGAGGCAGGGCAGCGGCAGCTCCGTCAGGTACGAGGGCGACAGCCTGCCTGGCGTGGGCCGCCGCCTCGACGAGTGCCTCCTCGTCGTCGGTCCGTTCGAAGTGCGACAGGAGGGCCAGGGCGAGATTGCTGAGATTGAGTGCCCGGTCCTCGGCCGGTGCGGACTCGAGGGAGGCGGCCCTGCGGCCGGCTTCCAAGGCGTCGCGCAGATCCTCCGAGGAGCCGGTTCGGCCGTAGCGGGCGTGCAGCGCACCGACGAGGTTCATCAGACGGGCCGCCAGCTCTTGCTCCGATGCCAGGGAGGACGATCCGTCCTGCGACACGGAGCCGCTGCCGCTGCTGGTGCCAGGGCTGGTGCCGGAGCTGTCACAGGTCTCGGTCACGGTCGCACGGACGGCCTCGCGTGCCGCGGCGACGGCGTCGTCCAGCAGTCCTGCCTCACCGTCCTGCCGGTAGAGCGTGAGCAGAGCACCGGAGAGATTGGACAGGCAGGCCGCCCGCTGTTCGGTGCCCGCCTTCGAGGTGGCCGCGATGTGCCGCAGGACGAACAAGGCCGGCCGCAGGGCTGCTCCGCCCCGGGAGCCGGGAGCGTGCCGGTCGATCGCCGACACCATCCGGTCGTGACAGGCGCGAAGCGAAAGCCCGGGAGCGGCCGGAGGCCCGCCGCCGGGCACATGCGCGGCGGCGGCGCGTCCGTAGAAGTCGGCGACGGCACGGGGCGGACGAGTCGCACCCTCCGCGACCACGGGGAGGAAGTACCAGGCGGCCGCCCGCAGGTCCGCTTCCGCGGCATGCTCGCCGGCCCGCGCCACTGTCGCGCGCCGGAGATGCAACTCTCCGGCGGCGACGGCCACTTCCACATCCTCGAAGAGGTCGCCGACCGAGCTCAGGAGACGTCCGAGGGCCGCCACGGCGCCGGGCCCGCCTTCGCCGACGGGGGCGTCGGTGTACGCGCGGACGGTCGCGAGCAGATCCGCGCGTTCGGCGGACGAGCGGGTCACTCGAGGCCCCCGGCATGGGGCGACGTGTACAGCCATGCCTCCGCCTGGTAGTGCTTCACCACGGCGGTCACCCGAGTGAACTGTGCCGGACTCAGTCCGGGATAGCCCGGCGTGACGACCTGTCGGTAGAGGAACTGGCTGATCAGCACGCCCAGTTCGGCACTCTTCCGGGCCCGGAGGGCATCGCGCAACGGGGAGCTGTCCAGCAGGCGGCAGAAGCTCAGGACCGCCTCGCCCTCATAGCCGTTGGCGCCCGCCTTGAAGGTACCGGCGTCGAAGGCCATCCGTAGACGCATCTGGTCGTCGTGCCGCTCGTTGTCCTTGCGGAGCAGGGACCCCATCACGTTGATCAGCCCAGGCAGCGCCTGGGTGATGTCGGTGTCCAGGGGCAGGACGACGTTCATGCCGTCGCCGCTGCGTTGGTGCTCCAGATCCTCCAGGTCGAAGCCGATGTCGCCGAGGACTTCACGCACGAGCCGGTCCAGACGCGTCTGCAGTGTCGTCCTTTCCAAGGCGTCACGGTCGGAGTACCCGACCACATCGACACCGAAGCCCATCCGCATCTCGGTCGGCTTGCGCGGGCCGTCGTTCCCGTGGCGGACCGTTCTCGCCGCGCCCGGTGACGACGCCTCCGGCGGCTCGGACGTCTCCGGCATCGGAAGCCGTACGGTGAACTCGTCGGTCAAAGCGTGGGGTTCCATCCCCATCGCCGCCTCAGCGGTGAGTCTGTAGCCTGCCTTCGCCGTGACATGCGCCTCCTCGCAGCCGGCCGGTACCAGAAGGACGAACCAGCCGACGTGCGAGCCCAGCCGCACCTCGCCGCCGTCGACTGCGCGATGCCGCCAGCGGCAGGCACGTCCCCCGACTCCGAAGACGGTGATGTCCGGCGTGAGGGCGGGAAGCGGCACACGAGCGAGCCTCCCGTCGCCGCCTGCGCCTCCGCCCGAGCCCGTGCCGCCCGGGCTGTCGGCGTCCGGGAGGGCGAACTCAAGGTCGCCGGTCAGTACGTACGTTCGCGCCGGCTCGGGCCGTGCCACACCCGTGGGCAGCGCGGCGTTGACGATGAGGTCTCCGTCGTCGAACGAGAAGCCCGCCTCGGCCCACTGGGGCCCCGGCACCTCAGGGTCGAAGTCCACGTCGTAGCGCGCCTTGACCAGATACACGTCGCGGCCCGGCAGGTCGGGCGGCGTGGGCAGCGGCCGCACCTGCCAACCGTGGAAGACGATGTTGCCGACCGGGACCCCCGAGGAGTGCTGTTCCCAGGAGCGGACGTCATCCCTGAGGAACAGCCCTACCTCCGCCAGCGATTGGGAGGCCTCGGGTGGCAAGTCCGTCGGGATGTCGGTGTCGGTCTCGGTGTCGGTCTCGGTGTCGGTGTACACGGGCGGTAACTCCATACAAACGGCTCGCTTCCGTTCGCGCGCGGGCACGTTGGCCCCACGCGTCGATGACCGTCCACATGTGAACCGTTTCGCTGACGGCTCGCTCTGTGCAGTGTAGGCAATACGAAGGGTGGCCATCCGGGTGACCGGAAAGGCCACAGGAAATGTGACAGGACGGCAGGGCAGACACATGACGGGTCCCGAACCCGAGGACTTCGACGGGCCGGATCAGCGGTCTCCCGGCGAACTGCTGGACGCGTATCGGCGCACGGACGATCTCGACATCCTCCGGGAGATCGTGCGCCTCCTGAGGAGAGCCGCCACGGCCCCCGAGGCGCGCGACACCCTCCACATCCAGCTGACCGCTGCTCTGCGGGACCTGTTCGCGCGCACCGGCGAGATCGCGCCGCTGGTCGAGGCCGTCGAGACCGGCAGAGCGGTGAGGATCCGCGACGCGGCGGCGGGCCGGCCGTCGCATGTCGCCCTGCTGTCGAATCTCGGATGTGCCCTGGAAGACCTCCACCAGCGCCAGGGCGGCACGGACTTGCTGGCCGAAGCCGTCGACGTGAATCGCGAGGCCGTACGACGCTCCGATCCGGGAGACCGCAACCGACCGGGCCGCATGGCCAACCTGTGCAACTCCCTGCACTCCCTGTACCGCGAGAGCACCGGTGAACGCGCTGCGTTGGACGAGGCGGTGACGGTGGGCCGGGAGGCGGAGGTGCTCACCCGGGGTCGGCGGGACCGGGTGCGTGCGTTCGTGACGGGCAACTTGCAGAACGCTCTGGTGTCCCTGTTCGAACGAACCGATGACGGCAGCCTGGCGGACGAGGTGACCACGACGGGGGAGGAGTCGATCGCGACCTTCGCCGCCAAGGACCCGGGCCGAGCGGTCGCCCTGTCCAACCACGCCAACGCACTGCGGGTGCTCGCCGCGCGCAGCGGCGACCGCGCACTGATGGACGCCTCGCTCGCGGCGGCGCGGGAGGCGGTGGAAACCGTCGGCGACGACCGCGTGGACCGCCTGGAGTGCTTGACCGGCCTCGCCGCCTCACTGCGTCTGCTGTACAGCAACACCGGCGACGACGCGTGCCTCGAGGAGTATGTCCGGCACGCCGCCACCGCCGCACGCGAGGCTGCGGACGGGCCCATGGCCGCGACCGCGCTCGGGAATCTGTGCCTCGCGCTCCGGCTGCGCCATGACCGGGACGGCGACCTGCAATCCCTGCTGTGGGCAGTGGATGCGGGCCGCCGCGCCGTGGCGGCCACCACACAGGGGCAGGCACACCGCGTCGTGGTCATCAACCGACTGGTCAACGCCCTCCACCTGCTCGCAACACGCGAACAGGACCCCGAACCGCTGGCAGAGGCCGTCACGCTGGCGCGGCTCGCCGTCGCCAGCTGTCCGCCCGACCACCCCCACCACGCCGGGAACCTGTACGACCTCGCCCGGCTGCTGCTGGAGACGGCTCGGACCAACGCGGACCCCGCGCCGGCGCGGGAGGCCGTCGACATCTGCCGTTCGGCCGTGGCCGCGCTGGACGACGACAACCCGGACCTGGCCGGTGCGCTGCTGATCCTCTCCCAAGCCTTGTGCGCCCTGTGGCCGGACGACCAGGCGGCGGAGCCGGGCACCGTGACGCAGCTGGAGGAGGCGGTGACGCTGGCGCGGGCGGCGGTGACGATGTTGCCCGCGGAGTCCACCCTGATGCCTGCCGCTGTCCGTACGCTCGGACAGGCGCTTTTCGCCCTCGGCAGCGCCCATCCCGACCGGATCCGAGGACGCGCGGCCCTCGAAGAGGCGCACGACGAACTGACGGAACGCGTCGCCGCACGCGAAGAGGCGAGGGCGAAGGACCGCATCGCCGCAGCACGGCTGGCCGGCCGGGCGGCCCACCTGGCCGGGAACCACACCGGCGCCCTCGCCGCCTTCGAGCGGGCCGTCGACCTGCTGCCGAGGATCGCGCCCCGCGAACTGCTGCGCGAGGACCGGGAATCCGGACTCGGCGCGGTGGCCGGGCTGCCAGCGGAGGCGGCGGGGGCCGCCACCGCTGCAGGACAGCCCGGACGTGCCCTGGAACTGCTGGAGCAGTCACGCGCGCTGCTCCAGTCGGAACTGATGGGAACCCGGACCGCTCTGGACGCGCTGGCAGATCGTGAACCGGACCTGGCCGAGGAGTTCCGGCGCCTCCGCTCCCGCACTCGAGCCGCGGAGAGTCTCCTGCCCTCGACCACCGGCCCCGGCCTCGAACCCGCGCTCTCCGAACGGGCCGCCATCCGGCGGCGCAGGGAACTCGCGGACCACTGGACAGATCTGTTGGCCCGCATCAGGCGCTCGCACGACGACTTCGCACGCTTCCTGCTGCCGCCCGCGCTCGCCGAACTGCGTGCGCAGGCCGCCGAGGGCCCCGTCGTCACGGTCTACGCGGGCCCTTTGCGCAGCGACGCGCTCGTTTTGCGCCCGGAAGGTGACCGGCCGGTCGACGTCGTCGAACTGGCCGGATTCTCATGGGAACGCGCACTGAACCTGGTGGTGCGGCTGCGGTCGGCCTGTACACGGATCTACGGCGAACCGAGCTATGGCGGCCGACGGGCGGCGCAGCGGGATCTGGCGAGGGTGCTCGGAGACCTGTGGGACACGGTCGCGTCGCCCGTGATGGACGCCTGCGGCATGAGCGTTCCGCCGCCCGACGGGACAGCCCTGCCCAGACTGTGGTGGTGTCCGGTCGGCATCATGGCCTTCCTCCCGTTGCACGCGGCCGAGCAGTACGACGAGGCCGGGACCGGTCCGTCGGTACTCGACCGAGCGGTCACCTCGTACACCCCCACCATCGGAACGCTGGCGCACGCACGCCGGGCGGCCGGCCCTGACGAGGGGCCGGGCGCCGACGAGCGTCCACCCGCCGACAAACACCTGGAAGGCGGCACACTGATCGTCGGACTGCCGGACACACCGGGCGCGCCCGCCCTGCCCTCCGCCGAAGAGGAATGCGCCGCTCTGCAGCGCCTCCTCCCCGACGCCACGGCCCTGTACGGCCCGGCCGCCACGCATGAGGCGGTGACGGTGGCCATGCGCCGCAGCTCCGTTGCCCACTTCGTCTGCCACGGGGTCAGCGACCTACGCGGCCGGGGCTACAGCAGACTCCTTCTCCACGACCACCAGGCGCGTGCGTTCACCGTGGCCGACGTCTCCCGACTCGACATCCCCCACGCGGACCTCGCCTACCTCTCGGCCTGCGAAACCACCGATACCGCGCCGAGGTTCGCCGACGAGGCGCTGCACATCACCGCAGCCTTCCAGACCGCCGGATACCGCAGTGTCATCGGCAGCCTGTGGAAGATCCAGGGCGCCACCGGCACACGCATCGCCGCAACCATCTACGAGCAGCTGACCTCGCATGGCACCACAGCGCCGCGGCCCACCGCCTCGGCCCGGGCACTGCACACAGCAGTCCTCGCCGTTCGAGCCGGGAATCGGCAGGCCCCCGGGCTCTGGGCGGCCCATGTGCACTTCGGCCGGTGAGGCGGGTGCCAGGCGGTGCCTGCCGCCGCAACGCGCTCGCCCGCCACGTGCGCGGTCACCACAGCGCGGCGCCTTGTCCAAGCGCCCGCCCAGGCGCTGAACTGCTGCCCGTGGCCGGGCATCCCGGCCGGGACGGAGGAAGAGCGGTGCGCAACTTCGAGGCGGGACAGACGGTCGTACGGCGTGACGTGCACCGCACCGGGCGGGTGTGGTGTGAGCAGGCCATGCGGGTCGTCGCCGACACGAGCGAGGCCCTGCTGGCCGCCTGCGCACCGGGGGCGGACGCCCGCTGGCCCACCCTGTACGCCAAGGCCCGCGCAGACAACGACCGCTCGATGCGTACCGAGGCGTTCGAGGCGCTGGCCACGGGGGAGTGGGACCTCTCACCCGGGACGTGGCAGGACACCGAGCTGCTGATGTGGAAGACGCCGGCCACATGGTTCAGCATCTACGCCTTCTATACGTCGGCCGGACTGCGGAACTGGTACGTGAACTTCGAGCACCCCACGGTCCGGACCGTCGACGGGTTCGACACCTTCGATCTGACCGTGGACCTGGTCGTCGACCCTGATCTGACCACCCTCACCTGGAAGGACGAAGACGAGTACGCCCATGTGCGACGGCTGGGCATCGTGACCGACTCCGAGCACCAGGCCGTGGACGCCGCCCGTACCCAGGTCCTGGCGATGATCGAGGAACGCTCCGGCCCCTTCGCCGAGGCCGACGCCTGGGCCGGCTGGAGGTGGGACCCGGCTTGGCCGACTCCACGCCTGCCGCGATCTGCCTCGGCCGCGAAGTGAGCGGCTCCGGAGGGGGAGTTGAACCGCTGGCAGCCGGCAGTGCGTCTTCGCTGAATACGAGAGACGCGCTGCGTGAACGCAGTGACGGATGTTGCACACTGACCGCATGACTCGCACGAGGAAGGTCGCCGCCGCTCTGCTGGCCACATCGGCCGCGCTGCTCGCGATACCCCCCACAGCCTCCGCCTCCATCACCCCGACCCCGCACACCACCCAGTTCAGGGAGAGCTTCGACCGTCTCCCTCTCGGCCCGGTGACGTCGGGCCGCGGCTGGACCGCCGACACCGCAGACGGTTCCCTGACCGTCGAGCCCAGCACCACCGGCCACGGCCGCGAACTGCGGCTCCGCACAGAGGGCAACGGCCGTGCCTTCATGGTCCTGTCCGACCTCGCTCCCCGCGGCAACAGCTTCTGGGCCCGGCTGCGGCTGCGCGTGAACGACTTCCCGACGGCCCCGGACTGGGCGCACTGGACCGTCGCGGAAGCATCCGGCTCCGATGTCCCCACGCTCGTACGCCCGTTGGGCGGTCAGTACGTTCCCACCTCGGGCGCCAATTTCCGGGGCGTCGGCTCCGATCTGGGCGTCACCGGGGACTGGACCGCCTGGAAGACCTCCGCTCCCGCCACCGCGGCGACATGGCAGTGCTTCGAGTTCCACCTCGACGCGCGTGAAAACCGCGTCACCGTCTACCTGGACGGGGCGCAGGAGTCCGAGTTGACGGTCTCCACGAAGGAACACGGCGGGACGAGCGACGACTTCGTCTTCCCGCACTTCGACACACTCAAGCTGGGGTGGCAGCTGTACCAGTCCGACCCCACGCCGTCCTCGTACGACGTCCGCATGGACGACGTGGCACTGAGCAGCAAGCGGGTCGGCGGGTGCGCCTCATGACGGGAGACCTGCCTCGCAGGGCGGTGCTGGGCGGGCTCGTCGGCGGGCTCGCCCTCACGTCCCTGCCGGCCGGCCCGGCCGTCGCCGCCGGGCGGGACCGCGAGCCGTACGTCTCCCTGGCGGTGGCCGGCGGAGGTGGTCCGGCGGGATCGGACCGGGTCCACGTGCTCAAGATCGGTCCGGACACGGCACACACCGTGCTGGTACTGGTCCCGGGGATGTTCGGGGCGGCGGGCGACTTCCGTCTGCTCGCCCGGGACCTCGTCCAGGCTGTGCCCGGTGTGCAGGTGTGGGCGTTCGACCGGCGCGAGGAGAACCTGGCCGACCGCTCGGGGTTCACCACCGCCGACCCCGTCGCGTACTACCTGGACGGCCACTACCGCTCCCAGGACCCCGCAACCTCCGCCTTCGCCGCCCGTTGGGGCCTGGCCCGCACCGTGGAGGACCTGCGCACGGTCGTAGCCGCCGCGGCCCGCGGCGGCCGGCGACGGGTGGTGCTCGGCGGCCACTCCTGGGGCGCCACCACCGCGATGGCCTACGCCGCCTGGGACTTCGACGGTCGCCCCGGGTACCGGGACCTCGCCGCGCTCGTACTTGTCGACGGTGGCGTGCAGGGGGCCTTCGAGGGGACCGGGCAGCCGGTGCACGACTCTCCGGAGGAGGTGCGGGAACGGCTCGCCACCATCGACGGCGGGGCGGTGTTCGACATGACCCTGAGCGGAGTCGGGCTGGGCGACCGGGCGGAGAGCACACAGATCTGGTACCAGCTCGCGGGCTGGTACGCACACCGCGACCCGGGCGGCCGCTCGGTCCTCCAGGCCCGGCTGCCGGGCGCGTTGCAACCGCCGTATCCCGTCACCAACGCCGGTCTGCTGGGCACCTTGGTGGACGCCGGATTCGGCTGGCCCAACGACATCAGTGTCCACTCCGGGCATCTCGCCGACAGTGGTGAGGTGCGCGGCTGGGTCGACACGGGCATCACGCCCATCAGCCGTGTGGCGGCGGCCTACGCGGGTGGCCCGGAGCCGGCGGTGTGGGAGTGGTACTGGCCGTCCCGGCTGTCGGTGGACCTCGACGTCGTCGATCCCTACGCCGACACCGACCTGACCCGATCGCTGGGGCTGCGGCTGCGGCACACCGGGGAACTTGACGTTCCGCTGTACGCCTTCGAGACGAGCTACGCGAAGGGGACGATCGTGTCGTCGGCGCGCGAGGTGGTGGCCAACTCCCGTATTCCGTACGGCACATACGAGTCGGACGACGGGATGAACCATCTCGATCCGTTGTTCGCCGCCGCGCGGCACAACACCCTGACCCACACCCTCGCGCCGTTCCTCACCGGACTGCGGTGACGAGTGACGAGAGGCATCGGCGGGGCATCGCACGGATGCCCCGCCGATGACGGTCCGGGCGCGCGGTAGAGGGCTGGGCCATCGCCGTCGAGAAGGCGTGCGCGCAGGGTAATGGGGGCGCCGATCTTGACCCCTCCGGGAATCCGGGCTTAACGTTCCCGCGTTCACAGGGAATTGAAACGATTCAATCACTTGGGGCGACACATGCAGAAGTCCATTCCGCAGCGTGGCGGGATATCCCGGCGGACGATGCTCGCGGCCTCCCTGGCCGCCGGCGCCAGCACGGCGTTCGCCGCAGTCGGCTCGACGGACGCCGACGCCGTGCCCCTGACCGGTCGTCAGAACCTGTCCGGCGACTGGTTCGCCACCTCGCCGCGGTCCGTGCGCCCCAAGTTCCGCTGGTGGTGGCCGGACGGTCTGGTCGACCCGGCGGAGATCGCCCGTGAGATCGACCAGATCGCCGACGCCGGCTTCGGCGGAGCCGAGATCGCCGCCGTCCACCACAGCATCAAGGACAAGTCCGTCCTGGACACCGCCCACCACGGCTGGGGCAGCGCGCCCTGGCGCGACGGCGTCGTGGCAGCCCTGCGCCAGGCCGCCCGACGCGGCCTGACCATCGACGTCACCCTCGGCCCCAGCTGGCCCGTCGCCGTCCCCGGCGTCACCCCCGACGACGACACCGCCGCCCAGGAACTCGCCTACGGCCGCGTGTCCGTGGCCGCCGGCACCACGTACCAGGGACCGGTCCCCGAACCCGTGCACAAGGCCGCCCCCACCGTCACCCGGAGCCGCCTGCTCGCCGTCCAGGCCGCCCGCGTCGAGCCCGCCAACGCCACCCGCAAGGAGACCGGCCTCGACCTCGCCAGCGTCCGAGACCTCACCGCCACCGTCCGCGACGGCACCCTGACCTGGACCGCCCCCGCGGAGGGCGACTGGGTGCTGATCTCCTACTGGCAGCGCGGCACCGCCCAGCAGCCCGAGTCCGGCCCGCACACCACCCCGGCCGCCTACGTCGTCGACCACTTCAGCCCGGCCGGCACCGCCGCCGTCACCGGCTTCTGGGAACGCACCGTCCTGACCGGCACCGTGCGGCGCCTGCTCAAGGCCGCGGGGGGCGCCTTCTTCGAGGACTCCATCGAGCTGGAGACCGACTCCCTCGTGTGGACCTCCGCCCTGCCCGACGCCTTCGAGCAGCGCACCGGCCGCTCCCTCCTGCCGTATCTGCCCGCGCTCGTCCTCGACAGGAGCAACCAGGTCTTCGCGTTCGAGGCCCAGCTCACCCGGCAGATCCGGCACGACTTCTGGGAGACCGTCTCCCACCTGTTCAACACCCACCACGTCACCGCCCTGCGTGACTGGGCGCACTCGCTCGGCATGTCGCTGCGCGCGCAGCCGTACGGACTGCAGACCGACGCCATCGCCTCCGCGGCGATCCTGGACATCGCGGAGGGCGAGTCGCTCGGCTTCAAGAACCTGGACGACTACCGCTGCCTGGCCGGCGGTCGCGACATGGCAGGCCACACCGTGCTGTCCTGCGAGTCGGGCGCCTACAACGGCTCCGCGTACAGCACGACATGGGACAGGTTCCTGCGCACCATGGGCGGCGCCTACGCGGCCGGCGTCAACCAGACCGTCGTGCACGGATTCTCGTACGCCACCGCCCCCGGGGTGAGCTGGCCCGGCTTCGCCGCCTTCAGCCCCTACAACGGTGCGGCCGGCTACGGCGAGTCCTGGGGACCCCGGCAGCCCACCTGGCGGCACGCCGAGGACATCACCGGCTGTCTCGGCCGCGTCCACCAGGTCCTGCAGACCGGCACCCCGCGCGCCGACGTCGCCGTCTTCCGCCAGACCGGCTACACAGCCACCGGCATCGGCGCCTCCTGGTTCACCGCGACCGGCGTGCCGCTCGGCTGGACCCACCAGTTCCTCAGCGGACCGCTCCTCGACCTGCCTGCCGCCCGCGTCTGCGGCGGCCGCCTCGCCCCGGACGGCCCCGCCTACAAGGCCCTGTTCGTCGAGGGGGACTTCTTCTACGGCTCCACTCCGACCCTCGCCCTGACCGACGCACGCAAGCTGCTGGAACTGGCCCGCGCCGGACTGCCCATGGTGCTGCTCGGCACCTTCGACCAGGCACTCACGCCAGGCGTGCCCGACCGGGACGAGACGGTACGGCTGCGCGGCGTCCTCGCCGATCTCCTCGCCCTGCCGAACGTCGTCACCGTCACCGACAAGACCGCCGTCGGGGACGCCCTCACCGCCCTCGGCGTCACCCCGGACGTGCTCCACGCCGCGCCCTCCACGCTCCTCAACAACCACCGGGTCAGCGGCGACACCGACTTCTACTACCTCTGCAACGGAAAACACGCCGAGACCGTCAAGCCGCCCGTCGCCACCATCGACCACGACGTCACCCTGCACCGCACCAGGCGCGGCGCCACCGTGCCCTACCAGCTCGATCCGTGGACGGGCGAGGCGACCCGCATAGGCCGCTACACCGAGGTCGGCGACACCATCACCGTGCGCGTCACCCTGGGCCCCGGCCAGGCCACGGTCGTCGCGCTCGGCAGACCGGGACTCTTCGGCGACCGACACGGCAACAGCCCGCACGCCGTGTCCGGCGACGCCGACCACGTGCTGTTCACCGACCGCGGCCTGGCCGTGCGTGTCTCGGTACCGGGCACCTACACCACCCGCCTCTCCCGGGGCCGTTCGGTGACCACCAAGGTGCCCGCCGTGCCCGACCCCGTCACACCGGACCGCTGGCAGCTCGACGTCGAGGACTGGTACCCCGGCGCCGACACGACCAGCACCGACATCGTCCGCCGCACGCTCACCCTCGACACCCTGCGGCCCTGGTCGCAGATCCCCGAACTGGCCGACTCCGCCGGCATCGGCCGCTACCGCACCACCGTCGTCCTGCCCTCCGCATGGACCTCGTCCCACGGCGCGTACCTCGAACTCGGCCAGGTCAGCGACACCTTCCGGGTCACGGTCAACGGCACCCGGCTGGCCCCCGCCGACCGACTCCACCCGGTTGTCGACCTGGGCGGGAGCCTGCGGCGCGGTGGCAACGTGATCGAGGTCGAGGTGGCGACCCCGCTCATCAACCGCCTCCGCGTCGCCCAGCCGGCCGTCTTCGGCACCACTGCCCGCCAGGCGTACGGGCTCACGGGCCCCGTCCGGCTGGTGCCGTACGTCCAGGCCCTGGTGCGCGCGTGACGTGCCACCCTGGGGGCGGTCTCCGTCCCCAGGGGTGACTCCTGCGGTGGCCTCGCCAGATCGCGGCGGCCGAGGCGCGGACACGCTGGGCGACTCGGACAGCGACGCCGGGCAGGGGCCGACCGGCGCCCAAGTGGCTGGAGAGGCCCAAGAGTTCACCGAGTACTGGACCCACCGACAGGAGATCCGCCACGCCACGGCCGGGACACCGACCCGGAGCCGAGGGCTCTGTCCGCAGTCCTGGACACCTTCATGCGGGCCTTGCCCCATACCCTTCGGTAGCCGCAGGCACCCGCCGGGACACAACTCCAGATGGCCATCGGTGAGCCGGCCGTCGGCACGTGGACCATGACCGCCACCGCGGACCGCTGGTCGCCGGCCCAAGCAGCCAGCGACCGGCCGCATCAGTGCGGCTGGATCCGGAGACCGCCTGGTGACTCTGCACCCGCGGAATCGGCCTGGCACTCCGCCCCCGCCCAGGCCCGCATCAGCGAGAGCGTCGGATTGCCGCAGCCGCCTGCCAGATCGTGTCCATCGTCTCCTGACATCCGCGCACCGGATCAGCCTCTGGGCGCACGCGTACCGTGGCCGTACGACCTCAGCACCATGGACGGCCGCTTCTACGGGGTGACGCACTCGACATGCGCCGGCCAGAGGATGGGTGCGAGGGGCAGGACATCCTCCGCCCTCCCGCACCAGCCGACTGGAGGCCCCATGTTTTCTGTGAGTTCCCTGCTCCGCAACCGAAAGGCCGCTTCCTTGGCCATGGTCGTCGCGGTGGCGGCCGCGGCCACCGCGGCCACCGGTGCCACAGCAGCGTCCAACAGCCCGCAAGAGCGGCCGGTACAGGCGAGCGTCACCGGGTCCGCTGCGTTCCGTCTGCCGTACATGGAGGACGCCGACCTCCGCTCGCTGACGTTCGACGCTCAAGCCGCACCCTTCAGCCGACCGATCCCCGGCGTACCCAGCGGACTGCCGACCGACGCGCACGGAACGGTGAAGATCTCTCATTTCTCTGCGGAGCGGAACATCACCTCACCGCCGAAGGTACGGTCGACTGTCCGGCCACCGCGCCCGGCAGCGCCACCCTGACCGCGGTCATCACAGAGGTGAGCGCCGGGGGTCCGAAATGGCTGGGACAGCGACTGGGGTTCAGTGTTCATGACGGCGACGTGGACAAGCCCGGGAGGATGTCCCGGGACCGGGTGGGATTCTCCTGGGACGACGGGGTGAATTGGACGATCGGCGCCGACACACACATGGATTCGGTGAATTCGTGCATGGCACCCGCCGCCTTCGCACCTGTCACGAAGGGTGGATACCGGGTCCGGCACGCAGACATGCCTCTCTGGCCGACGGGCTGACCCTCGCACCGGACGTCGCCGGCGGGCCCCACGACCGGTGTGGACGTGAGGGCGCAACAGGGTGATGACGACCGCCGTACGGCCCGGCCCGGTTGGTTCTCGCCGGCATCGCCACCGGCGCTGTCGTACTGCGCACCCTGCGGGGTGAACTCGCCTGCGGAGCGGGCCTGTTCCAGCGCGGTCGGGCCGGGAAGGCGAGCAGCCGAGGCAGTCCCGCGGAGTCGACTGCGGGCGACGGCGACGATCAACGTCTCCCGTCCCTACCCCTGGTCGGCGGAGACCTTCTCGGCTCCGATGCGCCGCATGCGGTCACTGCCCCATTCTCCCAGTGAGGCCAGGGCCGCGTTGAGCGAGACGCCGTGCTCCGTCAACGAGTACTCGACCTTCGGTGGCACTTCCCGGTACACCTCACGATGCACGAGCCCGTCTTGTTCCATCTCCCGAAGATGCTGAATCAGCATCTTCTCGCTGACGCCCGGCAGACCGCGTCGAAGCTCGGCGAACCGGCGGGTCCCGTGGTGGCTCAACTCCCAGAGGATCAGCGACTTCCACTTGCCGGCGACCACGTCCATCGCCGCGTCGATGCCGCAGAAGTAGGGACCACGTCGTGCTGATGTCGCCATTCACCCTCCGAGACGTGCTTACCCACGAGTGAGTACCTCACTAATTAGTCCGTACTGGTCAACCCTATCGGCGGCGGAGAGGATTCAGTCGAACGACGAACACGAGGGGGAATCCCAGAAATGACAACCAACAACGGCGTCCACGTGAGTGTTCTCGGGCTCGGGGCGATGGGCGGCGCTCTCGCGGGCGCCCTGGTGAAGGCCGGATACGCGACCACGGTCTGGAACCGCTCACCGGGGAAAGCGGACGACCTCGTCGCGCGGGGCGCCAAGGCCGCTGCCACGGCCGGCGACGCGGTCCGCTCCAGCCGCTTGGTGATCGTATGCCTGCTGGACCACGCGTCGGTCCACGAGGTGCTCGATCCGCTCTCCGAGGAGCTGGCCGGACGAACCCTGGTCAACGTGACCACGACGTCACCGGCCCAGTCGCGGGAGCTGGCCGCCTGGGCCGCCCAGGCCGGGACCGCGTATCTGGACGGCGGCATCATGGCCGTACCGCACATGATCGGCCAGCCGGGGGCATCGATCCTCTACAGCGGATCCGCCGAGGTCTTCAGCGAGAACAAGCCGCTGCTCGACCTGTGGGGAACCAGCACCTACTTCGGTGAGGATGCCGGACTGGCGTCCCTGTACGACCTCGCCCTGCTCGCGGGTATGTACGTCATGTTCGCCGGATTCATGCACGGCGCCGCCATGGTCGCCCCGGCGGGAGTGACGGCGGGCGAGTTCGCCGCTCGGGCCACACCTTGGCTGACTGCCATGACCAGCGCCTTCGAAGGCTTCGCCGAAGTCATCGACGGTGGGGACTACACCGTCGAAGGGCAACAGAGCCTCCGGTTCTCCGACCTCGGTCATCTCCTGGCCGCCAGTTCCGACCAGGGCATCAGCACCGAGCTGCTCGCCACGGTCCAGCGGCTCATCCAACGCCAGATCGACGCGGGCCATGGAGAGGAGGGCTTCGCCCGCATCATCGAGAGCATCCGGCAACCGGTCTAGGCCGTTCCCGTTCCCGTTCCCGTTCCCGTTCCCGGGCACGCGTCCGGCCCGAAGCCACGCGGGAGCCGTCGCCGGATGTGTGAAGCATGCATTCCGCTGCTGTTCGGTGATGGATTCAGGCCGGGGGAGCGGTCGAGCACATCGCGGCTTGCGCCGTCGCGGCGACTGTCCCATAGTCCGAGGTATGGACGAGCGCGAGACGGCGCTCCGCCAGGCATACGGCCATGCCATCCGCTGGCTGGCGAGCCTGTCCGACCGCCGGGTTCCCGCCCGCGCCTCGGTCGACGAGATCGTGCGCGCGCTCGGTGCCGAGCTGCCCGACGCTCCCAGCGCGCCCGCCGACGTCGTCGACCTGCTGGTCACGGCCTGTGAACCGGGGCTGACCGCGTTTCCCAGCGGCCGCTTCTACGGCTTCGTGGTCGGCGGCACCGAGCCAGCCGCGCTGGCCACGGACTGGCTGGTCAGTGCCTGGGATCAGAACTGCGTGATGCGTGCCGTCTCGCCCGCGTACACGGCGGCGGAGGACATCGCGAGCGCGTGGCTGCTCGATGTGCTCGGCCTGCCCAGCGGCAGCGCCGTGGGCTACACCACTGGTGCCACGATGGCGAACTTCACCTGTCTCGCCGCCGGGCGCGACGCGGTGCTGCGGCGCGTCGGCCGGGACATCGCCCGCGACGGACTCGCAGGCGGCCCGGCCGTACGCGTCGTCGTCGGCGAGAGCCGGCACATGGCCATCGACCTGACGCTGCGCTACCTGGGACTGGGCAGACCCGAACCGGTGAAGGCGGACGATCAAGGACGCATCGAGCCCGAGGCCCTTCGGCACACCCTGGCGGCCGGCGGCCAGGACCCCACGATCGTGATCCTTCAGGCCGGAGACATCCACTCCGGCGCCTTCGATCCCTTCGTCGAGGCGATCCGTGCCGCTCGAGAGGCGCATGCATGGGTGCATGTCGACGGCGCCTTCGGACTGTGGGCGGCCGCCTCCCCGATCCACGCCCACCTGACGGCGGGCTGCGCGAACGCCGACTCCTGGGCGACGGATGCCCACAAGACCCTGAACGTCCCCTACGACTGCGGCCTCGCCGTCGTGCGCGACCCGTCCGCGATCCGGGCGGCGATGGGCCTGCACGGCGACTACCTCATCCAGGACGCACACGGCGACCCCATCGACAAGGTCCCCGAGCTCTCCAGGCGCGGCAGGGCGTTCACCGTGTGGGCAGCACTCAGGTCCCTCGGCCGGTCAGGTGTGGCCGGCCTCGTCGAGCGGCTGTGCCGACACGCCTCCGCGTTCGCCACGGGCATCGCCGGGATCGACGGCGCGACAGTCCTCAACGACGTGGTGTTCACCCAGGTCTGCGCCGAGTTCGGCGACGACGAGCGCACGGAACGGGTACTCACCCGGCTGCTCGACGACGGCACGGCGTGGATCAGCGGTTCCACCTGGAAAGGCCGGCGCGTCATGCGGATCTCGGTGAGCAACTGGTCGACGACCGACGACGACGTGACGCGCGCGCTCGACGCGATCAGGCGCGCCGCCCTCAGCGCCTGAGGGCGGATCCGCCGTCCCGAGCCGGCCACGGAGGACGGCCCAGTGGGGCGTCCCCACCCGGACGGGAGAAGGACGCATCACGCACCCGGGCCGGGATCCGGACGCACGGGCGCTTCGATGCCGGCACGGGCCGCTTCGAGCTGGGCGGCGAACGCGATGCCGAGAAAGAGCGCGACGGCCGTGAGGTTGGCCCACAGCAGCAGTGCGATGAAAGCGGTGAGCGGCCCGTACACGGCGCCGAAGGCACCGCTCTTCTCGACATAGAGCGCGAGCAGCCATGTGGCCGAGACCCACAGCAGGAGGTGCATGGCCGAGCCGAAGGCCAGCCAGGTGTAGCCCGGCTGCACGCGGCGGGGCGACCACCGGAAGATCACGGCGGAGGCCACCCAGGCCAGCGCGAGTCCCACCGGGATGTCGAGCACGCCCCACCACGAAGGCCCGCCGTCCTCCCGGCCGGCGGATTCCGCGACCGCTGCGCCGACGGCCTCACCGGCGACGAGCACGACGAAGCCCAGCACCAGGGGAAGCCCCGCCGAGAGCGCCAGGACCAGCGCCCTGGCGTACTTGCGAGGAAAGGGACGGTCGCGCTCGATGCCGTAGATGCGGTTGGCGCCGCGCTCGATCTGCCCCATGGCCGAAGCGAGATTCAGCAGCGCGAAGGCCAGACCGAGCCAGAGGGCGAGCGTGCTCCACACGTCGCCGTCGGCGGTGCGCCGGGTGCCGTCGAAGGCGTCCTCGACGACGTCCGCGCTCGCACCCGGCACGATCCGCCCGAGGGTGAGCTCGATGATCCGGCCCGCCCCCTCCGTGTGCACCGAGGTGGCCAGCCCGACGAGCGCCACGGTGCAGGGCACCAGACCGAGCACCACCTGGAAGGCGAGCGCGCGTGCGTTGGTGAAGCCGTCCGCGTAACGGAACCGGACGAAGGAATCGGTCAGCAGCCGCAGCCCTCCGTAGTGCCGCAGCGCGGTGAACGCTTCGTCGCCGGAGAGCTCTTCTCCGATCATGTCCCGGGTTTGGGGGACGTGGACAGCGGTTCCCATGGCCTGGACGCTCCCTTGTCGTGCGGTTGCCTGGTGTCCGGTTGCCCGGTGAACCTTCCCGTCCGACTTCGTACCACGTACGTCGGACACCTCTGAGCCGGGCCCGCTGCGCACCCTGCGTCGGAACGGGGCCCTGTCGCGCGGCCGGCTCGGGTCAGCGGGCTGCTTCGATGTACGACGCCAGGTTGGCCAGCGAGGAGGCGATGCCGGCTTCGTGGGCCGCCTGGTCGATGCCGGGTGGCACGTCGGTGGCGGTGACGGTCACCTCGGTCCCGTCTCCGGCGGCAGCGAGGTACCAGGTCATCGTCATGGTGCCCGCGTACGACGGGTCGTCTGCCTCGAACACCGCCCGCTGCACCACGCGCTCCGGTGGCACCAGGTCCGCGAAACCGACGTCGACGACATCCGTCGCTTCCGAGGACTTGCCGGGGCTGCCGGTGGGGTCGAGGTAGGTGAGGACCATCCGGAACCCGCCACCGGGCCGGGGATCCCACCGCTCGATCCGCCCGCTCATACCGTCCGGCGGTAGCCAGGCCTCGAGCGATTCCCGGTCGAGGAGTGCGCCGTAGACGGTCGTCGGTGGAGCCGCGATCACCCGGCTGGCGCGGTCGGTCCTGCTCATGGTCCGATCCTAGGACCGAAGAGGTCCGCTGTATCCATCCTCATCGAACGACCCGCCGAAGAAACCGGCCGGGAAACGAGGTTGCCGCTGAACTCGTACGGGCCGAGACCGCAGCTGCGCGGGCGACCTGCCCGGCGGCCTGGTCGGAGTGCCGGGGTCCGACGCGGCCGACGCTGCTGGATGTCGGCTCAGACGTCGATGGTCCCCGACAGGGTCGGCGACGGTGAACTCCGCATGCAGCCAGGCGTCGATCCGCTGGACGGCATCGCCGATCAGGTCGCGTGGGGCGCCGGACGACTCGACCGACGTGCGGGCGACGGCCGCGAGTTGGTGGGCAGTGAGGGCGAAGGCCGTGCGGGCGGTCAGGGATTCCACGACTCCGAGGGCGACGGTTGGACGTGGGGCAGCCCCGACTCCGGCCCTACGGGTCACCGGCCTCCGGCGCCGGCTCCCGACGCCTCCACGAGCACCTCGCCGGCCGCCGTCCGCACGTACAGCACCGACCGCCCGGCCCGTCGCCGCCCTACCAGCCCGGAGTCCAGCAGCACCCGCAGATGCCGCCCGACCGACCCCAGCCCCTGCCCCGTCACGGCGACCAGCTGCGTCGTGCTCATGGGAGTCCCGAGCAGCACCAGCAATCCGGCCCGTGAGGTCCCGATGAGCGCCCCGAGCCCGGCCGGGACGGGCCGCCGGTCGTGGTCCTCGGCGAGCACACCGAGACACGGGTAGACGACGGCGTACCGCTCCCGGCCCTCCCACGAGACCCACCCGGCCCCCGTCGTCACCGGCATGAACAGCAGCTGGGCTCCGGCGGCGACCTCCCGCGGGGGATACGGGTGCGGGTTGACCTGGAACCGGTTCTCCCCGAGCCACCGCGTCCACGGCCGCAGCTCGTCCAGCAGGGCCGCCCAGCCTCCCTGGCCCACCCGCGCGGTCCGCGCGACGACGTCGGCCTCCAGAACGCGCCGTCGGCGCTCCCAGTAGGGCCGTACGGTCTCCTCCCAGACGTGGGTCAGGAGCGCGGTCGCCCGCTCGGGCAGGTCGTCCCGCTCCAGGGCGGCGGGGAGCGGGCCCCGGAGGGACACGCGGAGGTTGGCCCGCGCCTCCCCGGCCCCGGCCGCCCGTACCCGGGCCACGGTCTCCTCGAAGCGCTCCCCGACGCACGAGGTGGGGCAGAAGAAGTCGGCGATCCAGGACGTGCCGAGTGCCGCCTGCACGAGCAGCGCGGCCACCGGGTCGGCGGCGAGGCGCGCGCGGTAGCCCGGCAGATGGGCGCGCAGCCAGGCCTCCTCGCCGGGATGGGCGCCGGTCCCCGCGTGCAGCAGTTTCAGGCTCGCGAAGGTCTCGGCGAACGGCGAGAGCACGAACCGACTGCGGGCGAGGGTGTCGGTGTCGATCTGCCACAAGCCCATGCGTACGACCTTTCGCGTGTCGGCGAAACAGTAAACACGGCCGCTGGGCCGCTCCGATACTTCGACCCATGCGCAGCTACCGATCCCTGTTCCGCACCCCGGAGTTCACCCCGTATCTGCTCTCCTTCGCCGCCTTCGCCGCGGCCCAGACGATCGGCGGCCTGGCCCTCGCCACGCTGGTCTTCCGGGCCACCGGCTCCCCGTTCCTGTCGGCGGTGAGCATGTTCGGCCCGCAGCTGGCGCAGTTGCTGGGAGGCGCGTTCCTGCTCTCGGGCGCCGACCGTCTGCCCCCGCGCGCGAGCCTGTCCGGCCTCGCCCTCGTCTTCGCGGTCGGCACGGCGGTCCTGGCGCTGCCCGGCCTGCCGGTCTGGGGGGTCTTCGCCGTCGTACTCCTGCAGGGCCTGGTCGCATCGCTGGGCGGGGGAGTGCGCGGGGGCCTGCTGAACGACATCCTGTCCAAGGAGGGCTATGTCCTGGGCCGTTCGGTGTCCAACATGCTCTGGGGCCTGACACAGATGGCCGGTTTCGCGACGGGCGGCGCACTGCTGACGCTCCTGTCCCCACGGACCTGCCTGCTCCTCGCGGCGGCGCTGTACCTGATGTCGGCCATCGTCACCCGCCTGGGGCTCACGGCCCGCCCACCACGTTCCTCCGGCCGCCCGTCCGTCTCGGCGACCTGGCGCACCAACGCCCTCCTGTGGTCCTCACGCCCACGCCGCCTGACCTACCTGGGCCTGTGGGTCCCCAACGGCCTGATCGTCGGCGGCGATTCGCTCTACGTCTCCTACGCCCCCCAAGCCGCCGGCACGCTGTACGCGTTCGGGGCGCTGGGCATGTTCGTGGGCGACATGGCGGTGGGCCGCCTGGTACCGCCCGCGGTGCGCACCCGTCTCGCGACCCCGCTACGCCTGCTGCTGGCGGCTCCGTACCTGTTCTTCGTCCTACGGCCGGGAGTGGCGCTGTCAGCCGTGGCGGTCACCGTCGCCTCCGTCGGCTTCGCCGCGAGCCTGGTCCTGCAGGAACGCCTCATGTCCCTCACCCCCGACGACCTCGCGGGCCAGGCCCTCGGCCTGCACGCCACCGGCATGGCCGCCCTGCAGGGCGTCGGCGCCGTCCTCGCGGGCACGCTGGCCCAACTGACCTCCCCGGCCACGGCGATGACGCTGATGGCGGCCGGATCGGTCACCGTGACCCTGACCCTGGTGGCGCTGGGCAGGCGTGAGGCACGGCAGCCGGCCGCCCCAGGGACGCGTCCGGGCGTCGCGTCGGAACCCGCCATCAAGGACTAGGGCCCCTTCCCGCAGGTCACGCGCTCCCACAGATCACGCCTCGGTCCACGGCTGTGGAGGTCGGTGTCCGTCACCAGAACCGGCTGAACGATGCGCGGGCGACGGTTGCTTGGTAGAACTGGGCGGTGCCCACTCCGGAGCGGGCACCGGCAACTCTTCTGTCGGGCGGATCCCCGCCTCCCTCCGCCCCGGCCTTCACCTGGAGCCCGCTTTGCCTCTGCGGACAGGTACCACCCGCCCGACAGCCCGCCCGACAGTCCTGCTCCTGTCGACCGCTCTCGCGGCCGGAACGCTCACCGGCTGCGCGCTGCTGGAACTCACCAAGGACTGCGAGGGGACCGAAGACCGGGTGAAGGAGGTGGCGGCGCTCGACATCCTCGACTCCCGCCCCGCCCTGGCCACGGTCGCCCGGGGCTTCGAGGAGGTTGACGCCGGCTGCTGGGCGGACAGCGGCGATGTCTCGGTCTATGCCGGCCGGACGTACGCCTTCCCCGGCTCGCAGGCCGAAGTCGCCGCGCACTACCGGGCGGCGGCGGTACGGGACGGGTGGAAGCCGGGCCCTGAAGCCCTGCCCGACGACCTGTGCTTCACCAGAGAGGAAATGGTCCTGCAGATCGTTTTCCTCACCGCCGAGCTCCTCGCGGAGGACGGACACGGAAGCCGCCCCGACCTCACCACCGGGGCCGGCTACTCGATCAACATCGACTCGTTCGTGGACAGCGGCGTCGAGGCGGGCTGCTAGGTGTATTGATCACGAGCGTTGTTGACAGTCGCCGGGCTTGATCATGGCGAAGACCTCCGGTGTGGTGGAGCTGTCTAGGACTGCACCGCACGGAGGTCTTCGTGTCCCACCGTAATGCCCGGCTGACCGTTCACGGCAGGCGGCTGCTGGTCGAACGTGTCTGCGCAGGTCGCCCCATCGCGCATGTCGCGCCCGAGATGGGCATCTCGCGCGCCACGGCCCACAAGTGGGTCCGCCGCTGGCGGGCAGAAGGCGAGCAAGGGCTGCACGACCGGCCCAGCCAGCGTTCGGCCAGGGCCTCGGTGATGATCCGCTCCTGGCGCTCATAGTTGGAGTGCTTGCGGGCGGGAAGGGCCTCCGTCGACCGCATCAGCCGGTCGAGTGCTACCGGCCCGGCCGCTCGGGCTCCATCCGGAAGCAGACCAAGCGGGTCTTCGCGGCGGCCGTGCGTAGCTCGTCGTCGGTGGGCTGCCGGTCGCTTGGGAGCCCGAGCATCAGCCCCTTGGCGGCCTTGGGCCCTTTGCGCCGGCCGAACTCACCCAGCAGGGCGGCGACTTCCTCGGGGTCCTCGACTACCGTCGGGACGGCGGCGTGGTCCTGGCCCCGGATGCGCAGCCGGACGGCGGACCCTTCGCGCATGCTGGGGATCCAGCCGAGCTGGGAGGACATGGCGAGCACCGTGCCGGGATCCCAGTCGAAGTAGCCGATGGGGACCGTGAATTGGCGACCCGTCCTGTGCCCCTGGTACGTGAGCAGCATCAGGCGCCCGCTCAGCGGCTTGTGGAAGCGGGAGGCGAGCAGCGGCCGTACGACCTTGTTGGCGGCTCGGAAGATCTTCACCAAGGGTGGCCTGGCCGTGTTCGCCGCGGGCGTGCCGGAGGTGCTCACCTGATGCCGCCGGGGACGGTGTGGACGATCTCGGCCTGGTCGCGCTTGGTGTACGCGTCCCAGTAGTGCTCGGCGATGGTCTCGGGCTCGGTGCCGGGACCGCTGCCGATGAACACCCCGATCGCCACGTGCGCGGCGTGCACCCCGCGCTCGGCGAGGTCGACGCCCAGGGCCATGGCGTAGTTGCGCAGGGCCGCCGCCGCGACGCCGACGCTGCCGAACGCGCCGCCCCGCGGCCGGACCGAGGAGGCGCCCGTGGAGAACAGCAGCGTTCCACTGCCGCGTTCGAGCATGGCGGGCAGCACCTGACGGACCGCGGCAACCGCTCCGTACAGGTAGTAGTCGAGCTGCTTGTGGAGGTCCTGCGCCGTGGCGTCGACGGCGGCGGCACCGGCGAACGTGGGGTCGGCGGGCGAGTACTCCAGTACATCGACGGCCCCGAACCGGTCGGCGACCGCGGCGAGCGCCGACTGCAGCGAGTCGGGACGCGTCACGTCCGCGGCGGAGCCCGCGGCCTCGATGCCCTCCTCGGCGAGCCGCGCGGCGAGCGCGTCGAGCTTGTCCTGGGTCCGGGAGACCAGGGCGACCTGGAAACCCTCCCTTCCGAAGCGGCGGGCGATGGACAGGCCCAGGCCTGGGCCTGCCCCGATGACGGCGATGACGGGCATGGGTGGTGCTCCTGTGGTCGGACGGGCTGGACGGATGAGGGGCATCTCCCGCCACGACAGCGGCCAGGACTGAAAGTCGAGGGTAGCCTCATGTTCTGGAGCGTAGCAGAGAACATGAGGCACTCCTCCGGTTGGTAGCCTGAGTGACATGGCCATCGACCCTCCGTCCGCCTCCGCCGGGAACCCGGCCCCTGTCCGCCCCCTGCGGCGCGACGCGCAGCGCAATCGCGAGGCCCTGCTCACCGCGGCCCGCTCCTGCTTCGCCGAGCAGGGCCTGGAGGCGCCTCTGGAGCAGGTGGCCAAGCGAGCCGGGCTGGCCATCGGCACGCTGTACCGGCACTTCCCCACCCGGCTGGACCTGGTGCAGGCGACCTTCGCCGAGAAGCTGGCCGCCTGGCGGGAGGCCGCCGAGAAGGCCGTCACCATGGATGACGCCTGGGCGGGGCTGTGCCACTTCCTGGAGACCATGTGCGAACTCCAGTCACAGGACCGGGGGTTCAACGACCTGGCCTCCATGCGGCTGCCGGAGAGCGCCTGCCTGGCGGGCGTCCAGACCCGCATCCGCGAACTCGGTGTACACATCGTCGAGCGTGCGCAGGAGCAGGGCAGCCTGCGCCCCGACCTCACCCCCGAGGACCTTGCCTTCGTCATCTGGTCGCACAGCCGCGTCACCGAGGCCACCCACGCCATCGCCCCGGACGCCTGGCGCCGCCACCTTTACCTTCTGCTCGACGGCTTCCGAACCGACCGCGCCCACCCGCTACCGGCGCCGCCGCTCACCGAGGAGCAGCTGTACCGCGCCATGATCAGCCTCGGCGGAAACGGGGCCTGCGGCGCCTGACGGGCGGGACGCGTAGTTGTCTCCAGGGGCCGCGGGAGACCCTTCCCGGCGACCAGGTCGAGCCGGTACGCCTCCGTCCCCGCGACGCAGAGTCCGCGGAGGCGTTTGGTGACCTCCGCGTGCACCGGCGACACGGCGTGCGTCTCGAAGGCCGCCTCAGGGCTGGCCACCCGCTATGACAAGACACCCGAGAGCTATGCCGCAGGACTCCACCTGCGCGGGTCCACCCTCTGGTTACGCAGCCTTCCAGCCCTCCCGTGACCTCAACTCAGAACAGGTCCTGGGCGGACTCCGTTATGGTCTCGGGCTTCGCGTCGAACGCGTGGACGCGCTGACAGTGATCCGGACGGGCATAGTGAAAGGACCCCTAAGCGAGTTGCCATGTGTCCCAATGCCGCCCTGACGGACTCCAGCCCCGTACCAGGGGATGCGGTCTGGCATCGACACGGCCCACCTCCATGCCTACAGCGACGATGCCTGGCCGCCCCTGGTGTCGCGCTCCTATGAACGCGCTGTCCCAGGCCACCCGGTCACTTCTCACGGCTTGGGAACGCTGCAGGCCACACGCCTCCGGGCGGAAGGCTGACGGCACCATGACGGGACACACCGACAAGCGCTCCGGCCGGCGGATGACCGAGGAGACGGAAACCCGGCCGGAACTGCGGCCGGCGTCAGGTCACTCCGCCGGCTGTTCGGAGCGTGTCAGTCGCCGGACTGCTGTTCATGCCGGTGGGTCCCACGGGCAAGCTCCTGCAGGATGTCGTGCTCGCTCTTCCCGGTCATCCGGGCCATCGTGCGCAGCAGTTGCGCGCACAGGGCGGCGGTACCGTCCATGAGGGCCTCGGTCGCCATGGGGTCCTCGCGTCGCCGTTCGGCGACGTACTCCGACAGCAGGTCATCTCCTGACACGTAGGCGGTCATGAACTCGATGCCGGCGCGGATGCGGTCGTAGTCGCTACTCATGGGCGAACGATCGCATAGAGGGGCCGCCGTGGCTAAGACCCCTAAGCCTGACCTGCCGCTCGAGTGTGGGTCTCCGCGGCGTGCGGGTCTGTGGCGGGCATTCCGCCTCCAGGGTGGTCTCCGCTGGGATCGCGCGCAGGGCCAGGAACGAAGCGACTGAGCCGGTAGGTGGTCGGGTGCACCAGACGTCCGCAGAGGGTGTCGATCCGAGTCGTCGCCCAGTCGATTTCCTTCGCCCCGGCACGCAGGCGCCGCAGGTGAGCGTGCCACTCCGACTCGTTCCGGGTCTCGAAGATCACCTGCCAGTGACCCGTGGCGGGATCCGTGCGCATGGCAGCCCGCTGCCCCGCGTCCTGCTGCTGACGTTTCCTCTTCCGCTGTCCTGGCATCAGCCCAGCATCGCTGGCCCCGCACCACCGCGGCAAGGCCATTGATCGGGTCACGGGGTTGTCCGGTGGTGATCATCTGTCACACAGAACCTGGGGCGACCGTTGGCCGATCTCTGCACAAGTAAGCTGATCGCGTTGCGAACGGAACAACGAGAATTCACGGGGATGTACATGCGGACGCGCAGAACTTTGGCCGGCATCGCGGGGACTGGCGTGCTCGCGCTGGTCGTCACGGCGTGCGGGTCGGGCGGCTCGGACTCGGCCGGTTCCGGCGGGGGGACGGGCTCGGGTTCCGGCAAGGGAACGAGCAAAGCGGCCACGGCACTACCGGTCGAGTCGACGGCGCGGAAGGCGACGTGGTCCGACCGGAGTGCGACGCATCAGCTGAGGCTCGCGCCCAGCCGACTCGCGCGCGGGACGGCGGCGGACCTGGAAGGCGTACAGCTGGACGCGGACCTGAAGGGGATGGTCCCGTACTACCTGACCGTCTCCTACACCAACACCGGCTCGGCGCCCTTGGAACAGCCGGACCCGGAGGCGAACTTCACGGTCACCCTCGCAGACGGAACGCCCGGCAAGGCGGTCTTCCTGTGGAACTCCAACTCCCTTGCCACCGGATCGAGTTCCTCCCTTCCTGACAACTGTGACAAGGCAGGTCCCGCCTCTGTGGCGGCCGGCGCCACGGCGAAGGTCTGTCGGCTGGTGCTGGTTCCCAAGGGGCACGAGCCCGCCGCGGTCGCGTACGCCGACGAGGCCGGTGACACCCTTCTGTGGAAGGTCGGCGACGGCAAGGGCGATGACAACGGGGGCCGGTTGCTGGCCGCGGGCACGACCGCCGACTCGACCTACGAGAACGTCACCACCAAGTCCGGCGCCGTGCCGATCCGTGTCACCCCGAAGAGCGTGCGCGCCGGGAGCCTCAAGGACCTGGGCGACTACGAACTGAGCGACACCCAGAAGAACATGGTGCCCTGGTACGTGACCCTGGCGTACCGCAACGCCGGTACGGAGAAGCTCCTGCCGACCATGGACGACGGCGTCAGCCTGCGCAGCGCCGGCGGCCGCGATGTCCAGCCCTTGGCGCTGCTCGACCTCTCCTTCTCCAACACCGGGGCGGGCGAGGGCATCGACGAATGCCGGGGCAGCATCCCCAACACCCGCCTCGAGCCGAACTCCGCGCTGACCTTGTGCACCGTCCACCTGCTTCCGAAGGGCGACAAGCCGGCGATGGTGTCGTTCCAGGGCGAGGGCAACGGCGCGAAGACGCTGACCTGGCGGGCGGGTTAAGCAGGTACCGGGGGTCCGGGTCCGAGCGCCGATGCGTGGTCACCCGCCCGCGGGCGGGTGACCACGCAACGGCAGAGGGCTACTCCGGCTGTGTCACGGTCAGCGCCCACCTGATCGACTCGGCCGAAGCGTCTACAGCCACAGAGAAGGATCCCGGACGAACCACGCCGGCCTCCATCGTTACCGAGCCCACCCCGGCATCTCCGGCCGGACAATCGACCGAGAACGCGGCCACCTGCCCTTGCTGCGACTCCATCGTCACCCCCACGTGCCCGCCGCCCTCGCAGGCCACGGTGAGTACGGTCGGCAGCCCTTCCCACGCGCCCCCCGACACGACACCGCCATCTCCGGTGCGTTCCGGCACCCACACCAAGCCCTCGGGACCAGGGTGGGGCAACAAGACATCGGTTGACGCGGCGGCAGGCACCGCCCCCACACCCGCTAGCCCTGACGCCGCCAGCGCCGCCACCGCCAGAGCTCTCCTCATCCGTCCCACGTTCACTCCTTCTTGATCCGTCATGGACACCACAGTCTGCCCATGGCAAATGACCTCGCACACGAGTCCCTGTGCTCAGAAGGCCTCAGCGCAGGTCCAGCGTGATACTCGATTCCTGGGACCGGTGCGCTGTCAGTACCAGGTGGCATGCTCTGCCACCATGAACAAACAGCAGTTCTGGCAGCTCATCGCGGCAGCCCGCGAGCACGCGCTCGACCCGGACGGGAGTGAAGTGGTCGCTCGCGGGACGACCTCCCTGCTGGCCAACCGCCCCGCCGAGGAGATCGTCGCCGCTCAGCAGGTGTTGTGGGACCTGATGGCCGACTCCTACACGAACTCACTGTGGGCTGCTGCCTACGTCACCAACGGCGGATGCTCCGACGACGGCTTCGACTACTTCCGCGGATGGCTGATCGCACAGGGGCGTGAGGTCTTCGAACGCACGATTGCTGATCCGGATGCGCTCGCAGAACTGCCCATCGTGCAGGCCTCCGTGGCAGACGGCCTGGACCTGGAGGATGAGGGGGTGCTGAGCATCGCCTGGAACGCCCACATCATCGCGACCGGTGAGCAGCTTCCTGCCGACGCCTTCACCATCCGATACCCGGAACTGGACCCTGCCTGGGACTTCGACTTCGATGACCGAGACGAGATGGTTCGCCGACTGCCGCGTTTGAGCGCTCTCCACCTGGAGTAGGTCGTGGCAGATGTCGCACCTCATCGAGACGGGGGTATCGATCACCACTGAAAGCGCCGTGGCCGGCTGCCCGGTGCAGTGCGACGGGCTCTCACTCCCAGGGTGACCGTGATGCGCGTGCCAAGGCCCTCTTGACCTCAGCCGTGGGAAAGGGTGTGCGCTTGCTCTGCGTAAGCAGTCGATGGTGGAAGTCGTCCAGGACGAGTGCGTGCGGGGCGTGCCGGTCGATGATCTCGCCGATCTCGGGTGGTACGCCGACGGCTGGGTGACCTTCCAGCCAGTTGCGCAGGAAAACCCCGTGTTCGGTGCCGGCACGCACCGCGTCGGGCAGGTGGTGGCGAAGCAGGTGACTTGGCGCGTAGGTGCGGTCGTACAGGAGGTGATCGGCGAGGAAGGCGCCTTCCTCCGCCGAGAGTTCGAAGTCGCGGCTCAACGCGAGCCCGAAGTCCGCGAAGTACACCCGCCGGCCGTCGGTGAGCAGGTTGGCGAAGTGAGTGTCGAAGTGGACCAGTCCGCGCGCGCTCATGAACTCCGTCCCTTCCCGCAGCGCATCCTCGACCCACCGGTAGGGCGACTCGCCTCCCGGCTCCGGCCGGGCCGCGTCATGGGTGTCGCTGAGCCACGCGGCGAGCGTCTGTGGCACATGCTCCAGGAAGAGCACCAGGCTGGAGGAGGACCCTCCGATGGCCTCAAGCCGGCGGCGCACGGCCGACGAACCGTCCCAGTGCGCGACGGCCCCCTCAATACCCCCGAGGCCGTCAGCGAAGTCGGCCGGGGGAGTGTCGGGCAGGACCCGCCAGTGATAGAGCAGCGGGAAACCCGCGTACTCGTCTTTCAGTACCCAGCCTGTCGTCATGATGTGCGCCGCCAGCTCACGCCAGGCACCGAATCCCGCCGACCCCACCCCGTATTGGTAGAAGAGGGGAAGCTCGTACACGTTGGCGGTCGACCGCACGCACTCCGGTTGCAACTCGATGTCAGTCAGCGGGACCCGTTTGACGAAGACGCGTATCCCCTCGATCTCCATCTCCGCGGACCTACCGCCGATACCGGAGCCGAGACTCGGTGCGGCGGCCACCGCATCTTCAAGTCGACGGTCGCTCAACAGGGACAGTCGTGCCCCGACGGCCGCGTATGCGGAAACCCGCGCGGAATGCGCCGACCCGGTCCCGTCCATCGGCAGCTCCAGCCTTACACCAGAAGGTAGTCAGTCGATCATGCCAGAGCTGAGAATTCTCGGCCGACGCCAGAGCCGGCCGAGAGGTGCTGCGGTCATCTGGGCGAACGGGGCTCGGCACAGTCGGAGGCCGTGGCGGGCACCGTCCGCACCGACGGGCGGACGGTGCCCGCGAAAGTCCTACGGGGTCATCGCACCAGGAGTTCGGGCAGTCCTCGAACGAAGCCGGTGACCATCGTCGCCACCGCTTCCGGGGCTTCCATGTGCATGACGTGGGTGGCGTCGATCCGGTTGACGCTGATCGCCGACCGGGTGCGGGAGAGCGCGGCCAGCTCGTCGGAGACCTCTCGTGCGAATCCGGTGCTGAATTCGCCGAACCACTCCATGCCGGGCGCAGGGGGTGGCCGACGGTCCGCCTGCACCAGCAGCAGCGGGCAGTCGACCCCGTCCAGCCATGTGGTGACACCGAGCGCGCCGAGCCTGTGGAGTTCGTCGAGGATCCCCAGCGCATCCTTCCGTTCCGGCAGCGTCCGCCACCTGCCGTCGGGCAAGGGGCGTACGGCCGCGCGGGTAGCGGCCTCCGCACGGTCGGCGGGAATCCCGAGCCGGGCGGAGTGGTTGAGCTGCGTCTCGATGTACTCGGGTGGTGCGATGGCCCCGGCCGACGCCAGCAGCCATTCACTCACCCGTTCAGCGCCGGGGTACTCGGGTCCCCACCAGAAGCCGTCGAGATTCACGGCGCCCCGGGCACGCGCACGGTCCGGATTCGCCCGGGCGTACTCGACCGCGACCAGTCCGCCGAGGGAATGGCCCACCACAACGGCCTCCGGCACGCCATGCGCGTCGAGCGTGTCCGCGATGTGCCGCACCACGGTGGGGATGGTCCAGGGGGAGATGCCGGGAGAGCGGCCGTGCCCGGGAAGGTCGACGGCGAGGACACGGTGCCCGACGGTGAGCAGGGCGGCTGTGGCGTCCCAGTCGGTGAGTGCCCGTCCGTATCCATGCAGGAGAACCAGTTGGGGGCCATCGCCCCCGTAGTCATGTACTTGTAGGAGTGTCATCGCGCTTCACCGTAGGCGGTACGCGGCGTTTCGGACACCGGATCGAGGAAGCGCCTGCACCCGCCGGCCCGGCAGGCAGGGTCGGCTGCACGTGGGGGGCAACCCCTACTGCGGCTTGGTCGCGATCTGGATCAGGTTGCCGCAGGTGTCGTCGAAGACGGCGGTGGTGACGGGGCCCATCTCCAAGGGCTCCTGGGTGAAGCGGACGCCGAGGCCGCGCAGGCGCTCATACTCCGCCTGCACGTCCTCGACGGCGAACTGGGCGAGCGGGATGCCGTCCTCGACGAGCGTGTCACGGTAGGGCTTGACGGCGGGGTGGCCGGCAGGTTCGAGGAGGAGTTCGGTGCCGTCGGGCTCGTCGGGCGAGACGACGGTCAGCCAGCGGTCCTTCTCGCCCACCGGGACGTCGTGCTTCTTCACGAAGCCGAGGATCTCGGTGTAGAAGCGCTCGGCCTTGGCCTGGTCGTCGACGAAGACGCTGGTCAGATGGATCTTCATGGGGTGCTCTTCTCTGGTCCGGGTGCGTCGGGCGCGAGCCATCGCTCGGTGATCTGCCGCAGCGGGGCCGTGTTCAGGTCGTGGAACTTGTAGCGGCCATCTCGCCTGGTCTCGACGAGCCCGGCGGCCTCCAGCACGGCGAGGTGCTGGGAGACCGCCTGGCGGGAGATGCCGAGCTGGTGCTTCATGCTCAGTCGAGAGCAGATCTCGAACAGTGTCTGCCCGGACTTCTGGGTGAGCTCGTCGAGGATGGTGCGGCGGGTCGGGTCGGCCAAGGCTTTGAACACGTCGTCGGCCACGACCCCAGGATAGGCAACTATTCACTTGCCTATCAAGTCGAGGCGCGGACATCACGCGACAACGACGACAGGGCCTCCCGGCGCACCGGTTGATTTCGACAACCTGGAGCGGCCGAGAGGCCCTGCCTTCATGTGCTGATCGTGGGCTGCTCAGCGCAGCGGATCAGGTGTTGGGGCCGCAGTCCGTGACCCACTTGTGGGACGCGGCGTTGTCGTGGACGCCCGCGTTCCAGCCCTGGTACCGCTTGCTCGAGTCCACCTGGTTGCTCACCCAGCTGAAGATCTTCGA
This sequence comes from Streptomyces sp. NPDC033131, assembly GCF_055578365.1. Taxonomy (NCBI): domain Bacteria; kingdom Bacillati; phylum Actinomycetota; class Actinomycetes; order Kitasatosporales; family Streptomycetaceae; genus Streptomyces; species Streptomyces sp. NPDC033131. The sequence goes on from NZ_JBVIPA010000026.1 coordinate 82,742, forward strand.
GCCGTCGCGCAGGTTCCAGGTCTCCCCGCGCGGCAGGCAGGCGTAGGCGCTGGCGTACGACTCGTTGTAGTAGATGTTGACGTCGTCCCGGCCACCCGAGGTGCCGCTGTTCTGGACCTCGTCCACCTTGTTCTGCACGTTGTCCGGCCAGTCGGCGGTGTTGCCCTGGGCGTGCAGCTCTCCCTCGCCGTCGGCCCAGGCGCAGAACTCACCCGTGCTGCAGGGCGCTGCCTGGGCGATGCCGGGGGCGGCCAGGACCGCGGTGGCGGCGAAGACGGTACCCACGAGCATGGTGCGGATCTTGGACATTCTCTCGTTCACCTCTCGGTTGTCGATAGCTGTACTCACCGCGACGTCAGCCTTTGCGGACGACGTCGCGAGCCTTGGGGAGGGCGGCCTTCTGGAGGCGCCGTACCGTGTCGAAAGCCTTGGAGTGCTCGTCGTAGAGCTCATCGGCGTACTTCTGGTCCAGCCGTGCCGCGGTGGCCGCCAGGCCGGACGTGTGCGCGCAGCGGGCTTCCGCGGTGGCGACGCGGATGTCCTCGGACAGGGCGTCGGGGACCTTGTCGGCGAGCCGTTCTCCGCGAAGCGCCGCAGGCGTCTCGGCGCTGATCGCGTGCCGGCTCATGCAGCCGCTCCAGGAACGGACGGCCTTCCTGAAGGCGGGGTCCTCGCTCACCCGCCCGATGCGGAAGCCGGGCAGGTTGTCGACCATCCGGGTCGACCGGTACCAGGCGCGGACGTCGCCGTAGAGGGTGCGCCAGGCGTCCACCACGCACCCCTGGTCGCTGCGGCTGAAGGTGCCGCCCATGGGAACCTCGGCCCGCAGTGCCGTGCGGTCCGAGGACGGGCCGTCGAGGGCGACGCCCCAGGCCTGGTGGCGCTCCTTGGCCAGGCCGTGGAGGTAGCGCGCAGACGGGGAGTCGCGGTCCTGCTCGTCGAGCCGCTTCTGGATGTCCCGTCCGTACCCGTGCCGGGCGGCCCACTTCTCGTCGTCGACCACGTAGGGGAACGTGCGGTGGTCCGGCGCCGGGATCCGTGGAACGGGCCAGTACGCGAAGCCCCGCTCCGCCATGCAGCCGCGGGTCAGGAGCTGTTCCGCCCGGTGCAGGACGTCCAGTTCCGCGCTCGTCGCTTCTCGGAGCCGGTCGTGGCCCGCCGCCTGGGGCGGCTGGGCGGCCGAGCCGTCGCCGCCGTCGGTCAGGACGGCCGCGGCCACCAGACCCGCGCACACCACCGTGGCGCAGAGCCACCGCAACACTCTCAGCTTCATCTCGACTCTCCGTACCTGCCTCGGATCAGGCGCACTGACGGCTGACGCCGCCCGTCTCGTCGCCCTTGAGGAAGATCGCGCTCACGTAGCCCACGCCGCCCGCGCGCAGGGGCAGTTGGACCCACTTGTCGTTGGAGATGCCCTCGGCGTTCACGAGCTGGCCGGTGACCCAGCAGTTCGCCGGGTAGCTCTCGTTCGGGTACACCTTGCTGACCGCATCGCACGAAGTCGACGCGCAGCTGCGTACGTTGGCCTCCGTCCATGCCGTCACCGTGGTCTGGCCGCCACCGCCTCCCGGAGTGCAGGGCAGGCTCACGCCCCGGTCGCGCAGATACGGGACGGGGTCGATGCCGCGGATCGTCGTGGAGGTGCCGATCCTGACGCGCAGGTGCAGGTGCGGGCCGGTGGACTCGCCCTCGCTGCCCATGAGGGCGATGCGCTGGCCGGCCTGGACCTGCTGGCCGACGGAGACGTCCCGCTGGTACATGTGGCCGTACTCCGTCACCGTGCCGTCGGAGTGCAGGATGCGGATCCACTGGCCGTAGCCGCTCGCCGGACCGGAGGCGATGACCTCGCCGGCACCGACCGCGTGGATGGGGGTGCCGACGGCGTTGGCGATGTCGACGCCGTCGTGGGTGCTGCTGTAGCCCTGACTGACGGTGCCGGCCGCGGGGCACGAGGCGGCGAAGGCGGCGGCTCCGGTGGGCTGGGCGGGTGCTTCGGCCGCGGCGGGTGCCGCCGCCAGGAGCGGCAGGAGCAGGGTTGCTGCCGCCGTGAGACCGGCACGCAGATTGAAGCCGGGCAGACCAAGACGCACGAGTGCTTCCTCCCAGAGGTTCCCGAACAGTTGCTGTCCGGTTCCTGTGTGACTGCTGAACCGAACGGCTCGGAACGTATCCGTGCGACACCGGGGGAGGGCATCCGGAACGTTACGGAATGACAGCGCATCGCGACCCCCGATAGGGCTCTGTAGCGCGCTGAATCGCAGCGGCCCGAAGATCAGTTGGGGGAAGAACCACGTGAAACCGATATCCCGCAGGCTGCTTGGAAGCCTGTGTGCCCTGCTTGTCCTCGCAGGCCTGCCACCGGCCACCGCCGTCGCGGAAACCGCGGCCGACAAGAACCCGAGAAGCAGCTGGCGGGTGGACCTGACCAGTACCTCCGCCGACCAGCGCAACATCGGACACCGCCCGGACGACAGCATCACCGTCAAGAGCGCCCGTGTGCGCACTCCGTCCGAGCCCGAGGCGTCCTTCGCCGTCTACACGGCGCCCGTGCAGAGCCTCGGCCGCCGAGCCAGCGCCTTCACCCTCCGCAGCCAGGCCGAAGTGCCTTCCGGCACCCGGCTGTTGACCGAGGTACGGGGCAGCGCTCACCCCGGGACCTGGACGGAGTGGCGTACGCCGGACCGGGCCGGGAAGCTCGTGCTCTCCGAGGCGGTCTCCGTGCTCCAGGTCCGGCTGACGTTTCTCGGCAACCGGGACGCCGGCCCCTCGGTCTCGGATGTCACCGTCCACGCGGACCGCGTACAGCCCGGGCTCTCGGCCGGCGCACGCAGCGCGGTGGGCGCCGCCGCCACCACGTACCGACTGTTCGCGACCCGCGAGGGACTGGAGGGCCACACCACCGCGAACGGCCATGTCATCAAGCCCCGAGACCACTTCGTGGCCCTGCCCTCGCGCCGGATGCTGGCGAGCAACGGCGGCCACGAGTACCAGGTGCGGCTCTGCTATCCGCGTACCGGCCGCTGCGAGACCGCACCCGTGTGGGACGTCGGCCCCTGGAACACCAAGGACGACTACTGGAACCCGTCCTCCGTCCGTGAGATGTGGAGCGACCTGCCTCAGGGCAGGCCCGAGGCCCAGGCGGCGTACCAGAACGGCTACAACGGCGGCCGGGACGAGTTCGGCCGTAGGGTCGCAAACCCCGCAGGGATCGATCTCGCCGACGGCACCTTCTGGGACGGCCTCGGCATGACGGACAACGACTGGGTGGACGTCACCTTCCAGCCCACGGACGGCGGTGGCGGGCCGACCACGGTCACGGCGTGGACACAGGCCAATGTGCGTGGCTGCGCGTCGACGTCGTGCGACGTGGTCAGCACGGTGCAGGCGAACGAGAGTTACCCCGCGAACTGCTGGAAGGTCGGCCAGACAGTCACGGCCGAGGGCTACACCAACGACAAGTGGGTCGAACTGCCGTTGCGGGCGGGCGGGGTCGGCTACGTCAGCGCGATCTTCCTCGCCGGCGACGACAAGGGCGGTGTGACCACCCGGTGTTCCAGCTGATTCCGTAACGTGCGGGAGTCCGCTCCCGGCCCTCGTACGGCACTGTCCTGGAGGACAGGACACCGAAGAGGGGTGAGGTTCCATGCGGCTCCCACGGGGGACACGTTCGGGCTGGGCGGCGGCGGTGCTCGCACTGCTGATGACGCTCGGGCTCTGTACCACGGCGGCACCCGCGACAGCGGCCGCCGTGCCCGCCGCCCGGCCCGATTTCAAGCTGCCGTTCGGCTGCGGCCAGACCTGGCAGTTGCAGACGTACCGGGGACACACTCCGGAGGACAAGAAACTCGACATGTACCGCGTCGGCGGCGAGACCCTCGGTGCCCAGGTCGCCGCCTCAGCCGCCGGCACGGTCACCGAGTTGTTCGAGCCCGGCGGCCTGGAGATCAACCACGGCGGCGGCTGGTTCACGGTCTACCTGCACATGGACCGCATCGACGTGCGCCTCGGGCAGCAGGTTGCCTCCGGGGCGACGCTCGGACGACTCGGGCTGGTCGGCACGAGTTCGGCACATCTGCACTACGAGCAGCTCTACGACACCAACGGGGACAACGACGGAGAGACGGACGAGATGGTCAACCCGGTGCTCCAGGGCACCGAGTACCGGCTCTCACCCGACGGGCCGTTCCCCCGTGTGACCAGTACCAATGCCTGCGGAGGAAGTGGTGACCCGGACAGGTACTGGGTCGACACCTTCGCCGACGCCACCGGATACGCCGCCGTGGACTGCGTCGGCGACAGCAGGCCGGAGTGCGCCGCCCAGGGAACCCTGCTCAAGGGCACCAACTACGTCCTGTGCAAGAAGTGGGGCGACGAGGTGCGGGCCGGCGGCTCGTACAACCACTGGTGGCTGCTGACCGACCTCGACGAGGTGACGCCCGGGGGCCAGGGGCGCGCCTATGTCTCCGCTTACTACCTGCAGCGCTGGGGGAACGACGAGGCGAAGGACAACGACGGACGCGAGATCCGTTTGTGCTGAGTCACGCGCACTCCGGGACGGTGGGAAGGTCCCGTGTCCGTACGGCGGGAAGCCAGGCGGTCCCGCTCGGGGCGTTCGGCAGACGGACCCGGAACCACTCGGTGGACCGGCTGCCGGCCTCGTCCATGACCGGCAGGCCCTGCGGCATCCGGCAGTCGACGGACAGGACGTCTCCGTGCCACACCCGGGTCGCCACGACGTTGTCGACGGTGTACGCGGCGAGAGGATCCACCGCGAGACCGAGACTGCACTGCTGGTCGCGTTCCTCGGCGCGGTCGCGGCACCCCTTCTCCACGTTGAACACCTCGACCCGGTCGGCCGGTTCCGCGCTGTCCGAAGCTGCGGTGCGGTCCGGACGCGCACCCGAGGAGCGGTCGTCATCGGCGGGGGCCGCGTAGGACCAGGCGGCGGCGGTCGCTCCGCACACGCCGGCCGCCACCGCGACAGCGAGCAACGCCTTACGGCGCATCCGGACGCGGCCACCGGGAACGGCCGCCGCCCCGCCCGCCTCGATACGGGCCAGCAGACTCGCGGCGGTGTGCTCGGCGCGGGCCGCATGCGTCGGGGCGAGGCAGCCGCCCATCAGTTCACGCCAGAAAGGCGGTACGGCGTTGTCCATGCGAAGCGGCGTTCGTCCCTTGGCGTACTCCTGCACGGCCGCCCTGCGCGCCATGGGCGTGGCACCGGGAAACGGGGAGGCGCCGCCCGCGAACACCTGATGGATCACGATGCCCAGAGCCCAGATGTCGGCGCTCGGCCGCACCTGCACACCACGCTCGCCGAGCGGAGCCTGCCAGCGCTCGGGCGGCAGATAGTCAGGGGTGCCGAAGGGCGGGATGTAGCCGTGTGTGCCGTGGGTGCCCTCGAGCTCCGCGGCGAGCCCGAAGTCGGAGAGTTTCACCGAACCGTCCGCCATGAGAAGAACGTTGTCGGGCTTGAGGTCTCCGTGCACCCAGCCGAGGCCGTGCAGATGGGCCAGCCCTTCGAAGATCCCGGTGAGGAGCCGGCCCTTTTCGCCGTCTGCCAGGTCCTTTTCCGCTTCGATGAGCTGACGCAGGCTCCGCTCGGCACGTTCCATGACCAGGACGACGGCCCCGTCGAAAGCGGGATCCCCGGGTTCGCTCAGTACGACGGAGTCCAGCAGCCGGATCAGCCGGGGATGCCGGGCCCGGCGGCCCAGCTCGATCTCGCGCCGCGCGGTCTCCACGAGCCCGCGCACCTGGCGCGGCGCGAGCCCCGCGGTGGGCAGGAACTTGAGCGCGACGACCTGTCCTTCGCCGGGCGGGTTCTTCGGACCCCCCGCCCCACCGGATCGGCCGGTCACGTCCGGACCACCTGTGTCGTCCGGACCACCCGTGTCGTCCGCGCAGTCCTCGGCGTCGACCACGCCACCGGAACGGATCGCTGCGGCTGAGCCCTGCCCGGCGCCGTCGTGTCCCGCGCTGTGGGGTCCCACGAACCGGCCCTCGTAGACCGTCCCCCAGCCCCCCGCCGCTATCAGTTCGGTGACTTCGAATGCGCCGACCCGGTAGCCGCGCGGAACCCGCTCCAGGGGTACGCTCACCGACTCGCTCATCTGGACCCCACCGGACCTGACGTTCCCGCCGTCCCCACCGTTCCCACCCGCCCCGCCGAACGGGACGGCAGCAGCGCCAGATGTTCCTCGCGGACCAGCCCGAAACGCAGTGCGAGTCCGACGACCGCCTCGCGCTTGCCGTTGCGGCGCGCGCCCTGCCCCGGTTCCGGTACGGCCGGTGCCTCGATGCGGAGTTTCTCCTCGGCGAGGTAGTCGATGTGGGAGCTGATCGCGCGAGCCGTCAACTGGCTGTACTCCGGATGGTTCCGCAGCCTTTCGACGAGCTGGGGCGTGGTCGGGACGGCGACCGCCGACTCGTCGCGCAGCCGGGGCTCGCACAGCGCGACCAGCACCAGGAAGTAGGCGGCGGTCTCGTCGAGCGAGTACGCGGTCAGGGTCTGCGTCCCCCACCGGCCGCCCCTGCTGTCCGGGTCGAGGTAGACGTGGTCCGGCGCGAACACCTGGAAGCCGACCGTGGAGCCCCTGGTCGGCAGGAGAACACGGGCGAACTCGAAGGGAATGGGCGCGCCGACGCGGCGTGGCGGCACCCTCAGGTATTCCCCCGCCCCTTCCGGGTTCTCCACCAGATAGCTGTGGGTGGAGCTGTAGTTGCTCAGCTGCCAGTGGTCGTCGGTCGCCCGGATCTCCCCTGCCAGCCTGGAGACCGCCGGGTCGCTCAGCCGCAGCTCGACGGGTGTCGAACCGGAGCCACGTCCAAATCGGGCCACGTCCCCCGGACCCAGCCTCAGGGTCACCGGACCCTCGTCGCCCTCCGGGGGAAGATGGATCACTACGCCGCTCATCGGCCCCTCAGCTCTGCCAGTTCCGCATCGTCGCCGCCGTACGCGGTGAAACCGGATTCCTGCGCTCCGGTCAGTGCGGCGCAGAAGTGAAGGGGGTTCACACATCTTCCCGTCTCCTGGACTGCCTGCCACCGACCGTATCGGATCATACGAGCGCTCACATGAAATAACTCGTGTTGTCAGCAGTCACAGACATGCGGGATTCCAGTCCATCCATAAGATCATCCTTATGACCGCAGGGGGACAGATCGTGGCTACGACCCGTGCTGGGGCCGCGCCGGCTGCGGACCCGAGCATTCGCCAATTACGCCTGTTCCTGGCCCTGAGCGAAGAACCACACTTCGGGCGCGCCGCCGCCCGCCTGTTCATCACCCAGCCCGCACTGAGTCAGCAGATCCGGGACTTGGAGGTCCGCCTGGGCGTGCGGCTGTTCACGCGCTCCAGCGCCGGACGGTCGCCCTGACAGCGGCCGGACGGGCATTGCTTCCCGATGTCCGGGCAACGGTCGAAGCCGCCGACCGTATACGGCGTACAGCCGACGCGCAGAACCGCCAACTCTCGGGCCGGCTGACCGTGGGGAGTATCGGAGCCGAGGCCGCCATGCCCCACACTCGCGCCGTTCTGCAGGCGCTGAACGACAGCCACCCCGGCATCACGGTGCAGTTGCTCAGCCTGAACTTCGTCGAGCACATCGCCGCTCTGCTCCGTCAGGACGTCGATGTGGTTTTCCTGCGCCCTCCGGTACCGGAGGGCATAGAGCTGCATCACCTCGCCACCGAACCCCGTGTCGCCTGTCTTCCGGCAGACGACAGGCTGGCCGGTCTGCCCCACCTCACGCTGGCCCAGCTGGCCGACCATCCCGTGGTCGCCATGCCCGAAGAGGTGCCGCGGGTGTGGTGGGACTTCTGGGCGGTGGACCCGCGTCCCGACGGCAGCCCCGTGCGCTACGGGCCGGTCGCCACCGATATGGAGTCGTTGTTCCACATCGTGGCCGGCGGAGAGGCGATCTGCTTCCTCCCCGCAGCCGCCCGTGAGTTGTTCCCCCGCCCCAGCATCCGCTACATCGACGTCACCGACCTCACGCCCTCCACCGCAGCCCTGGCCTGGCTCTCCACGAGACGGTCGGAACCAGGCATCGCCGCCATCAGACAAGCAGCCGACCGCGCCGTCTTCTGAATGAGCTTTCCGGTTGGCCTCTTGGGATGCGGCGCGGGCTCGCTCAGCAGGGTTTCCGCCACACCCCGAGTTCCGGTTCCTTCACCATCGACGACAGGTTCAGCCGTCGGGACTCCGGGCAGAAGCTGCTCCTCGGTTCCGTGTACTCCACGTGGAACACCGCCTTGCCGGCCGCGATGAACGGGGTGAGCTCCGCGCACTCGTCGTACTGTGCGCACTCCTCGTTGACCGCGAAGTCGAAGTGGGACAGGAGCTGGGGGATCTGCGGCAGGTCGTTCTTGAGCCCCACCGACAGTCCGCGTTCGTGGGCGATGGCCGCGATCATGCGGTTGTATCTGAGCTGGTCGCGCGCGGTGAGCGGGAAGCCGGTGTCGTTGCCGTAGCCCTCCACCAGGTCGGGCTCGACCGCGTCGAAGCCCTTGTCGCGGCACATGTCGAAGCGTCGTTCCATGAGGGGACGCAGGACGGAGACCTGCCGGATGTCCAGCCACCGTTCGCCCGACCAGCCGTTGGGCTCACCGAGCACCGAACGCGGAAAGGCGCCCTGGTCGGGTCGGAAATCCTCCCAGGCACCGACATTGATGTAGCAGATGACCTTGCGGCCGTCCCGGTGCAGTCGGGCCACGTCCGCCGCCGAGTTCTCGAAGCCGTCGATGTCGTACACGGGCACGTCGGCCGAGGGACTGGCCTTTCCGTCCAGTTGCCACTGCCAGGCCAGCCCGGGCCGGGGTTTCCACAGGGCCTTGGCAGGGCTTGCCGAAGTGCCGCGCCCGGGACGGGCTTTGTCGGCAGGGGAAGTGGACGAAGACGGGGAAGGGGAGGAGGAAGCCCTCGGTGTGGGCGGTTCCCCGCTGCCAGGCGTCGCGGCCGCGGTGGTCGTGCGCGGGGGAGCGGACGTCGTACCGTGCGCGTCGGCAGGCCGTTCCGCGCCGCCGGAACAGCCCGCCAGCGCCGACGCCGCCAGAGCCGCGAGAGCCGCCAGTAGCGTCGCGAAGGCCGGCCGCTTGTTCCTCATCGTTCCGTCCCGGTCAGGGCGGGCGTCAACTCGGCCCAGGGGTTGGGAGGTTGCCCGGTCACGGGCCCGCAGACCGCCGCACCGCGCTCGTGCGCCGTGCGTACGGCGAGCGGTACGAGCGCCTCGGGCACGCCGTAGACGAGGTGGCACAGCTCCTCGGGCGGATGCCGCGCGGTCCACGCCGGTCTGCTGAACGCCGACACGTACGTCGACCAGTGGCCCTCGAAGGTGACGGTCAGGTCGGCGAGGCGGGCGTATCCGGGCGCCGGATGAACCCCGGGGTTGATGACGACCGTCCCGGCACCGAGCCGGCGTACCGTCCGGACCAGGCGGCGACAGGCCGGCAGTCCCTCCGGCGTCGCGGTCACCTGGTCGAGGAAGCAGCCGTCGGCCGCGTACCACTCCTGGTGCCGGCGCACGTCGGCGGCGATCTCGGCGCTGTCACGCATCCCGTAGTCGGTGTCGACGTAGCCGAGCAGCCGTGCCCCTGCCGTGCGCAGCGCCTCGGCCGCCGCGGTGAACGCGGGATCGGGGCCGTTTCCCGGACCGTTCGCGGGGTTGAGGACGACGCCGTACGTGCGGGTCGCGGCCGTGATCAGACGGTGCCAGGCACCCGGGTCCTCGGCCGGGTGGACATACAGCGGAATCAGCAGGTTCACGGGGTGGCATCGCCTTCCCACAACGCGGCCAGCGCGTCGTCGAGGGTGTGGGCCGGACGCCAGCCCAGGGCCTTGTCGGCGGCGGTGATGTCGGAACACTGCCACGACACGTCGGCCGAGCGGGCCGAGCCGGTGGTGGTCTCCTCGATCCGCCCACGGAACCCGGCCTTGTCGGCCAGCCCACGCACCAGGTCGCGCACCGGGACCGCCCGGCCTCCACTGATGTTGAGCACGGGCGGCAGTGGAGCGGGAGCCGTGACCGCGTACGCCGCCGCCCGCGCCACATCACGTACGTCGACGAAGTCGCGGTACGCGGACAGGTCGCCGAGCCGCAGCACCGCGTCCGGATCGGGGCCGGCCGCGCGCAGCAGTCCGGCGATCCGGCCGGGCAGCCCGGTGGGCGGTGCCCCGGGCCCCACCGGGTTGCCGACCCGCAGCACCACCGCGTCCAGGCCCGAGGCGGTCACGGCGGCCGTGCCCGCCAGCTTGGTCGCTCCGTAGGGGCCGACCGGGTGGGTGGCCGCCGTCTCCGTCACGCGGACGTCGGGGACTCCGGGGCCGTACTCGGCGGCCGAGCCCAGATGGATCAGACGCGCCGCGGGTGCCGCGGCCCGCAGCGCGGCGCACAGCACCGCGGGGCCGCGGGCGTTGACCTCCGCGAGGGTCACCGCGTCGCCGCCGGTCGCGCCCGCACAGTTGATCACGGTGTCGGGTGCGGCCGCCTCGACGGTCTTCGCCAGCCGCTCCGGGCGGACGGTGGCGAGGTCGACGGGGAACTCGGCCGTGGGCGAGCGGCCGCCGCCGAGGACCAGCGCGCCCGGCAGGGTGCGCAGCCGCTCGACGACGTGACTGCCAAGGTAGCCGGTGTGGCCCAGGACGAGAATGCGCATGTCGGTGTTCAGGCTCCCTTGAGCAGAAGCGACTTGCGGGTGGTGAACTCCGCGTTGGCCCGGTCATAGTCGTCCGGGCGCCCGATGTCCAGCCAGTACCCGTCGAAGTCATAGGCGTGCGGCGGGCTCTGCGCGGCCAGCAGGTCGAGGACCAACTCGTCGAAACCGAGCGGCAGTCCGGGCGTGTAGCCGTCGAGCGTCGAGCGGGACAGACCGTAGACGCCCATGGAGACGCGGTAGTCGATGCTCGGCTTCTCGGTGAAGGCGACGACCCTGTCCGCGTCGGTGGTCAGCACCCCGAAGTCGATGTGTACCTTCCGGGCGTACGTGGCGATGGTCAGCGAGGCGCCCGACTCCCCGTGCCGGCGCAGGACGTCGGCGTAGTCGAGGTCGGTCAGGATGTCGCCGTTCATGACCAGGAACGTCTCGGGCAGCCGGTCGCGCAGGGTGAGCAGCGGGCCCATGGTGCCCAGCGGGCTCTCCTCGGTGGCGTAGTCGATGCTCATGCCCCACTGGGAGCCGTCGCCGACGTACGCACGGATGATCTCGCCCAAGTGGCCGATGGCGATGGTGCAGCGGGTGAAGCCGGCCGTGGAGAGCTGTCGCAGCACGATCTCCAGGATGGCGTGCTGATCGCCTATGGGCACGAGCGGCTTCGGCAGCGCCGTGGTGTACGGCCGGAGCCGGACGCCCTTGCCTCCCGCCAGGATCACAACGTGCATGGGAACTCCTCCTTCATCGATGTGCGGGGCTGTACGGGAAGTGCCGGGCGGGTCAGATGTTGTAGATGCCGGTCTTGTACCGGGCGAGGTTGGCCGGGTCGCGGAAGAACTCGACGGTGTGGGCGAGGCCCTGCTCCAGGGTGTGGGCGGGCTGCCAGCCGGTGGCGGCGGCGAGCCGGCTCGCGTCCGCCACCAGCCGCATCACCTCGGAGTTGGCCGGGCGGATACGTGCGGTGTCCTCGCGGACGTCGAGGGCGGTGTCCATCACCTTGCCGATCAGCGCGACGAGGTCGCCGACGGAGATCTCCCCGCCGGTGCCGGCGTTGAAGGTGCGGCCCACGACCTGCTCGGCGGGCCCGGTGCCCACGGCCAGGAACGCCTGGGCGGTGTCCTTGACGAAGGTGAAGTCGCGGGTGGGACGCAGGTCGCCGAGGGTGATGGTGCGTTCCCCGGCCGCCACCTGGCCGATGACGGTGGGGATGACCGCGCGCATCGACTGGCGCGGCCCGAAGGTGTTGAAGGGGCGCAGCGTCACCACCGGGGTGTCGAAGCTGGCGTGGTAGCTGTCGGCCAGCCGGTCCCCGCCCGCCTTCGAAGCGGCATAGGGGGACTGCGTGTTGATGGGGTGGTCCTCGGTGATCGGTACCGTCTGCGCGGTGCCGTACGTCTCACTGGTGGAGGTGTGCACCAGCCGGGGGGTGCCGAGGGCACGCACCGCCTCCAGCACGTTGAGCGTGCCGGTGACGTTGGTGTCCACGTAGCTGTGCGGTGCCTGGTAGGAGTACGGGATCGCGATCAGGGCGGCCAGATGGTAGGCGGTGTCGGCGCCTTCGAGCAGGCCACGGACCGAGCCGGGGTCGCGCACGTCGCCGAGGACGATCTCCACCTGGTCGAGGACGTCCGGATGCAGGGTCTCCAGCCAGCCGTAGGAGGAGAAGGAGTTGTACTGGGCCATGGCCCTGACCCGGTGTCCGGAGGCGACCAGCGCCTCGGTGAGGTGGGAGCCGATGAAACCCTCGGCTCCGGTGACTGCGGCGAGCGGTGCGGAGGTCAACTCAGGGTCCTTCCGGTTGGTTGGGCAGGCGGGGAGAGCGAGGGGTCGGCCGGTGAGGTCAGGCGTGCGGGGCGGGACGTCCGAGGGACCACAGCGTGCAGGCCGACAGACACAGGGCGGCCGCGCCGCACACCAGGGGCAGTGCGGCCGAGCCCGGTGGCAGGTCCAGCACGGTGACCGCCCCGGCGCCGCCCGCTGCCGCGAGACAGATCGCGGCCGACGGCCAGGCGGCTCCGAACGCCTGGAGCAGCAGGGCGGTCCACAGGGTGGCCGCGAGCAGCAGCAGCGTGGCCGGATCGGCGCCGGTGAGCAGGGCCGCGGGCAGCAGCGGCGCGAGGTAGGCGAGCAGGCAGAGACCGAGGATGCCGGCCGAGCGGAGCAGGAACCCGGTGGGCGTGGCGGTGGCGCGCAGCGCGGCGACCGACAGCCCGCGGTAGCGGTACAGCAGCCACTCCGCCGGCCCCATGCTCACCGTCAGCACGATCACCGCGTACGGCTCCTGCCGTCCCTCCAACAGCACCAGCACACCGGCGGCCAGCCCGAACAGACCGTAGGGCAGGGACCAGAGCAGGCGCGGGCGGGCGGCGGCGGACGCGGCCGGGACCGCGCGGGCGGCCCACAGGGTCCGGCCGGTGACGGCGAGCGTGGCGAGCAGCGCCAGCAGGGGCAGCGCGACCCGCAGCAGGGTGCCGGGCTCCCACCACGGCAGGACGGCGGCACCGGCGATCAGTGGGCTGAGCGCGGCCAGCAGCAGCCGTTCCCGGCCCAGCACCAGCAGGATGCCCGCCGCCGCCAGGTACGCCGACTGTCCGGCCGCCGCCAGCGTCACCGGGCCGCCCCCGGCGGGCAGCGCCGCGATCGCCGTAGCCACCGCCGCCCCCACCGGCGCACCGACCAGGAGCGTACGGCCGGCCTCGCGCCGCCCGGTCGCCAGTCGCAGGTGGGCGCGGTGGCCGAGTGCCTGCCCCCAGGCCCAGGAGACGAGTCCCGCAACGATCAGGGCCGAGGCGTTCGCCGAGGCGTTCCACAGCGGTGAGGTCAGCAGATAGGCGAGTCCCGGGAGCGCGAACAGCACACCCCGCAGGAGACAGCGCACGGTGTCCGGGCGCCACGGGTCGGCCGGCGGCGCGGGCTCGGGGAAGGTCCGCGGCACCCGCTCGTACAGCGCGGAGGCGAGCGAGAACAGGTTCGGGTGGCCGTACCGCTCCTTGATCAGGGATGCGGACAGACCCTCGGCCTCCAGCAGTGCGGCCACTTCGTAGGGGTGGACGGCGGGGCCGACACGGTCGGCGAGTTCGGCGGCGAGTTCGCTGACCGCCTCCTCGTCCGGACCGTGCCGGGGTAACCGGATGGCGAGTGTGGCGCTGTCGTCGAGCGCCCAGCGCGGGCGGCGGCGCGGCGGGCGCGTCTCGGCCAGCCGGAGCGTCAGCGTTTCGTGTTCGGCGCCGCCGGGTTCGAGGGATATCGGCCCGCTCATCCGGTCAGGCTCCCCGTGGCCACGGGCGTGAGCGGTGGCGCCGCGGGCGCCGGTACCGGCGCCGACCGCCGTCCGAGTGTGGGCAGTTCCCGGTAGATGGACCGGAACGTGTCGATGGTCTGGCGCAGCGTGAACTGCTCGATCACCCGTAGCCGCGCCGCCTCGCCCATCATCCTGCGTCGTCCGGGATCGCCCAGCAGCTGCAGTGCGGCGGAGGCCATCGCCGCCGGATCGCGGGGCGGCACCACGAGACCGGTGTCGCCGACGGCCTCCCGCACCCCGCCCACGTCGGTGGAGACGGTCGCCCGCCCGCACGACATGGCCTCGATGAGGGTGAAGGGGAAGCCCTCACTGATGCTGGAGAGCATCACGACGTTGCCGGCCGCATACGCGTCCTTGATGTCGTCGACGCGACCCTCGAAGGTGACGGCGTCCGCGTGTCCGAGCTCGGCGGCCAGCGCCTCGCAGCGTTCTCGGTAGGCCTCGCCGCCGCGTGGGGTGCCGCCGAACAGCCGCAGGCGCGCGTCGGGGAGCCGGTCCCTGACGAGGGCGAAGGCCCGTATGAGGGTTTCCAGGTCCTTGATGGGGTCGACGCGGCCCGCCCAGCTGAGGGTGAGCCGGTCCGGTTCGGGGCCGGCCGGCGGGAACGCGGCGGGGTCCACGCCGTTGTAGACCGTGCGGATCGACTCCGGGTCGGCACCGCCCTGTTCCTCCCACAGCCGGTTGTAACGGTTGCCCGGGGTGATCAGGGCGGCCCGGCGGTAGGTCTCCTCCGCCAGCAGCCGGAAGAAGCCGAGGACGACGGCCTTCACCGGCCAGCGGTAGGGAGCGGTGCGGTAGCCGAGATAGCGCTCGCGCAGATAGACGCCGTGCTCGGTCAACAGCAGCGGGACGCCGTGCTGTTCGAGCGCGGCGAGGCCCGGCAGTGCGGCGACGCCGCCGCTGACCGCGTGCGCGACCCCGTTCTCGGGCAGCGGTGCGGCCAGGGGGCGCAGGGCGTGTTCCAGCAGCGCGGTCGCGGTGAGCGCGTCGTGGAGGGTCGGACCGGCCTCGCGTACGGCCAGACCCCGTCGGTTCCACACGGCCGTCAGCAGGGCGATCGCGCGGTCGCCGCGCAGGAACGGGCTCAGCGCCCCGTCCGCGGCGGCCCGGGCCATCGCGTAGAGAGCGGGGGCGAACTCGTCCTCGGCGCAGGGATCGAGCAGGGCGGTCAGGAACCGCTCGTAGGCGGCGGCGAGTTGGTTGCGGGCACGGCCCCGGGGCGGGCGGCCCTCGGGCGGGTCGCCCCACATCGGGACGGACAGCACGCGCGAGACGTGCGCGGGCAGATCCCACACCACGGGCTCGCGGCCGGTGCCGGTGACGGCGATGACGTCGAAGTCGAGGTCGGGCATGCCCTGGACGAGCTGGTCGCACCAGACGCTCACGCCGCCGTGACTGTGGGGGTAGGTGCCTTCGGTGAGCAGGGTGACGCGCGTTGCGCTGGGGCGTCGCGCGCCGTGGGGAACGTGCATGGATGTGCTCCACGGGGCCGAGGTGTGGGCTCTTCGTGCCGGTCCCGGCCGCACAAGGGCGGCCGGGACCTCGATCGGTCCTTGGGTCGGTGTCCCGTTCAGTCGCCCGCGGTGTGCGGGACCTGCTCGGTCACGCCGACGGGAACGCGGGTGTCCGGTGCGGGATCCGTGGCCGGGGCGGCGGGATCGGAGGAGACGGCGGCCGGTGCCGGGGTGGACGCCGGCAGGGTGAGGTCGAGTGGGGCGCCCGCGGAGGGCGCCCAGCCGGACACCTGGCCCGCGTACGCCGTGCCGAAGGCGGAGCCGGCCAGCGTGGTGCCGGTGGGCAGGGTCGCCGTCACGGCCACCGCGTCCGGTGCCTCGACCGTCACCGTGTCACCGATGCGGTAGGCGGTCACCTGGCCGGCCTGCAGGGCGGTCTGCCAGGCGGCTCTGCGCTGCAGCTCGGTGCCGATGTCCTTCATCCGCAGGTTGACCACGGGGGTGTTGTCCGCGAACAGGGCGTTGTAGCCGTCGAGGACGCCGCTCAGCACGGGGTAGGCGATGCGCTCCTCGGCCAGGTTCGACTGGTGGATGAAGTGCGGCTTCGGGTCGTTGGACAGGACGTGTCCGAGAGCGATGCGCTTCTCCACCGGCACGATCTGGTCGGCGTAGCCGGTGGTGGTGTCCAGCGGTGCGGCGAGGCAGGTGGTGGTGGCCGGGTTGTCCTCGCAGATGCCACTGCCGCCCTGGGCGCGGCTGGTGTAGATCCAGTTGTACTCGTCGACCTGCTCGGCCGCCTTGCCCGCGTTGTAGAAGACGTTCATCGGGTAGCGGGGGACGGTCGTGGCCGGGCCGACCTGACGCTGGCCGGGTTCACGGGAGTTGTCCGAGCCGAGCCAGGAGATGTCGTTGTCGTCGAGGGCGAGCGCCAGGTTGGGGTTGTCCTCGGGCTGTTGCGGAAGAACCTTCATGCCGGAGTGCTCGCCGGTGACCAGCTCGGCGTTCTCCAGGGGAAGGCCGGCCGTCTGCCCCCACACGCGGTTGGTGGCGATCTCGTCGGAGATCTCCGTGCGGCTGACCCACCGGGTGCTGCCGTCGGTGTTCGTGGCGCACTTCCAGGGCACCGTCGCGGTGTCCTGCACGCAGCCGAGGAAGAGGTGCGAGTAGGTGTGGTTGATCCAGCGGAACTCGCCCCGTTCCGCGATCAGCTTGTCGGCGAGCGCGTCGACTCCGTTGTTGGCCTCGCGCTGGTCGGCGCTGCCGGCGCCGTTGTAGGCGAAGTCGAGGGTGAAGTCGCGGCTGTCCTGCCAGGCAGTGGCGTGGTCGACGTCCGCGGCCGTCATGCGGATCGGGTCTCCCGTGGCGTTCGGGTCGGTGCAGTCGACGTCGCCGGGCGTGCAGTTGAGCTCGGTGCTCCAGCGGTCGTCGGCGGCGAACACGTCGTCCACGTGCACGGCGAAGTAGTTGCGGGAGGCGCCGAGATGGATGCCGCCGGTCATCCACTCCACGATGCCGCGGGCCAGCAGCCGGAACTGCTGCTGGTACTGGTTGTAGACGAAGGTGACGACGAGCTCGCGCCGTCCGTCGTGCCGGTACTCGCCCACCAGCGAGCCTCGCGTCGACTTTCCGGGGATCGCCGCGTCGACGTAGGGGGTGAAGTCGGCGCCTGGCACGGGTGTCGACAGGTAGGCGTAACTCTCTCCGACGGCGGGGTCGTTGTCCTCGAAGGGCACCGCGCCGTCGAGGTAGTCGAAGGGGCCCGACTTCCCGGCGGCGGTCACCTCCGCCTGCACGCCGTCGACGCCACCGGAGTAGCCGCCGTAGACCGGATACTGCAAACCGGCTTCCGGACGTGCGTAGGTGTAGGCGTCGACCTGGGGAATGTCGTAGGTCTGCTCGTACGCGGCCAGCGCCGCCATCTCCGCGGAACCGGCCCCGAACGGGTTGTCGTTGGGCAGGACGACGGCCTGGAACTTGGCGCGCGGCCGGCCGTCGACGGTGTCCGCGAGGAAGGCGGCGTCGATCACGGGCCGGCCGGACTGCGTGAGATCGATCTCGGTGTACGGCGTCCCGGCCGCGGTCAGTTCGGCTGCGATCGCGTCGGTGGACGGCCCCCCGTCGCTCACCACCAGCACCCGCAGGTCGACGCGGGGTGTGATCGTGTCGGCCTGGGCCGCGCCGGCCGGCAGGCCCAGCGCGGTGATCAGCGCACCGACCGTGAGCACGGCGGTGCGTATGGTCCGCTTCATGCGGTGAAGTCCCCTCCCCGGGCAGGGGTGAGCACAGCTCCCATGGAGAGCGGACTGACCCCCTTGCGCGACGCCGGCGTCCCCCTCAGAAACCAGTCGTCGACGCATCCGTCCCGTCAATAGTGAGGTCTGTGTGTAGCTTTAGTGGTCATGTTGCGAAACATGACGGAAAAATGCAGGTGGCCAATAGGGCAGAGGTGAAGCCGAGTTGAGTCGTCCGGTGACGCCTCGGGGGTGGCCGGAGGCCCGGACCCGAGGGCCCCGAAGGCCCGTCGCGCTGGTCCGGGCCCTGTGCGCCGCGCCGGCGGGCCGCCGGGCCCGCCGGTGCGGAGTGCCAGTGGTTCAGACCACTGTGCGTGCCTGGTCGAAGAGCGTTTTCAGGTCACCCTCGGCACGGCCGTCGACGCACTCGACGGGCCGTCAGGCGCACAGCACTCGCGTCTCGGGCGTGTAGACCGGCCCACCGCTGGTGTTCGTGCTGTCGCTGAACTCGGCGTAGAAGTACGAGTAGAAGCCGATGTTGCCGTTGCAGCCGGAGTCGGCGGCGACCTGGAGCGTCAGGGTGACGGTACGGCTCTGGCCGGGCGGGACGGTGGCGCCGTAGTTGCCGCCGAGGTTGGCGGGACCGGTCCCGGAGCAGGGGGTGGAGCCGGCGGCCGTGGCCAGGCTGCACCCGGTGAAGCCGTACTTCAGGTCGGGGCGCTGAGTGGTCAGCCACGTCGGTTCGATCGTCTGGTACATGAACCAGACGTCGTAGGTCTTGTTGTTGGTGATCGTCATCGACAGGTTCACCGTACCGCCGGGCGTGGTGGTCGCACTGTCGGTGGCGAACGTCAGCTCGGCCGGTGCCGGGTCGGCCGCGCTCGCGCTGGGGGCCAGGCCGAACGTGGCAAGAGCCAGAGCGAGGGCGGTACCGAGGCCGAGGCGTCTCATCAGGAGTGATCGCATGGCCGGGAGGCTAGGCATGCGGCGAATGCACCGTCTGCCCCGGCAGGAGGGCGGGCGACGCCACCCGGCTGGAAGTGCGCGTTGCGTGAAGATCGTGTGGCGAAGTCGTGCGGTCATCGGTGTGCCCGCATCGGCGCACGTGGGGAGGGTGCGGCAGCGGCGGTTCAGGGAGGCCGGTGAGACCGGACGGTCCTGTGGTGCCCGTTGATGATATTGGCGCGTACCGGATCCGTCGGCCGCCTCCGTGACCGATGCACGGCGCAAAGCCTCTCGGCCATCCCGACACATTCCGGCCGGTCCCAGGCCACCTCCCGCTCGCCCTCGCTGACGGCCGACGCCGACCCCCAGTTGCTTGACGAGACGCCACAGTGACGTCACCTCCACCCGGGCCCGGTGGCCGCGGGCCCGGCGGTGCGGGTGGAAGGACTCCGCCGGGCTGTCGCCCGGGCGGGGAGGTTTCCGGGCGATGCGGCGGCTCATCGCCTGCAGCAGTCGACATGCGTTGTGGAAGTCGCCCCGCCACAGCTAGGCGGTGCCTTCACAGGCCGGACGATAGGCGGTATCGGCTTTCATGCGGCCGTCCGCGCCGATGACCCGGCTGGGAGGCGGTGGCGCGCTTGGGCACCCAGGTACTCCCCCTGATCGAACGTGCAGGGGCACGAAGAGCACTTCGGCGAGGAGCGGGGCAACCACCAGTGCTGCAACACGTGTCGATTCAGGGCAGGTTGGACCACCGCTCCCGCGCCGAAGCGCGAGAGGAGAAGTCGTCCGGCGGCTGCTGCGTACCTGTCGGTGTCAGTCGAGCACGCCTCCGGCGAACGGCATCGTCTGCCTGCGGCCGCCGCGCAGTTCCAGCCGCTCCCCAGGGAAGCGCTCGCGGAAGCCGCGATCGTGCGACACCGCGACCACCGCACCCGGGTATGCCGCGAGCGCCGCCTCCAGGTCCTCGACCAGGTCGAGCGCGACGTGGTTCGTCGGTTCGTCGAGTACGAGAAGGTCCACGGGCCTGGTCACCAGCCTCGCGAACTGCAACCGCCGTTGCTGCCCGGCGGACAACGCCGTGACCGGGACGTGCAGATCCTCCTCACGGAACAGCCCCAGCGCCAGCAGCTGATCGGCGTACTCCTCCGGCAGCCCTGGCTGCCCGGCCGCGAAGGCGGCGAGCAGCGGAAGACGCGTGGAGCGCGCGGGCAGCTCCTGCGCCAGGTACCCGATCCGAGCCGGACGGCGTACGGTGCCCGCGTCCGGCTCCAGGTCGCCCGCCAGGACCCGCAGCAGTGTCGTCTTGCCCGCCCCGTTCTCGCCCGTGACCAGCAGCCGCTGCCCGGGCGCGATCGCCAGCAGCCCGTCCAGACACAGTTGCTCTCCGACGCTCACGCCGTCGAGTTCGGCAAGCGGACGCTCGACGGACTGCGTGCCGCCCGACGCCGACAGCGCCGCCGTGAACCGCAGCGGTTCGGGCGGCGCCGCCACCGGGTTGCGCCGCAGGTGGGCCAACCGCTCCCGGACCGACCGCACTTGCCCGCCGAGCTTTGCCTCATGCGATCGGCGGTGCTTGCCGAAGCCCTGCCGCGGGTCCCTGCCGGTCGTGGCCAGCCTCTTCCCGGCGGCCTCGAGCAGCTCCTCGGTACGGGCCACCGTCTCCAGCCAGTCCGCGTGTTCCTGCTCCGCCCGGCGTCGGGCGGCAGCCTTCGCGGCGCGGTAGCCGGTCCAGCCATCGCCGTACCGGTGCACCGTGCGCGCATCCCGGTCGACCTCGAGGATCGTGGTGGCGATGCGCTCCAGGAAGCCGCGGTCGTGGGTGACCGCGACGACGGTGCCCCGGTGCGCGCGCAGGTGCTCCTCGAGCCAGCGCACGGCCGCCGCGTCGAGATGGTTCGTCGGCTCGTCGAGGAGCAGCAGCTCGGGGGCGGCGGCCAGTACGCAGGCGAGCGCGAGCCGTGACTGCTCGCCGCCGGAGAGCGAGCCGAGCACGCGGTCGCGGGTGATCCCGGCGAGCCCGAGCCCGTGCATGGCGGCTTCCACGCGGGTGTCCGCCTCGTATCCGCCCCGTTCCTCGTACGCGTTCAGCAGCTCGCCGTACGCGGTGAGTTCCTCTTCCGACGCCTCGCCGAGGCGCTCCTCCGCCATCCGCAACCGGCGCTCCATGCCGCGAAGTTCGGCCAGGGCCAGGTCGACAGCGTCCTGAACGGTGCAGTGCGGGTCGAGGTCGAGGGTCTGGGCGAGGTGGCCGGTGCCGCCGGGGAAGTTGACGGTGATCTCCCCGGCGTCCGGAACCTCGGCTGCGGCGAGCAGCCGCAGCAAGGTGGACTTGCCGGAGCCGTTCTCGCCGATGACGGCGGCCTTCTCGCCGGGGCGGACGGTGAAGGAAACCTGGTCGAGGACGGTCCGGGTGCCGTAGGACTTGGTCACGTCCTTGACGGACAGCTGCGCAATGGCAGCGGGCACAGCGGTATGGGCGCGTTCGCGCATGTCACTTTCCCTGGGAATGCGAAGGGTCTACGGGCAGCAGAAACGGCGGCGTCGGCCGTGCCCGGACTCAGAGAAAGTAGTAGAAGACCATGCCGCCATCATACAAGACGATGCGTATCGTCTCTACTCGTGCGGGTCACGAAGCCCGCGATGCACCGGCATAACGCCGGACTGGCCCGCCCGCGATTGTCCCGGCCCCTCTTCGCCATCAGGTTCCACGTGCGTCTTCACCCTGGTGATCCCGAGATGCAGTCGGTCGACGATCTCCTTGTTGGACAGGACCGCACTGAGCGGGCCGAGTACCTCGCGCTCGCGCGGGATGACGGCCGGCACGGGGAGGCGAACACGGACACGCGGGCCGAGACGAACGCGAGCTCCGCGGCCATGGATCGGCGGTCCCTGCTCGATGGTGCGGCCGCCCTGGGCCTGGCCGGCGCCGCCTTCGGTACCACCGCCCAAGCGGTCGGCGCTCCGCCCAGGACCGCGAGCCGCACGGGGATCCAGCCGAGCGGCACCTGACGGCTGAGCCGCCCTGAGGAGGCTGTTGACGTCATGGATAAGGACGACAAGCACGG
This sequence comes from Streptomyces sp. NPDC033131, assembly GCF_055578365.1. Taxonomy (NCBI): domain Bacteria; kingdom Bacillati; phylum Actinomycetota; class Actinomycetes; order Kitasatosporales; family Streptomycetaceae; genus Streptomyces; species Streptomyces sp. NPDC033131. The sequence continues at coordinate 104,391 of NZ_JBVIPA010000026.1, forward strand.
GCAGCGAGACTGCGTCGATCCGTGAGGATCGAGGGCTGACCGCTTGAGTGCCTGTGACCGCGAGAGAGGGGTACACGGGGTGTGTACGTATCGGCGTGGACCGGCAGGGAGAGGAGCACGGGGGTGGCTGTCAAAGCGATGGGTTGGGCGCATTCGTTTCCCATGTCTGGTGGTGTGCGCGCCGGACGGCAATGGACGCGAACGCAGTTGGCTTCCCTGCCATGGACCGCTGCTGAGCCGGAGACGGTGGATGCTGTCGTCCTGGCCGTGTCCGAACTGATCACCAATGCTCACGTCCACGCGCACAGCGACGCGCATTTGGTCCTTACCTGGGATGGCGACTGCCTCCATGTGAGCGTTCATGACGAGGACCCGACACTGCCGAGGCAGCGTCACCCGCAGGCGGGCGAGGTGTCCGGTCGCGGAGTGGGGATCGTGCGGATGCTCGCTGACGGATATGAGATGAAGTGCCAGCGGCACGGCAAGACGGTGACGGCGTGCTTCCGCCCGGCAAGCGCCGAACGGTCGGACGGCAGCTGAGCAGGCTTCAGGCTTCCCGGCAATTGAGGCCGCGTCCCAGGCCCCCTGCCTCCGTTCGATCAGGACGTCGTCACGACCTCCCGATTCTGCCCCGCCCGGCGGGAGTCTCCGACCTGCTGTGACGCTTCCTGGCCGGCGTGCTGAGCGCGGTCGTTGTGCCCGTCGGGTCTGTCGCCGCCCGGTACCCGGTGGGTTTGTCGCCGCCCGGCGCGCGGACATCGCCGCCGGCCGTCAGTCCACCACCCCTTCGGCCTGCGCGTCCCACGGCGTTGGACCGATGCCGGCGTCCCACGCCCACAACGCCTGCCCGTCCCAGCACACGATCCCGCACTGTTCGGCGTACTCGGCCGCCGGAGCGGTGAAGCCGCTCGTGGTGACGACGACGGCGACGTCGGCCTCATGGATGGTGAAGCACGTGCCGCCGAAGCGCTGCAGGTCCTCGGAGCCGACCCGATGCGTGTCGCCGTAGCGCTTGCACTGGATGACGACGCGGCGTCCGTCCGGCGCGACGGCCAGGATGTCCGCGCCGAGATCACCTGCCCCGCCCACGAGTTCGACGTGCGAGCAGCCGTCCCGCTCGCACAGGGCGGCTATCGCCTCCTCGAACTCCTCCGGGTCGAGGGCGTCATGGGCGGCCGCGGCGCCGCGTGGGAGGACGACCGTCTCGTCACCCTCCACGCCGACGGCAGCGGACCGTGCGCCCGTCCCCGTGGCGGACGACGTCTCCAGCACGGCGACCGCCATACCTGCCCCCTCGTCGAGTGCTGCTGCGGCCCGCCGCGCCACCCTAGAAACGGACAGGCGACGCCGCCGGTGCCAAAGGGACATGGCGACCGCGACACCGACGACGCCCAACACGAGCGCCCAGGCGGGGCGACGCTCGACGGCACCGGCCACCGCGCGTGCCGAGAGGCCCACAGCGATCACCACGAGAGCGAGAAGGCCGAAGAAGGCTGCTGTCCGACGGAGGTCGAACGGGCGGCGACGGTTCGCGGACCGGAACGGGCGTATGGACGTTGCCACGGCAGTGCATCCCCCCACAGAGATCGACATGAAGATCACTCCCGCCGTCTTCCCAAGATCACGCACTTCTCACTCCGCTCACCAACTGCGCCCCTTGGCCGGGTGCCGCGCCACCACGCCGTGGTAGGTGGAGGGTCCAGCGCATGGCAACCGCGGGAGCGGTCGGGAAGGTGAGTCATACGAACCGGACGTCTTCGGCCGACGTGGCGGGCTCGGGGGCGGACACATGCATCCGTCTGGGCAGCAAGAGCGGGGTGGCGAGCAGGAGGACGCCGGACAGGGTGATCGCGGCGAGCGGGCTGGTGAGGGTGGCGAGAATGCCCCAGATCACCATCAGGGCGGCTTGGAGGAGTTTGCCGACGGCACTCCATGTACTGAGAATCTGGGCGGTGAGATGCGGGGGAGTCCGTTGCAGGCGTTCTGTCGCGTAGATCGGGTTGAAGATGCCCATGCAGGTGATGAGCAGGCCCTCGACGATGATCACGGTGAGGAGTCCGGGGACGCCGGGACCGACGAACGCGAGACCGAGCGGGAAGATCGAGCGCGACCAGCCGGAGACGATCATGACCCGGTGGCGGCCGTAGCGGGTCACGAGAGGTGAGGAGAGGCGGGCGCCCACGAAGCCGCCGAGCGCCGGGATACCGAAGGCGAGACCGTACTGCCAGGGCGGGAAGTGGTACTGGCCCAGCAGGAGGACGGACAGGAGCGGGACGGTGGCCATGATGAGGCCGCCGACCAGGATCGAGTTGAGGAACAGGCGCCTCAGCGCGGGGTCGCGGAAGATGAACCGCCAGCCGCCAAGAAGGTCACCTCCTCGCAGCCGGGTGGCCCGGTCGCGGGGTGCCGCGACGTCGCCTCCGCGGATGCGGAGGACCCCGAGCGCGGACAGCAGGTAGCTGAGTGCGTCGGCCATGACAGTGATGACCGGGCCGAGCACCCCTATGAGTGCACCGCCGAGGGGCGGGCCCGCCGCGGTCGCCACCCAGCTCGTGCCCTCCAATCTCCCGTTCGCCACCATGAGGTGATCGCTGTGGACGAGATACTTCAGATAGGCGCCGGATGCGGCGGTGAAGGCGATACCGGCGGTCCCGGAGACGACCGAGACGACCAGCAGTTGGCCGTATGAAAGCAAGCCGAGGACGTACGCGATCGGGACGCTTGCCATCGCGACGAACCGGATCAGGTCCATCGCGATCATCACAGGACGCTTGGCCCGCTGCTCGACCCACGGCCCGAGTGACAACGCGACAATCGCCGCGACGGCAAGCCCGGCTGCCTCCAGGAGCGACACCGCGAATGCCGACGAGTGCAGCACGCCCACCGCGATCAGCGGGAAGGCGCCGAAGGCGATCCACGTACCGTATGTACTGACGGCGTAGGCCGACCACAGCCGGCGGAAACTCCGCCCCAACTGCACGCGCATGCGACTCCCTCGGGACAACCGGTGTTTGGGTCTCCGCATCACACAGGCCGCACCATCGCGGGATCAAACAACCGACTCCCGGGCGAGCCACAACCATCGGTTGGGCACGCTTATGCTGGATCCATGGATACCGAGGCGGTGCGATCGTTCGTCCGCGCGGCCGAGCTGGGGCAGCTGCGGCATGCGGCCGACGAACTCGGCGTCACGCAACAGGCCGTCTCGAAGCGGATCGCATCCCTTGAGCGCGAACTCGACGTCCGGTTGTTCACCCGCACCGCCCGAGGGGTTGAACTGACACTCGACGGCCAGGCCTTCCTCCCGCACGCCCGGAACATCGTCACGGGTGTCGAACGCGCCATCACCGCGATCAGACCGGGTTCGCGAGCCCTACGGATCGACGTTCTCGGCCTGCGATCCGCGCAGGCCGTCGTCCTGCACGACTACTGGCGGTCGCACCCTGAAACGGACCTCGACGTGGTGACTCTCAGGGCCAACGACCCGCGCGTGGCGGTCGCCGCAGTCCAGGCAGGCGATATCGACGCCTCGTTCCGCTCGGTCACCGATCCGGCCACACTGCCGCGCGACGTGCAAATGGTCCACGCGTTCGACTCCCCGCTGGAACTCCTCGTCGGCCCGAGACACCCGCTCGCGTCCGCACGGACACTGACACCATCCCAGCTGCGTCGGCACCGGATCTGGGTGCCGGGTATCGCGCCGAGAAGCGAATGGGCGGACTTCTACGATCAGCTCGTCACCGCCTTCGACCTGCGCATTGACGCCGCGGGCCCGAACTTCGGCAACGAGGTCCTCCTCGACGTCCTCGCCGACTCCGCGGACGTGGCAACCCTCGTAGGCTCGCGCGACCGGTACATCTGGCCGACGAACCACGACCTACGCCGCATCCCGATCGTGAATCCGACGCTCGCATACCCGCTCTCGCTCATCCTCCCCCGAGCGAATCCGCATCCAGGACTCCGGGCCCTCATCAACCACTTCGCAAGCCTGGCACCGCTCCCCGAGGCAGCCTGGCTCCCCTCCTGGGCAATGACACGACGCCGCAGCGGAACACCGTAGTCCTCGCCGTCAGCGGATGGTGCCGATCCCGTGTCGCCGGCCGCTGCCCGCCGCGCCAGTACGTCGTATCCGACGAACGTGAACATGCGCCTTCCCGACATCGGCGGCTGAGGCCGGCCCGTGAAACGGTGGACTCCGACGCCGACCCCGGCGTCCGGCTCGGACAGCCACTCCCTGGTGAAGCCACGCTCCTCAAGCCGGCGGCAGATCTGTGGGAACAGGTCCGGCTGCTCGCGATGGCGAGTCCACACCAGCACCCCGCCCCTCGCGCACAGTTGGGTACAGAAGCCGACGACGCGCTCCGTCACCGACCACGACCTCGACCTGATCCAGGCCAAGACCTGACCGGAGGCGTGGCGGTAGGGCTGGGACCCATTGCTCTCTCATGGCGAGGCGAGGCGAGGCGTTCAGGCGGGTGCGTCCGGTTGTCAGACCTCGTGCGGGGCGAAGAGCTCCAGATGACCGCAGGACGGGCATCGGTAGGCGTCGATCTGGTACCGAGGGCGGCCCCAGCGCTTGGCTCCTCCGAAGAGCCCACGCTCCAGCGGCCCGGGTATCCAGCGTGTGTACCCATTGGAGTGGTCGCCGCCGTCTTCGACGAAGCCGGCCTGAAGGTCAACACCCTGGCATTGCGTGCACTTGATCTCCATGGCCGCACTGTAATAGCCGGTGACCCGGGTCTACCCGAGGGAGCCGTTCGGGCGATGCCGGCGCCGACGAGAGCGGCCGGTACCAGCGAGCAGTGCCGCGTGGCCCGCCGCGGCGATGCGCCCGCCTGCCACCGCCCAATCGCCCGCGGCCCCCAACTCGCCTCGGGACAATACGATTGACGCGTGACGATCAAGTACGAGTGGCGGGGCGACTTCGACAATGCCGCCCTCAACGCACTCCACGCTGCCGGCTTCGGCCACGCGGTCGCTCAGACGGACTGGAGAGAACGACTGCAACGCCACAGCCTCGGCTGGGTCTGTGCGTGGGAGGACGGCTCTCTGATCGGCTTCGTCAACGTCGTATGGGACGGTGGCGTGCATGCCTTCATCCTCGACACCGTGGTCGCCCAGCATTGCCGGGGGAGAGGAGTCGGCGCCACGCTTGTCGCGACGGCGGCCCGCGAATCCCGTGCCGCACAGTGTGAATGGCTGCACGTCGACTTCGAAGAGCACCTGCGTTCGTTCTACTTCGATGCCTGCGGCTTCAACGAGACGACAGCGGGCCTGATTGCTCTGTGATGCGCGACCTCGCCGTCACGATCAGGACGGCCTTCATCGCTTTACGTACGAGCTGTGAACGCGGACAGTCGGGTTTTGGCAGGCGGGGTCCGACGGTGGTAGGAGGCGGCGACCTGGGGACTTGGGGACCTGGGTGTCTGGGATAGCGTCCCTCTCACTCCGGACAAGTGAGAGGTACATCGTGCGGGTTGAGGTACGTGGGCGGAGTGGTGCCCGCCGGTGGATTGCCTTCGGGCTGATCGCGTTCGGAGCGCTGTTCTTGGTCGTCGGGGTGATCCTGGCAGGGGTGTCGGTGTCGTTCCTGGCGGACGCGGAGCGTGCCCGGGGCACGGTGGTGGCGCTGGAGTGGCGAAACGATCACGACGGCGCATCCCGCAAGAAGCGGGAGAACGACAAGCCCGCGGCGTACCCGGTGGTCGAGTTCACGTCGGCGGACGGTACGCAGAGGACGTTCCGGAGCTCGACGGGTTCCAATCCTCCCTCGTACGAGGAGGGCGAGCGGGTCGAGGTGCTGTACCGCGCCGATGACCCCGGGGATGCGCGGATCAAGGGATTCGCCTCGCTGTGGCTGCTGCCGCTGATCTTCGGTGGGATCGGGCTGGTGATGGCGGGAGTCGGGACAGCCGTTGCGATGGCGAGCCGGGGGCGTTCCTAGACCGCGTGTCCCGGCCGAGGTCACGTCGACCATCGGTCCTTGGGAGGGCAAGGTCACGCCGTCTACTCCGGGTGCTTTGAGCTCAGAGTTCCGCCTGCTCCGGCGGACTGCTTCGCAGTTGTGGGGAAAGAGGCTGTGGCAGGTTGATGTGATGGGCGGTTGAGCTGCCGATGCGGCCTTCCGTGTGGTGTGGGCCTGGTTCTGCAACCGGGCTGTGCGCGGACCGAGTCTCGGTATGCAGAACCGCAAACCCCTCACGCGAGGAGATCCTTGTGACTGCCACAGTCTTCGAGTCCGGCACTTTCGAGCCCGCCGCGGCGCAGGCCTCCTTCGACCCGTACTCCTGTGACCAGCCCGGTACCCCGTACTGGGAGACGGCTTTGCAGTCCACGGAGGACGACTACCTGCTGCCGCCCCCGAATCCCGCCCAGCGCCTCGGCATCGCGGTCGGCCCGCGTGACCGAAGGCGGCTGGACCTGCACGCCGCCCTCACCGCGGCCGGCGTCCCGCCCCAGTTCGCGGACCGGGAAGCCATCGACCAGCTCAGCGCCCTGCCCGACAGCATCAACACCACCATCCAGCGCTGGATCCACCACACCACACAGGCCTGGTCCGCCACCCATTAGGCCAGGCACCGCAACGGTTCAGCGCACGCCTGCTGCGTCGAGCAGGGTGGCCACCGTGGGTGCGATGAGCCCTGTCAGCTTGTCGGCTCCGATCCCCGCACGGGCACTGGCGCCGTCGAAGACCAGGCTGAGCTGTCGGGCCAGCAGGTCGGGATCGCCTGCCCCGCCCTGTTCGGCCTCGGCACGGAAGAACGCCGTCAGATTGCCCTTGATCCGGTGGGCCACCTGGCTCGCCGGGTGGCCCTGATCCTTCAGTTCGACCTGAACAGCGAGGTACCGGCAGCCTCGGTACTCGGGAGCGCCCGCCTGCGACTCCACCTGCTCGAAGACGTGCAGGATCCGCCGGCGGGGCGAGCGGCCATCGTCCGCCGGGGGCAGGAGGGTCGCCACGAAGGCGGAGGCGCGCTCCTCCAGGCTCGCTGCCAGCAGTTCGTCCTTGCTCTCGAACAGCTGGTACATGGAGCGCTTGGACACCCCCGCCGCCTTGCACAGTGCCTCGACGCCGATGCCCACACCCTCTCGATAGGTGAGGGTGGCCGCCGCCTCCAGCAGCCGCTCTCTGGTATTTCGCTTCACTTCGGTGGTCATACCGCGAGGTTAACTCGACGGGGACGGCATGAAAGCGATCGGTTTTCGCGGTGTGCCGGGGCGGTTTCCGGTGTTCCAGCCGCCGGAGACTCCTCCCCGACCGGGCAGGCCCGGTGTGCCGGGGATGCCGGCAGGACAGGTCCGGATGCTGCGACTGCCTGCGACGGTCGGTGATTGTCAGTGGCGGATGCGAGCCTGAAGGCATGGATGAGCTGGAGTTCATGCGCGGTCGCGTCTATGGCGCCGACCATGACGACGCCGGGCCCCGCCCCGGCCGCGTCTACGTGGAACTGATCGGGGGGCCGCTCGACGGTCTGCTCCTGGACGTCACAGAGAGATCGGACAGCGAGCTGCGCGGGGGCGTGGCGCTGCCCACGGAGATAGGGGCCTGCGGGCCGGGCGGCCGCGCCCTGTACGCCCCTCGTGCTGCGGATGGCACGCACTTCGACTGGCGCGGCGACATGCCCTGAAACCGGCGCGGCGACACTCCTGACACTTCAGTGGCGACACACTTTGACCATGGTCGGCGGGCCCTGACCATGCAGGTTCAGCACGTCGGAAGGGGCTCGCTCCGAAAGCAGGGGGCGGCCGAACCGCGGGTACTGCGCAGGACGGTTCGCTCCGGGACTCCGGGTGAGGCTCGGCTGCGGCAGGCGGAATCACCCGCTGCGGCCGTCCCGCCGCCGGTGTGGACCGGGTGTTCCTGGGCACTCGCCGCCCGTGGCTCCGGCCGTCGGGACGAGAGAACGGCCGGGGCAATGGATCACTCCGCGAAACTCTCCGGTAGCGTCAAGGTATGAGTCATCCACACCCAGAGCTAACCGCCGCCCCACCTCTGCCCAAGGGAGGGCTGCGGGTCGTCGCGCTGGGCGGCCTTGGTGAGATCGGCCGCAACATGACCGTCTTCGAGTACGCCGGAAAGCTGCTCGTCGTCGACTGTGGCGTGCTGTTCCCCGAGGAGAACCAGCCCGGCGTGGACGTCATCCTCCCGGACTTCACCTCGATCCGGGAGCGCCTGGACGACATCGTCGCCGTGGTGCTCACCCACGGACACGAGGATCACATCGGGGGCGTGCCGTATCTGCTGCGCGAGCGCTCCGACATTCCCGTCGTCGGTTCCAAGCTGACGCTGGCGTTCCTGGAGGCCAAGCTCAAGGAACACGGCATCCGGCCGCGCACGGTGCGGGTACGTGAGGGCGAGCGGCGCGGGTTCGGGCCCTTCGAGTGCGAGTTCGTCGCGGTCAACCACTCGATCCCGGACGGTCTCGCGGTCGCGATCCGCACCGGTGCCGGCATGGTGCTGCACACCGGCGACTTCAAGATGGACCAGTTCCCACTGGACGACCGCATCACCGACCTGCGCGCCTTCGCCCGCCTCGGCGAGGAGGGCGTCGACCTCTTCCTCACCGACTCCACCAACGCCGAGGTTCCCGGCTTCACCACCTCCGAGCGCGAACTGAACCCCGCGATCGAACAGGTGATGCGGACCGCCCCGCGCCGGGTGATCGTCTCCAGCTTCGCCAGCCATGTGCACCGCATCCAGCAGGTCCTGGACGCCGCGCACCAGCACGGCCGCAAGGTCGCCTTCGTCGGCCGCTCCATGGTCCGCAACATGGGCATCGCCCGCGACCTCGGCTATCTGAAGGTGCCCTCGGGCCTGGTCGTGAGCACCAAGGAAATGGAGAAGCTCCCCGACCACAAGATCACTCTGGTGTGCACCGGATCCCAGGGCGAGCCCATGGCGGCTCTCTCCCGGATGGCCAACCGCGACCACGTGATCCGCATCGGCAAGGGCGACACCGTCCTGCTCGCCAGCTCCCTCATCCCGGGCAACGAGAACGCCATCTACCGGGTGATCAACGGGCTGACCCGCTGGGGCGCCAACGTCGTCCACAAGGGCAACGCCAAGGTGCACGTGTCCGGACACGCCAGCGCCGGGGAACTCGTCTACTGCTACAACATCGTCAAACCCCGCAACGTCATGCCCGTACACGGCGAGTGGCGCCACCTGCGGGCCAACGGTGACCTCGCCATCCGTACCGGCGTCGACCCCGAGCGGGTCGTCATCGCCGAGGACGGCGTCGTCGTCGACCTCGTCGACGGCCGCGCCAAGATCACCGGCAAGGTGCCCGCAGGCAACGTCTACGTGGACGGCATGGAAGTCGGTGGCGCCACCGAGGCGTCCTTGAAGGACCGGCTCACCCTCGCGGAGGAGGGCGTGGTCACCGTGGTGGCCATCGTCGACGCCGACACCGGTGCCCTTGCCGAGACTCCCGACTTCCTGGCCCGCGGCTTCGTCCATGACGACACCACCTTCGAGCCTGTCATCCCCGTGATCGAGAAAACGCTGGCGACCGCCGCCCAGGAGGGCGTGGGGGACGCGCACCAGCTCGAACAGCTCATCGCCCGCGCCGTGGCGAACTGGGCGTTCCGCACCTACCGCCGCAAGCCCCTCATCATCCCCGTCATCATCGACGCCTGACCGGGCCGCCTTCCCGTCCCTGCCCGGCCGACGGCAGGGACGGTTTCGCGCCTGCGTCCAACCCGCGCAGAGCGACGTTCCGGGCACCGACGGTGCCGCAGAAAGGTAGACGGATGAGCGCGCGTTTCCAGGAGATCGACTGGCGCCCGACAGCGATGGGCGACATCAGCCTGCGGCGCCGACGCGACCCGGCCTCTGGCACCGACGTGTACGAGGTGAAGCTCGGTGACGAATTCCTGATGTCCAGCCTCTTCACCGCCGGCGAGATCGCGCTTGCGGAAATCGGACTGGCGACATTGGCGGACGCCGAACTGGACGTCGCCGTCGGCGGACTCGGACTCGGGTACACCGCCGAGGCGGTGCTGGACGACCCCCGAGTGCGCTCACTGGCCGTGATCGAAACGCTCGCCGAAGTCATCGACTGGCATCAGCGGGGCCTGGTGCCCCTCGGCCCCCGGCTGACTTCGGACGTCCGCTGCCGCCTGGTTCAAGGCGACTTCTTCGCGATGGCGGCTGATGCGCGCGGTCTGGACCCGAAGGAGCCGGGCCGCCGCTTCCACGCCATCCTGCTGGACGTCGACCACTCGCCGCGCCATGTGCTCCACCCCCGCCACACGGCGCTCTACCAGCCCGCCGGGCTCCGCGCCCTCACCGAACACCTCCACCCCGACGGGGTCTTCGCCCTGTGGTCGAACGACCCACCGGACGAACAGTTCACCTCCGCGCTCACGGAGGTCTTCGCGCATGCAGCGGCCCATCTCGTCGACTTCGACAATCCTCTTCAGGGCGGCACGTCGAGCAACACGGTCTACGTCGCCAGGACAGGACCGGGACTGCCGTAGGCAGACGGTTCGCCACCTGGGAGGTCATCGACGCCGCCCCAGCGAGCGCCGACGAATGTGGCTTGCGGAGGTGGCACCGCAGTGACGGTTCAGCGGTGCTGGGGCTGCTGGCGTGTCATGGCGTCGGCCAGCTGTCGGCGGGCCACATACAGTGCCGTGTCCAGCTGACGGGTACCGGTGACCACGCACAGCGTGTACGTCGCGTCGTCAAGCTGGCGCGCGGTCTCCGCGCTGCCGCCGGCTGTCAGGCGCCGTTTGAGCGTCTCGCACCGTTCGACCAGCTCCCGCAGGAGCGAAGGATGCGCCATCACCATGGTGACCGCCTCCGTCCTCGCGTATCCGGACCATCGCTGTTCACCCATACGGTGGCAGCCAGCGGCGTCCGCCGCACCTCGAGGACTACGGGTTGCGCCCGGTCAGCATTCTGCTCAGGACTCATCGGTCCCCTCACTCGGACAGCAGGGCCGTCATCGCCGGGTGGTTGAGAAGGGGCGCTTCACCACCCCGCCGATCAGAGCGCCGGTGAGGCCGACGAGTAAGCAGGCGCGGAGGGCGGACGGTGGCTGGTGCCGGATGCGGGGGGACCACGGATCCCCGGCTGGGGCTGATCAGCCGTACGTCGTCGTGCCGGCGGACCCGGCGTTGCCGGGAAGGTAGGGGGTGTCCTCCCACGAGGTGGGCAGCAGACTGGTCAGGCCGGACAGGATGAGCAGGGGCGTCAGGGGGCCGGCCCGCGCGTAGGAGAGTTGGTCACGGATCGCGACCAACTGTGGCGCTCTCGCCGGTTGTTCGCTTCGCGCGCTTCGGTCGCGGAGGATCGAGTCGTCGGTGGTGCACACCCCCATGAACCCGCGCTTGGTCGTCCGCCGGAGTGCCGGGCTCCCGCGGCCCCGCGACCGCGCCCGAAGGGTCCAGGGCTGCCGTCGCGCCTCCTGGTCAGTCAGCCGGTCCGGGTCCGGAGGCGCGCCAGCTGCCGGTTTCAGCGACTGTCGTCGCAGGCGGGCGCCAATGGCGGAGTCCGGTGCCTGGGTAAACGGGCGCCAGTGTGAAGGCCCGGTGCCTGTGCAGGCGGGCGCCAACGTCACGGGCCCGGTGCTCGAAAGCACCGGGCCCGTTGCCCGCACCCTCCCCGTCCCCACAGGTGAGCGCGGGCCACCACATGCCGCTTACATGTGGACTGTGGGAGCTGCGTCCGCGTCGACCGCCGGGACGCCGCGCCGGTAGAGCAGCACCGTGATCAGTGCGCCGGCCGCGAAGAAGCCGGCCGACCACCAGTAGGCGGTGGAGTAGGACTCCAGTGCCGCCTGGGCCTGGTTGAGCTTGTCGACGGGGTCCTTGCCGACCAGGTAGGCGGTGGCTGCGCTGGCGGCGAGGGTGTTGAGCAGTGCCGTCCCGATGGAACCGCCGATCTGCTGCATGGTGTTGACGGAGGCGGACGCGACCCCGGAGTCCTCCGGGGCGACGCCGCTGGTGGCGAGGCTCATGCCCGGAGCCATGATCAGGCCGATGCCGAGGCCGGCGAACAGCAGCGGGCCAAGGATGTGGGCCGCGTACGTGCTGTCCATGTCGAGAGCGGTCAGCCAGACCAGGCCGACGGCTCCGAGGACCATGCCGAGCGGGACCACGATCTTCGGGCCGAAACGGGGGATCAGGAAGCTGGTGGACATGGTGGCGCTCACCATGAGGGCGCCGACCATCGGGAGGAAGGCCAGGCCCGTCTTGACGGCGGAGTAGCCGAGGCTGAGCTGCAGGTAGTAGGTGAGGAAGAGGAACACGCCGAACATTCCGGCACTGGAGATCAGCATGGCGATGAAGGACGCGCCACGGTTTCGGTCAAGGAGTACGCGCAGCGGCAGCAGCGGGTGCGAGGCCCGGGTCTGCCACCAGGTGAAGGCGGTCAGCAGCGCGGCGCCGACGGCGAGGAAGCCCCAGGACATCGCCGAGCTCCAGTCGTGGGACTCGGCGTTGGAGAAGCCGTAGACGATGCTGAAGAGGCCGGTGGTGACCAGGGCGGTACCGGGGAGGTCGAGCTTGGAGTTCCGGTCGCGAGCCGTGCTCTTGAGCAGCATCACACCGCCGACGAGGGCGAAGGCCGCGATGAAGAGGTTGACGTAGAGGGTCCAGCGCCAGTTCATGTACTCGGTGAGGACGCCGCCGAGCAGGAGGCCGACGGCCGCGCCGGAGCCGGCGATGGCGCCGTAGACGCCGAAGGCCCTGGCGCGTTCCTTCGGGTTGGTGAAGGTGGTGGTCAGCAGGGAGAGCGCGGCCGGGGCGAGCAGTGCGCCGAACAGGCCCTGGAGGGCACGGCCCGCGACGAGCATCTCGAAGTTGACGGCGGCGCCGGCCACGGCCGAGGCGGCCGCGAAGCCGCCCACGCCCACCAGGAAGGCGGGCTTGCGCCCGAAGAGGTCGGCTATCCGGCCCCCGAGCAGCAGCAGGCTGCCGAAGGCGAGCGAGTAGGCGGTGACGATCCAGGTCCGGTTGCCGTCGGAGAAGCCGAGGTCGGCCTGGGCGGACGGCAGGGCGATGTTCACGATGGTCGCGTCCAGCACGACCATCAGCTGGGCGAGCCCGATGACGGCGAGAATCCACCATCGATGGCGAGGCCCTGCCTCGTCGGCCTGGGCGCTGCTCTTTCCGAGCGGCACCGCCTCCGGCGCTGTGGCTGTCTGAGACATGGGGACGTACTCCAGTCGTAGATCAAAGAACGACGCGCGAAACGAAACCGTTTCGTTCATTTACGATAGGGGTCGCATGAGCGAAACGCAAGCGTTTCGCTCGGGGGGTGAGCAACGGGGCCTGGTTCCAGGCGGCTGATCCCCCGAGCGGATCGTCCGGCTCATCCGGGACTGGGGGAGCGGGAGCCTTCCACACTGATCGGGGCGCCGGCGAACGCCGAAGCCGGCACACCGTGTGGCTCGGGCTGTGCCGCGGCCGCCGAGGAGACGGTGCGGGAAGCGGTGAGGCGACGCGGGCTCGAATCCAGGAGGCCATGGTCCGGTTGCCGAATGTGGACGCGGTGCAGGTGCCCACGTTCATCGCGACGGGACTGGTCTTCACCGTCTCCGCGCCGCTGGAACTGCCTGAACGGCGGGCCGACACGGTCCGGGGCGGCTGGATCCTCCAGCCGTCGCCCCATCCGACGGGAGTGTGTGGCCGGCGGGATCGGGGCTCACGCCGCGAGCTGTTGTGGCCGTGACCCGTTCGGCCAACTCGTGCACGGCGCTTGCCGCACTGCCGTCGGGGCGGGTACGGCCACCGTCCCCTGCTGCTTCGGCGACCGGGCGTTGTGACCATGGCGGCCGGCGAAGACGTACAGGCGCAGGATGACGAAGCGGCCTGCGCCGGCGAGTCCGGAGGCGCTGAGGTAGACGATCTGCTCGGTCAGCATGCCGGGGGAGGGCTGCACCGTGTGCAGGATGTAGGCGGCGATGCTGGTCGCCAGGTAGGCGGCGGTTGCCGAGCCCGCGGACTGCCAGTGCTCTCGCCATCCGGCGCTGCGTCCTTTGGCGAAGGTGAAGCGGGCGTGGAGTTCGGTGCACAGCAGGGTGGAGGCGACGGTGATGATCGCGTTCGAGACCGCCCAGGGCATGGTCATGGCCAACAGGGCAACCGAGAGGCTCGAGAGGGCCCCCACGCCACCTCCGAAGATCACGAAGCGTATGAAGGAGGCGATGGGGCCAGGAGCGGCCGAAGTCGCCGTCTCGGGCTTCTGTGCGAGCGGCGACTTCATGGCGGGTGCTCCCTCAGAGGCTGCGGGCGGTGATGTCGCCGTAGGCGGTGGTCGCGTGGATGTCGAGCTGGGCGGCCGCGCCCTCGGTGTTCAGAAGTGAGTTGTGGATGCGGCCGTAGGTGGTGCCGGCGTCCAGATGGGCGGAGACGCCGCGGGCGGCGCCGATGGACACCTGGCCGGACTCGGTGCGCAGTGTGACCGTGCCGCGCACGGCCTCGTGGATCTGAAGGTCGCCCTTTTGGGTGCTGATCTCGCCGGGGCCGCCCAGGCGGCCGACCGAGATGTCACCGGCGAGGAGGGTGAGGCGGGCGCTCGCGGTCTCGTCGAGCTTGACCGTGCCCTGCGCGCCCTCGAAGGCGACGTCGCCGAGCCGTCCGACGCCCCGGAAGTCGGCGCTGGCCGTCTTCGCCTCGACGCGGGAGCCGGCGGGCAACTGGATGGTCACCTCGACGGATCCGGAGGCGCCGAGGATCCGGTTCTTCGCAGGTGAGGCCTCGATCCGCAGGACGCCTTCGCCGTATTCGACCGTGGTCTGCTCGGCGGCCTTCACGTCGCGGGCCTTCGAGGCGTCCACCGGCAGAACCTCGACCGTGGTGTCGGCCCGGTCGGCGGCGATGAACCGGATGCGTCCCGCGGGGATGTCCAGGACCGCGGAGATCGGGGCGGGGGTGTCGAACTTCTGCATCATGCTCTCCTTCTTCTGTAGCGTGCACTCCGTCGGCGCGCTGTTTCCGATGAGGGAAAAGCTACGTTGCGTTTACGTAATTGGCAACGAGTTCGTTGCGCTAGTTCGCCGTAATTGCAGCTAGACGGCGGTAAATCGTTGCAATGATTGTCGGGCCAAATGCAACGACTGACTCCGGTGTGTTGCAATGAATTGCCGGTGAACGCTATGCTGGAGACGCCAACCAGCACGACACGAGGAGACGCGATGCCGGGAGGCAGGCTCACCCAGACCGAACGCCAGGAGATCGCGCTGGGGCTGGCCGACGGCCTTGCCTACGCGGAGATCGCCAGGCGTCTCGACCGTCCGACCTCGACGGTCACGCGTGAGGTGATGCGCAACGGCGGCCCCACCGCCTACCGCGCCGACCTGGCCCACCGCGCCACCGAACGCCGCGCCCACCGGCGCCGGCAGCCCGCGCACCAGGGCACGGATACACCCCCGCAGGCCCACGGACGCGACGCCGAGGCCGTGCACGAGTACGAGGAGGTGTTCACCACCGTCCTCATGGGTTCGGGCATGCCCGCGATGATGTCCCGGGTGATGGCCTGCCTCACCCTCACCGACTCCGGCAGCCTCACCGCGTCCGAACTCGTCCAGCGCCTGAAGGTCAGCCCGGCGTCCATTTCCAAAGCGATCGCGTTCCTCGAGAGCCAGGGCTTCGTCCGCCGGGAACGCGACGAACGCCGCCGCGAGCGCTATGTCGTCGACGACGACATCTGGTACCAGTCGATGATCGCCAGCGCCCGGTCCACCGCCCAGATCGTCGAGATCGCACGGCAGGGCGTCGGCGTCCTCGGCCCCGACACCCCGGCCGCGGCCCGTCTGGAGAACGTCGCCCGCTTCCTCGACTTCGTCTCCGAGAGCATCGCCCGCGCGGCGGAGCAGGCCCGCGAGATCCTCCACACGAAACCCGAGACGCCCGCAGGCCGTACTGCCACGCCACCTGCAGATCGTGCGTAGGCAGCCGCTCACGAGCGTCGGCGGCGGGACGAATACGAGGCGGGCCGGCCCGCTGTCAAGGCGAGGATGCGGTCGGTGTCCGTCGACAAGCCGTCCGGCGGCAACGCGAACTCGACGACGTACGACTCCTGCGCGTACCTGTCCTGCTCCCACCCGGTAGGCGGGAGCGTCCGGTGAGGGTTACCCGGGGAGCGGTAACCCGGCACCGTCCCGGCCGTCGGGGCCGCAGTCTGGTCGTACGCGAGGCGTCACGCGTGTCGCCTCGGTCTCGTACGACGGGAGCCCCATGTCCGCCCATTCCGCCATGCCTGCCAAGTCCGTCACGTCTGCCGCCTCGCCCCCGCTGGAGTACCTGGTCACCGAACTCACCGCGCTGCGGCCCCGGATGGAGGAGGTGAGCCTGGCCGTCCACGGGCGGCCGGAGCTGAAGTTCGCCGAGTTCCACGCCCGGGACGTGCTGACCGGCTGGCTCGCGGAGGCGGGCTTCTCGGTGACGGCCCCCGTGGGCGGGCTCCACACCGCCTTCGTGGCCGTGCACGGGAGTGGGCTGCCGGGGCCGTACGTCGCCGTCCTCGCGGAGTACGACGCGCTGCCCGGGGTCGGTCACGGCTGCGGGCACAATCTCATCGCGGCCGGCGGGGCGGCGGCCGCGATCGGTGTCGTCCGCGCCCTGCCCCGGCATCCGGGCACCATCGCCGTGATCGGCACGCCCGGAGAGGAGATGGGCGGCGCGGGCAAGGTGCGGCTGGCCGAGGCCGGGGTGTTCGACGGCGTCGACGCGGCGGTGATGTTCCACCCGGGCGACCGTTCGCTGACCGCCGCGCACGCGCTGGCGGCGGCGCATCTGCGGGTGGCGTTCACCGGTGTGAGCGCGCACGCAGCGAAGTCGCCCTGGGAGGGACGCAGCGCGCTGGCCGCCGCCCAGCTGTTCCTCAACGCACTCGACGCGATGCGGCAGTTCGTGCCGCCGAGCGCACGGATCCACGGGATCGTCTCGGACGGCGGCCAGGCCCCGAACGTCGTCCCGGCCCGCGCCGCCGTGGACCTGTACGTACGGGACCGTACAGCGGCCTCGGCCCGGGCACTGGTGGAGCGGGTGCGCGCGGCCGCGGTGGGCGCGGCGCTCGCCACCGAGACGCAGGCGGAGCTCTCCGAGACCGGTCCGCTGTATGCGGAGCGCCGCAACAACACCGTGCTCGCGGAGCGCTTCGGGGAGGCGGTGCGCGCGCTCGGCGTGGACATCGCGCCCGGCGAGCCGGACAGCCCGGCCGGCTCCTCCGACATCGGCAACCTCTCGAAGCTGCTTCCGGTCATCCACCCGTACATCCAGGTCGCCCCGGCCGGAACGCCGAGTCACTCGGAGGCGATGTGCGCGGCGGCCGCGACGCCGTTCGCCCATGACCGTACGCAGGTCGCGGCGGCGGGCCTTGCCGCGGTCGTCGCCGAACTGCTCACGGAGCCGGGTCTGTTGGAGGCGGCTCGGGCGGAGTTCGCGGCGGGAGCCGAGGTGCTGACGTGAGCGGGCCGCGGACCTACACTCCAGCTCATGTCGGTCGTGATCATCCTGGAAGGGGGCGCCCCCGACCGCTTCGCCGTCACGGTGTCGCCGCTCGCGGAACTTGCGGCGAGTCTGCACGTGCTGACCGGGCACGCGCACCACACCGAACACGCGCCCTGGGCAGAAGAGGTCACCCGTTCCGCTCCGCCCGCCTTCCGGGCCGGCCTGCGACGGTTCGCACCGCTGTGGACGGCGCTGCGGTGGCGGGGCTTCTATCCGGGGCTCGACGTCTCCCCGGACCGGTTGCCGCTCGACCGCTTCACCGAGCTCACCGCCCAGACCTGTGCCAGCGGCTACAGCGGCTTCGACTTCGGCCGCCTACGCCACGACCCGGCGCAGGCCGCCGCACTGCGCCAGGCCGCCTCCGGGCTGCCGGAGCCGCATCTCGCCCTCGCCGAGGATCTGTTGCGCGACCCCGAGGAACTGCGCGCGGACGTCCTCGACTTCATCGAGCTGTGCCGCGTGGTCTTCTTCGGTTCCCTGTGGCGGGAGATCGAGCCCACTCTCACCCGCGCCGCGCACCGCGTACGGCAGCGGCTCGCGGACGAGGGGCCCGCGGCGGCCCTGCTCTCGCTCAGCACGTCCAGCGCCCGGCTGGACGGACCCGCTCGCATCGTCTTCGACAAGGTGCACCACGCGGTGATCAGCCCGGCCCGTACGCCCGTACTGCTGATCCCCACCAGGTACGGAGCCCCGCACCTGCTCGTGAAGGACGAGCCGGGCCTGCCGCCGGTCGTGCACTTCCCGGTCGACACCCCGGAGGTGGGCGTCACCCTGGCCCGCAGCCGCATGCTCGCGCTCACCGATCCCCGCCGGGTACGGCTGTGCCGGCTGATCGCCCGGCAGGCCATGACCACCGCCGACCTCGCAAACCGGCTTCAGATGACCCGCCCTCAGGTCTCCCGTCATCTGCGCACCCTGCGCGACCTGGGACTCGTACGCGTGGAACGCAACGGCCGCTACGTCCACTACGGCCTCGACCTCGTCGCGGTCGAGCGCATCGGCCGGGACGTGGCGACAGCGCTGCAGTACTGACTGCACCGGCGCATCTCGGAAAAGCCTTCCCCCCACCTTGGAGCGCAGCCATGACCGGCTATATGACACGCCGATACCCGATCGTCCGGCATCGGGATCTGTGGCCGTCCATCCCGTGGAGCGCCCTGCGCCGACAGGCCCTGGTCGCCAAGGCGGACGAGATCCTCGTGTACCGGACCGGCCGGGACGCGTGCATGGCCGGCACGGCCGACGCCTCCCTGGCGGCGCGGGCCACCGCCCTGAGCGTCGTCGACCTGAGCCGCGACGTGCTGCTGATCTCCGCGTGGACGTTGGCGGCGCGCGACTCGGCGCTGGACTTCCCGGCCCGGGTGACCTACCGCTGCACGGTCGTCGATCCGATCGAGGTCGTCCGGGCGCGCAGCACGGACGCCGTCCGGAACACCCGCCGCTTCCTCACCCAGGACCGCGAACCGTCCGGCCTTGACCGGGCCTACGCGCCCGGCGACGAGCGGGGCCTGCACGAGGCCCTGACCGCGCTGATCACGGCGCGGCTGGCCCGAAGGACCGTCCCAGGGGTGCGTGTGCTCGCCGATGTGCAGGTGGGGCCAGCAGACCTTCACGCCATGGAAGCCTGACGCCCGCTGTGGACGGGGCACCCGTACGCAACGACGGCCCGGGTTGTGATCACCGGATCCGGCCGACCCAGGGCCGGGAGTCTCCCTCATGCCCGGTTGACCGCATACCCCGGATACGTCACCACGGGGCTGTCCTCCGGCTCGAGAAATATGTCGACAATCCCCGGCAGCTGATCGTCGGTCGGCGTGCCACGCCTGCGCCCCCGCGTCGCGCCCACCGGGCCGCGTACGTCGCGTGGCGTGGCGCCGAGACGTCCATCGCGGACAGCCCCGCCCGGTCGAAGGACTCGGCGAACACAGCCGCGCCGCGCAGCCGGTGTGCGGCGTAACGGCCGCGGGGGCGTTCTGCCCGGCGCGGTTCCGGTGACCTGGCCGATCCGCGCTATCGGCTCGGCCCGCTCGCCTGATGCTGCCGGGCCGGGCGGGCCAGCGCGTCGACGGTCGCGGCGAACAGCCATGGCAGCCGCTGTGCCAGAGGCACCAGCGCCGCGCGGGCCGGGGGCATCCGTGTCGCGCCGAGCAGCGCATGGGTCAGCCAGCGGTAACGCCGTGTGAGCCGGCGCCACTCCCGCTCGTAGCCCGCCACGTCACCGCTGATGACGGCCCGGACGGCCGCCGATGCCTGCGCGAGCGCCAGCGCGACGCCCTCACCGGTCAGCGCATCGACGTAGCCTGCGGCGTCGCCGACGAGCAGCACCCGGCCGGCGGTGCGCGCGCTCGTGTCCTGGCGGAGCGGGCCCGCCCCACGCACCGGCCCGGCGTGCAAGGCCCCGGCCAGCCGCTCCCGCAGCTCGGGGAAGGCGGCGAGGTGGTCGTCGTACGATCCGCGGGCACCGGTGAGCACCGCGACCCCCACGAGGTCGCCGGCCACCGGGGTCACGTAGGCCTCCGCGTGTGGGGCCCAGTGCACCTCGACGTGGTCGCTCCACGGGGCGAGCTCGTAGTGGCGCCGCAGCCCGTGTCGCGGGCGGGCCCGGCGCGGCCGGTCGAGCCCCAGGGCCCGGCGGATCGGCGAGTGCAGGCCGTCGGCCGCGACGAGGTGCCCGGCCCGCGTGCCGTCGACCGACACACCGTCCTCGTCCTGCTCGACACATCGCGCGGTGCGCTGCTCGACCCGTACGCCCGCCGCGAGCACCGTCTCACGCAGCGCCGCGTGCAGCGTCGTACGACGTACCCCGCGGCCCGGGCCCGCTGCGAAGTCGGCGTCGACCCGGCGTGGTCCGGCGACGTAGCGGATGCCGCGCAGGTCGTGCCCCGGCGGGTGCACGCCGAGCGCCCCCAAGGCGGTGACGGCACCGGGCATCAGTCCCTCGCCGCACGCCTTGTCGACAGTGCCGGCGCGTTTCTCCCACACCGCGACGTCGAGCCCCGCCCGGGCCGCGTGCAGGGCCGTGGCCAGGCCTGCCGGCCCCCCGCCGACGACGAGCAGGTCCATGTGCGCCTCCTTCAGGCCAGTTGTGCCAGGGCGGCGTCTTCGGTGCGGATGCGGGTGGCGAGCAGGAACCCGTTCAGCGTGGTGAAGACGACGGCCGTGATCCACGCCGAGTGCACCAGGGGGAGCGCGATCCCCTCCACGACCACGGCGACGTAGTTGGGGTGCGGGATCCAGCGGTAGGGGCCGCCCGTCACACGTGCGGCGCCCGGCACGACGATCACCCGGGTGTTCCACTGCCGTCCCAGGGTGGCGATGCACCACCACCGCAACGCCTGCGAGGCCGCGACGAGGGCGAGCATGGACCAGGCGAGTACCGCCGGCGTGTCCGGTCGGCCCATCCACACCTCCACGAGCGCGCCGACGAGCAGGCCCGTGTGCAGCACCACCATGAACGGGTAGTGCCCCCGCCCGCACTCCACGCCGCCCCGCGCGAGGCTGAGGGCGGCGTTGCGCTGGGAGACGACCAGCTCGGCGACCCGCTCCAGGCCGACGGCCACAACCAGGACCGTGAACAGGACCTCGCTGCTCATCGCTCACCTCCCGGAGCGCGCAGGAGCACGAACTCGGAACAGAAACCAGGGCCCATGGCGACCATGAGCCCGTAGGAGCCGGGCGGGGGAGGCCGGTCGGCGAGGGTGTCCGCCAGGACGTGCAGCACCGAGGAGGAGGACAGGTTGCCGATCCGGCGCAGCGAGTCCCAGGTCATGCCCAGGGCTGCCCGCTCGACGCCCAGGGCGTCCTGCAGCGCTTCGAGAACCCGGGGGCCGCCGGGGTGCGCGACGTACCAGCCGAGGTCGTCATGGGTCAGCCCGTGGTCGGCGAGGAAGCCGCGGACATCGTCGCCGACATGACGGCGCACCAGGTCGGGGACCGAGGGGTCGAGCACGATCTTCAGCCCGCCTGAGCCCACGTCCCAGCCCATCATGCGCTCCGAGTCGGGGTACAGGCGGCTCCGCGACGCGAGGACTTCGGGACGAGCCGGGTCGGCGGACTGCGCGAGCGCGTGCTCGGTCCCGACGGCGACCACCGCCGCGGCGCCGTCCCCGAACAGGCCGCTGGCCACGAGATTGGCGACCGAGGTGTCGTCGCGCTGCAGCGTGAGCGAGCACAGCTCGACCGACATCAGCACCGCGACCCCGTCCGGGCGGCCGCGCAGCAGGTCGTGCAGGCGAGCGATACCGGCCACCCCCGCCACGCAGCCGAGGCCGACCAGGGGCAGGCGCACCACGTCGGGCCGCAGCCCGATCTCCGCCGCGACGCGGGCCTCCAGCGAGGGGACGGCCAGGCCGGTCACCGTGCACGACACGATGTAGTCGACGTCGGCCGGTGTCAGGCCGACGCTCTTGAGCGCGTCGACGACCGCGCGAGCGCCGAGCTCGACGCCTGCCCGGATGAAGACGTCGTTCGACTGGCCGAAGCTCTCGAGCCGGGCGTACTCGTCCAGCGGGAGGACGGTATGCCGGGTCTCGACGCACACGTTGCCATGGAACCGTTCCACGAGGCCGCGCCTGGCAGGGTCCTCGACCAGCATGGCGGTGAGGGACTTGGTGATGTCCTCCTGCCGGTGGCGGTGCTCGGGCAGGGCGCCGCGAACGCTGAGGACGCGCATGGTCATGCTGGCTCCTGTGGTCGGCTGGTCGTGCGGGTGGGCGCTGCGAGCGCCCCGGCGAGGCCGCGCGCGACGGCCGGGGCGGGTCGCCCCCGGACGAGTCGAAGCCCGGCGAAGTCGTCGAGGACACGCTGGCCGGCGGCCGAGACGCGCAGCCCGGCCCCGAGGAGCCGTGTGCGGGCGAGGCGGCCCGCCACGGCTGGGGCAGCGAAGTCCGCCCGGCCCAGGAGGGCGACGCGCAGGCCCTCATCGGCGTACGACCGGCTCGGAGTGGCGGCGGCGCCGACCACCGGGCGGTCGCTGTGGCTGAAAGAGGGCGCCATCAACCGGCCGCCGCGAGCAGTACGACGACGTCGAGCAGGGCGATGGCCACCGCGGCCCGGAAGGGAGTACGACCGCGGGTGACCAGCGTGAGCAGCGCGAGGACGGTCACCAGCGTGAGGACCGCCCACGCCCACGCCGGGGGCGTTCCCGTGGGGCCGAGCACAGCGAGCAGCGAGGCGGCGGGCAGCAGCACGGCGGCAAGGAGGCGCGAGCGACGTTCGCCGATCCGGTGCGGGAAGCCGCGGACGCCGGTCCGTTCGTCGTCGTCGAGGTCGGGCAGCGTGTTGAGCAGATGCGCCCCCACACCGAGCGTGGCACCGGCGCCGGTCATCCACAGCGGCGCCCACCCCTGGCTGGGGTCGGCGAGGCTGACGACCGAGGGCAGTGCCCCGAAGGCGCAGGCGTAGGGCGCCCAGGACCAGGCGGTCGCCTTGAGGCCGAGGTTGTAGGCGTGGCCCGCGCCCGTGGCGAGGGTGGCGTTGACCAGCGCGCTGCGCCAGCCCGCCAGCGCGGACAGCACGAGGCAGGCGAGCGCGGCCACGACCAGAGCCGTCATCACCCGGTCGGCGGGGAGGGCTCCGGTGGCCAGTGGCTTGTCGGTGCGGCCGACGGCGCGGTCCCGACGGAGGTCCAGCAGGTCGTTGCCCCAGCCGATCGTGAGCTGGCCGGTGAACACCGCCGCGGTGACGGCGACGGCGTCGAGCGGATGCAGGTCGGCGCGCAGTGCGAGCAGGCCGGCGACGACGGTGACCGCAAGGGCGGGCCCGCCGTGGGCGGCGGCGAGCAGTGCGGGCATGCGCAGTGGTCCGGGGCGCGCCGGGACCGCGCGGGTGGTCACGGGCATAGACGCTCCTCGACCGGGCTGGGAAGGGTCGTGGCGCCGAGCAGGCTGAGCACGCCGGTCACGTCGGGCACGCCGGGCACCGTGTTGCTCGGATCCGTCACGGGGAGTCGGGAGTCCGTTGTGTCGAGCCGCGCGGTGTCGACTTGCCGAAGGCGCACAGACCAGGCAGCCGACGGCGGCGCGGACCACGACCGATGTGGGGGACCGGCAGCAGGCCGAGCGTCGTGGCGGGTGAGCCGTACCGGAACAGGGCAGGTGCCGGCGGCGTCCGGGCCGACGAGGGCGGGCTTCAGGCGGGTGAAGGGCGAGTGGGTGCGGGAGGCGTGGTCGTGCTGGTGGGTGAGGCGCCCGGCAGGCGATTCGTGCCGGCCGCACCGCGAGTCGGGCGCCCCCGGCGGGCCAGAACGTGTCGACCGGGCAGCGGTCGTCCTGCTTCGGTGGGCAGGCGCCGGGCCAGGCCGTGGGGGACAGCCGCGGGACATCGGTCTCACGGACGGTTCGGAGCACCCCGCCGGTGCCGGCAGCGGTGCCGCCGGTGTCCCGTGGCAGGACGCGGCGCCGAGTCCGACCGACCGCCGGCCGGCGCCACGGCTTCGGCGGCCGCCGGGCAGCCGCCGGGCCAGTTCGGGGAGGTCGTGCGTGCCCTCGGCATGCGGGCGTCGTACAACACCGGAGCCGATGCATCCTGTTGCACGTGTGACCATGAGGGGCATAAAGGATCGCTGCCACGATGCCCGCCCACTCACACGAGGCACTCCGGCATTTGGTGGACGTCCGGATGCCCACGGCATCGCAGCCCTCTCGCTGCCGTGCGTCTGCCGCGGTTCCGGGCAGCATCCACCGCGGTTCGACGTACGCGCTGTCGCGGCCAGGAAGGTCATGACAGTCAGTATCGGGGGCGAGGCGTCGACACTGCCGCCATGTGTTCCGTCGCGGTCGGCGGCGCCGCAGAATGGAAGCATGGACAGGGACGTCCTCACGGTTTCCGGCGTGCGGGACAGACTGGGCAAGGCGCTCTTCAGCCGCGTCGCGGGGCCGGACGGCCCCGCGAACCGGGCTCGCATCCACAACACGCCGGGGCCGCGGTGGTTCGGCGCGGACCGGCCCATCCGCGTCGTGCACGGCGACGCCTCGATGTTCATCGGCGGACTGCGTGCCCTGCTGCTGCAATCCCTGCACCCGCTGGCCATGGCCGCCGTGGCCGCTCATTCCGGGTACCGCGGCGACCCCTGGGGACGGTTGCAGCGCACCAGTACGTTCCTCGCCGTGACGACCTTCGGAACCGCCGACGACGCCCGCAGCGCCGTCGAACGGGTCCGCGCGATCCATGAGCAGGTCAAAGGCATGACAGCGGAGGGCGAGCATTACCATGCGTCCGATCCCCACTTGCTCGAGTGGGTGCACATCACCGAGACGGACAGCTTCCTCCGCGCCCACGAACGCTTCGGGGCGCGGCCCCTCGCGTCCACCGACTACGACGCCTACGTGGCGGACACGGCGAAGGTGGCGACGGCCCTCGGGGTGCCGGACCCGCCGCGGACGCGGTCGGACCTCGAAGCACGCCTGGCCGCGTACCGTCCGGAACTCCGCGCCACGCCGCAGTGCAGGGCGACCGCGCGTTTCCTGCTGGTACACCCACCACTGCCGCTTGCCGCCCGGCCCGCCTACGCCCTGCTAGCCGCCAACGCCGTGACGTCCCTCCCGGAGTGGGCCCGCGGACTGCTGGGACTTCCCCGCGTCCCCGTGCTCGACGACCTCGCGATACCGCTCACCGGCCATGTCCTGACCAGGGCGATCAGATGGAGCATGAATCCCCCGCCCTCGGCCGACGTCCGGTGAGACTCGCCGGCCGCACGCCGTCAAGGGGCGCCGCGCCCCTGTGACGGCGGCCCGACCCTCGCGCCGTACGTCGCCGTGGACGGATCCGAGGACACACCGGTGCGGCACAACCAGGCACCTTGGCCTCTGCATCCGCGACCGCAGCGTTCCCTCCGCCGGCCAGCTGAGTTGAAATGACCTCTGGCCTTGGGAAATTCAGGTGACGTGTAAGGACTTCTCTCCTTACCATCGGGCGTCGCGCATCCTCCCCTCGCGTCCCTGATCGGCCACCGCATGAAATCCCTCGTTCCCGGCGTGCTGCGTGATGAGCCGCAGTTCGCCCGCCTGTTCCTAGGGCAGTCCCTGTCCGTGCTGGGGGACCGTGTCTCATTCGTGGCCGTGCCCTTCGCGGTGCTCTCGGTGGGCGGGACCGCCTCCGACGTCGGGCTCGTGGCCGCCGCGGGGCTGTTGCCCATGCTGATGTTCACCCTGGTGGGCGGGGTGTGGGCGGACCGCTTCCGGCGGCATCGCATCATGCTGATCTCCGACGTGGTGCGGTTCGCGGTCCAGGCACTCATGGCCGGGCTGCTGCTGACCGGTGCTGCCGAGGTTCCGCACCTTGTCCTGCTGATGATCGTGTTCGGCACGGCGGACGCGTTCTTCATGCCTGCTGCCACAGGACTGATGCCGCTGGTGGTCGCACCCGATCGGCTGCGGGAGGCGAATGCTCTGCGCGGATTCGTCCTGTCGTCCGGGCTGGTGCTCGGCCCGGCCCTGGCCGGTGGGCTCGTCGCCTTGGCCGGCCCGGGCGGCGCCCTGGCTCTGGACGCACTGACCTTCGCGGTCAGCGCCGCTTTCCTGGCCCGGCTGAGACCTCGCGAGCCGGCACCCGGGGCAGTCAAGGCCAGTTCCGGGGGGACGTTCCTCGGAGAGCTGCGCGCCGGCTGGGTGCAGGTGCGCAGCCGGACGTGGGTGTGGTCGGCCATGGCCGCCATGGCGGTTTACCACGTCGTCGTGCTGCCGTCGGTGTACGTGCTGGGACCCGTCCTTGCCCAAGAGGAGTGGGGCGGTGCCTCAAGCTGGTCGGTGGTGGTCGCGGCCTTCGGCATCGGCTCCCTCGTCGGAGACGTCTGCGCCTACCGGCTCAAGATCGCACGCCCCATGGCTCTGGCCGCTGCGGCGCTCGCTGTGGCTTCCTGCCAGGCGGTCATCATCGGATCCGGCGGTTCACTCGCCCTGATCGCGGCCCTCGAAGGGGTCACCGGCATCGCCGTCTCCCTCTTCTTCGTCCTGTGGGAGACCGCGCTCCAGACGCACGTGCCCCAAGCAGCCCTGTCCCGCGTGAGTTCGTACGACTACCTGCTGTCGGCAGGACTCATGCCGCTGGGCCTGGCACTCGCCGGCCCGGTGTCCGAGTCACTCGGCGTGCGGCCCACTCTGTACGCCATGACCATGGTCGCGGTACCGACCGCCCTGGCGCTGCTGTGCGTCCCGGCCGTCAGACGCCTTCCGGCGCACGCCTCGGGCGCCGCGATCGGCACGAGTAGTGTCCACCCCGTCCCGGCGGCCACTCCTCCCTGAGGCGGGGCAGGCCGACACACCTGCCTGCCCCGCCGCCCCCGCCGTCTCCGACATCGTTCCGCTGGGCCGGTTCCCCGACCTCCACCGACGGCCACTGACAACAGGGCCCCTGACCTGTCGGTCGGCGAGGCACGCCGTCAGCTCGTCGAGCGCAACCGGTCCAGTTCACCGCCGATCACATCCCGCAACACATCGTGCTGCGGGCCGAGCCTGAACCGCTCGTCACTCCACCGCTCACGCGGATACAGCCACACCGGTCTGCCCACCAGTTCGGCCGGCTCCCACTCGAACCGCGGCCAGACATGGGCATGCAAGAACGGATCCGCGTTGCCCAGGATCTCCAGGTTGACGCGGCGGAAACCGGGGTCCAACTGCCGGCACGCACGTTCAACCGCTTCTCCGAGTCGGTCCATGTCGGACAGAAACGACAGCCGCCTGGGTCTGGGCAGGTCGGAAAGCCGTTGCACATGCAGTTCATCCACGAGAAGCACCGAATAGCCCGGCAGGAACTGAACGTCGCCGATCACCGCAAACGCCGACTCAAGCCGCCGCAGCACGGTCGGATTCCCGCCCCGCAGAGCAGACCCGATCCGGTCGGCCCGCCAGTCATCAGTCACGGCCCGAGCCTGCCCACAGGTGATCGAGACCAGACCTGCTCTCCGCTCACCGGTACGAGGCCTGTCAGCCAACCCACCGGCCGCCGCCCGGCACTGGAAGGCGGTCGCGCACCGAGCCGGGCCCGGTGATCAGACCGAGGTCCCTGCCACGACTCAGCGCGTTTTCGTCGCGGACCTCTTGGCGCTTTTGCTCCTGTTGGTCTCCGTGCTGCGGCCCCCTGGCTTGGCGGGCGTGCTCTTTCGCGTTGTGGCTTCCTGCGTGCCCGCGTCCGACCGGGAGGGGGCCGTCCGGGACGGTGCGGTCGCCCACTTGAACTCGATCTCCAGTTGGGTTTCCCCATTGCCGATCTCGATCTCCATCTCGCTACGAAGGTTGTCGGGGACGCGCAGGCTCAACGTTCCCGCGCTGAGCTCCAGTTCGGCCTCCTCGCCTTCCCTCAGCGCGTCTGCGAGTGCCGTGAGCTGCTCGGCCGCCTCAAGGCGTGACAGCGAGCGCTTCTGCTCGAACTTGAGGTCTTTCATGGGTGTCTCCGATCCGGAGACGGCCTTGTCTCGGGCCGCGACCCGGGGCCATCCCCTGCTTCATCGCTCTGACGGACTGGGAGCGGTGCACAGTGCCCAGATCACGAAGCCGTTGATCGCGATCAGGACGATGGCCCAGAACGGGGCGTAGGGGATCCAGAGGAAGTTCGCGAGCATGGCGAGGCAGGCCAGTGCCACGCCGACGACCCTGGCCCAGGTGGCGCCCTTGAACAGGGCTGCGCCGGCGAGAGTGATGACCACGCCCATGATCAGGTGGATCCAGCCCCACCCGGTGAGATCGAACTCGAACACGTAGTTGCGGGTGGCGACGAACACGTCGTCATCGGCGATGGCGGCGATGCCCGCGAAGAGCGTCATCAGGCCACCGAAGATCATCAGCACGCCTGCGAAGACCAGCCAGCCGCTGCCGCTGCCGCTCCTGGCTGAACGCCGCACCGCGGAACCGGAGCGAGCCCCACTCGCGTGACTGGTCATCGTCGGCTCCCTTGTGTCGTACGGCCCCGCACAACCGCGCGTTCGCGTTCGGCCGGTCGGGCTACTTCCAATCTCGTCCCGGTGGCTGCGCCGCGCACCTCGGGGCGCCTGACCGGCAGCTCCCGATGAAGTGATGCCGAGCCATCTACGCAGGCCAGGGCCTTGCCGACGGGTTGCGAGGAAGGAGGCGCAGGAACCTGTACACCCGGTCGTCGTTCAGGTCCTTCCGCTTCTACCGCGGTACGGCCGCCACCATGACCGGCGACCTGGCCGACACCCCCTGCTCGGGAACACCACGCAGTCTGAGAGCGACTACACGGATGCCGAACACCCCTCCGTTGCGTGGGCCTCCGTTGTGCGGGCCTCCACAGGGTCCTATCGCGAGCAGATGCGCCACGGTGTCGAACGCGCCGCGCTGAAATGACAGTTGCCGGAACGAGCACCCGGCGTCGAGGTAGGCGGCGAAGCCCGGGATCGACCGTCATCCCGCCTGCCGGGCAGCGTTCCGAACGAGCAGGCACGGCAACAACCCCATGAAGAACAACGTTTGGCAGAGCCAGTCAGGGGACCAGCGCCTGCTCGACGGTGGGATGGCAGGGCATGACCTGATCCAGGCCCACGAGATCGAGGACCCGCCGCACCGATGCCTGGGCGCCGGCCAGACGCAGCCACCCCTGAGCGTCACTCATGGCGTGGTGCGCTCCGATGAGGACGTTGACGCCGCTGGAGTCCATGAAGGTCACGCCACTGAGATCCACCACGGTCCGCGGCCGCGTCACGCTGCCGTAGGACAGCAGGGCC
Organism: Streptomyces sp. NPDC033131; assembly: GCF_055578365.1. Lineage (NCBI taxonomy): Bacteria > Bacillati > Actinomycetota > Actinomycetes > Kitasatosporales > Streptomycetaceae > Streptomyces > Streptomyces sp. NPDC033131. Next base: position 133,528 of record NZ_JBVIPA010000026.1, read on the forward strand.
TCGGTGAGCTCGTTCGTGACTGTGTGGTCGATCTCGCCGCGCAGAGTGACCACCCGGACCTCGTGGACCGTGGTGTGGTCGATCGACAGGCCGGGCCCGGCTGCTCCGTGGGTGTCTGTCACTGTTTCCTCGACTGTGCTCGCTGATGGGCTCGGGCTCCGACGCCATGTGCGTCGGCAGCCCGCCCCGATATTACGGTGAACAGCAGTTCGGCCCTTTACGTAACCGAGCGCAAGGGGCATGCGAGGCGGAGTCCGGGGTAAGCGCAGGCGGATGAACGGGGGAAACAAGGTGGAACCGGCGGAATCAGTTCCCGAGGGTGAGGACAGCGTGATGCCCGGCGCTCCTCCGATACAGGACACCATCGCCCTGGACGGCGACGGATCCTGCATCGCCGAGGCACGTCACCGCGCGGTGGACTTCCTCGCCCGCGTTCAGGCCGTACACGGCCTGCCGGTGTCCGCACGGGCGATGGACCTGACCCAGTTGGTGGTCAGCGAGCTCGTCACCAACGCCCGTAAATACGCTTCCGGACCCGTGCTGATGGAGCTGCGCATCGTCGGCTCGGTGGTGGAAGTGGTCGTGTGGGACAGCGATCCCGTCCTGCCGGTGGCCCGGGCGGCTGATGCGGGCAGAGTCGGGCAGCACGGCCTGGAGATCGTCATGGCCGTCGCCCAGGGCTTCGAGGTCCAGCGGGAGCCGGTCGGCAAACGCATCACCGCCCGCATCGCCCTGCCCGACGACCCCGGCGGAGACGTCACGGGACGCCGCCCCCAGTAACGCCCGCACCCACCGGCCGCAGACCCGCCAGGATCTGCGGCTTTCAGCGTTGGCCCCCTACGCAACCTGGCCGAACGCCATCGATTGGCCTCGGGCCTCCCGCTTCAGCGCCCGGCCTTGCTGACGCAGCGCGAATGATCTGTGTCAAGGCAGCATGTGATCGATGGCGCCGGTGGGCAGTTCATGCAGGACGACGAGGCTCCAGTCGCGAGTGGTGACGTCCTGCAGGCCGCGTTCGACCCACCGGTCGGGCTGGTCCCAGTCGTGGGGGACACAGTTCCAACACGCAGGTATAGGCGTCGGGGGTCGTCGGTGTCGCCCAGCTGGAGGGTGTCCAGCCCTTGCGAGGTGACCGGTCCGGTGGGGCCGTTGTCGACGGTCAGGGTGACTTTCACGCCGCCTCCTCGGCGGCGGCCGTCCGCCATCTCGGCAGGCAGCAGGGAAGCGGCGTTGACCTCCCCAGGCGTTCGCCGCTTCCCCGCCAACAGTTGCCGACTACCCAGGGTCGCCTCTTTCAGGCACGGCAAACATCGTGAGTGCGCGGCCTGTCGATCGCGACGGGCGAACATGCCTGCACACGCGCGGGCATGGGCTGCTGAGAGAGCCGCGCTTCGTCGGAGATCACGCGTTCATCAGGTCTTCGGACGGTCCAAGGGAACCTCGGCATCGCCAAGTGTTCCTGGATCGGGTGGTCGACGGTCCGCGCCAAGTCGGACACCTGGACGACTGGCAACCGCCGCTGGTCACCGACGTGGTCACCGACGACGCCCTCCCGCTCGACCGCCGTCTGGTCGCCGTGGGCCAGTTCGCGGAAACGGCGCGCGGCAACGCTCTTCGCCGACGTGGTCCCCCTCCCCGGGCCGGCGCCTGGGCTGAAGCAACTCTGCGGATAGCGGGCCCCGCGGGCGGGGACGGGAGCGTGCCGGCGGCCGAGTTGTTCGACGGGCTGGGGCTCGCGTACGAGGAGGCGTTCGGCAGGCTGCCGGCCCAGTGGGAGGCGGTCGAGTGGCTGGCCGGGCGGCTACCGTCGGGGGCCCGGGTGCTGGACGTCGGCAGCGGCACCGGGCGGCCGGTCGCCGAGCGGCTGGCGGCGGCGGGCTGCGCGGTGACCGGCATCGACGTGTCACCGGTCATGGTGGCATTGGCCCGAGAACAGGTGCCGGGCGCCCGGTTCGAACAGTGCGACATACGCGAGTTCACACCGGAAGGCGATTTCGAGGCGGTCTGCGCGTTCTTCCCGCTACTGATGATGACGCGGGCGCAGGCCACGGCGGCGCTGCGGCGGATGGCCGGCTGGCTGGCCCCGGGCGGCTACCTCGTGACGGCCACCGTGCCGGCCGATGTCGAGGGCGTCCACATCGAGTTCATGGGCCGGCCGGTCCGCGTCTCCAGCTTCGCGGCGGACGACTACCTCCGGATACTCCAGGAGGAGTGCGGGCTGACGGTCCTGCACCACGCCGTCTCGGCGTTCGTGCCGGCCGGTGAACTCGCCGTCCCCGAGGAGCACCTGTTCTGCTACGCCCGCCGCCCCGGCCCACCGGAGCCCCGGTGATGCGCCGGCACGCCCCAGGACGCCCGTCGGCCTCCTCAGAACGGTTGTCCCGGATGACCACGACAGGACCGCCGAGCGGAAGGTGAGCCCGCACGAAGGGGATCACGGTGGTTCGCGCGCCCGCACCCGCACCCGCGCGGTCTGACCCTGCGGAGTGGACCACCGCCCTGCGCGGCGTACCGCCGGGATCCAGCAATGGCAGCCCCCGACAACTGAACGGAAAGGCCAGTAACAGCGGTTGATGAAGGCGGACCCTGGCGGGCGGCGATGCTGCTGGCCGGTGAGCGACGACCGCCGCGTGGGGAAACGGCTCCAGTCGGCAGGCGCTCAGCTCGGTGGAGGAAGCCGGCCGCGTGGCGTGACGCGCCGCTGCGAGTGTCGGGCGCGAGGCAAGGGGTTCTGGGCGTCGTGACATGAGTGCGGAGGATTGCGGGCACGCGATGGCATGAAGGGAATCCCGATGTACGCCATGAGCAATGCGCACGGCGAGTCTGGAGCATGGGCAGGCGCCTCACCGCGGCTGCGGCGGGCCGGGGGCAGGCATCGGCGCTCTGGACGACGAGGCGGCCGGTGGCATCGCAGGCTCCTTGCCTACCGCGGAATCGAGATGCTGCCCTCTTTCGCTCCGGAGGGTGCGGGTGAGGAGTGTCTGCTGCTGGTGCACATCCGAAAGGTGGTCGGGAGGGTGACCTATCGAGCATGCGAGGAGTGTGCCGAGGGCGTCATCACCGGGGTCGTCCTCGACGAACCGTTCCGGGACTGCGGCCTGGGCACGAGGGCGCTGTCGCATCTGCGCTCCCAGTACCCCGGTGTCGCCTGGAGCACCACGCTCGACAAGCGGCTCACCCGCGATCTGCTGCACCGGATGCGCATCCCCAAGGCGGCCGGGGGAGGAAACTGCTCACACGTTCGGTCCGCCGTGGTGGCCACTGCCCGTCATTGTTCGTGACCGTCGACCGTCTGGCAGCGGCTCGCAGGTAGGGCTCGTCGGCAAGCGCCCGAGAGCAGTGCCGATATTCACTCATCGACGCTGCGTCGGCTCAAGCCACGCCCGGTCGCCCTGAGGAGCTGGGGGGTGGGGCGGGTGCGCATGCAGGGCGCGCGGCCGCACGGACGCACTCGGTTGTGCCGCAGGTTCACCTCGCCGAGGACTCGTACATGCGTTTGATCGTGCCTGGTAGGGGCTACCCGCAACCTGAAGCCTGCGTCGCAGCGAGGGGCAGCGTCGACGGGACCACGCAGAGACGGATGACAAGGGGTGGTCGTGATGACCGTGGCGACACAACAGGGTGGCGGCGGAGGAGGTTCCAGTGGCCTCTACGACGTTCTTGAGCTCATTCTCGACCGCGGGCTGGTGATCGACGCATTCGTGCGGGTCTCCCTCGTCGGCATCGAGATACTCAAGATCGACATCCGGATCGTGGTCGCCAGCGTCGACACGTACCTGCGCTTCGCCGAGGCGTGCAACCGTCTCGATCTGGAGGCGGGGCCGCGCAAGCCGGCCGGGCTCACGGAACTCACCGGCAAACTCACCGAATCCGGAGCCCGCGGTAAGACCAAGGGAGCCCTGTCAGGCGCCGCGGAGACGATTTCGGACGCCTTCCAGCAGGCCCGTGACGAGGGCAAGGCACGACAGGGCGCACGGACCGCCGCGCGCAGGAGGGAGCAAGAGTGATGAGCAACTACGTCTACGGGATCATCCGCGCCTCGCACTCCTCACTCCCACAGGACCTGGACGGCATCGGAGACCCTCCGCGGCCGGTGCGCGTTCTGCGCCAGGGCGAGCTGGCCGCGATCGTCAGCGAAGCCCCCGAGGAACTGCGGCCCAAGCGGCGTGACCTGCTTGCTCACCAACGGGTACTGGATGCGGCCGGAGCGGATGACGTGGTCCTGCCGATGCGGTTCGGCAGCACTTCCCCGGACGACGACACGGTGACCACGGTGCTCGCCGAACGCGCGGAACACCTCCTGGAGCGGCTGCGCACGCTGGACGGCAAGGCGGAGTACAACCTCAAGGCCAACCACGACGAAGAGGGCGTACTGCGCCTGGTGATGAGGGACAACGACGAGATCCGGTCCCTGGCGGAGGCGAACCGGAAGGCCGGCGGCGGGTCGCACGAGCAGAGGGTCCGCGTAGGAGAGATGGTCGCTGATGCCGTTCACGCGCGCGAGGTGACTGACGCGGAACTGCTTCAGCAGGCGCTGGCGCCGGCGGCCGAGGCAGTCAGTGTCGGACCGCAGAGCACCGGCTGGCTGGCCAACCTCTCCTTCCTGGTGGACCGCGGTTCAGCGGAGCACTTTCTGGCAACGGTCGAGGAACTCCGCCACGAGCACCCGCACCTGGATTTGCGTGTCCACGGCCCTCTGCCGCCCTACAGCTTCGTCGACACCCCCTCGTCCCAGGAGGCGGAAGGAGCCACCGCAGAGGCGTTCGGAGCCGCGGCAGCCCAGCCGACGAACGGGTAAGAAGCAGTGCCGCGGCGTGCGTGGGCGGCGGCTTCAGTCCTCCAAGACGAGCATCCCCATCAGTGCAGCCGCTACCGCGGGCCGTAAGTGCGGGGGCTCCCGGCGCGCCCTTCCTGTTCCCAGGACGATGGTCCCGCTGTCATGCCCAGTGAGCCATTGCGCATCCGCGACGCGACTCATGGCCATACCGCGTGATCCGCGTGGGCCCGTCCGCGTGCAGGAATAGCCGCGGGCCCGCCTCGCGTTGCCGCGAACATGACGACGAATGCGCCGCGCCCCGAGGTGTTGCGATACACCGCCTTTTCGAGCGACCCCGCCGGCGGCAACCCCGCCGGCGTCGTACTGGACGCCGCTGCCCTGGACGACAACGGCATGCTGGCCATCGCCGCCGACCTCGGATACTCGGAGTCCGCGTTCCTGACCGAGCCCCCGGAAGGCCTCGGTGGTCAGGAGGGGCGGGCGTACACCATTCGATACTTCAGCCCCAAGGCCGAGGTGCCGTTCTGTGGGCACGCCACCGTCGCCACGGCCGTCGCGCTCGCCGAGCGGACAGGCCCCGGCGAGCTGGTGTTCGCGACGCGGGCCGGGACAGTACCGGTGGAGGTGGTCGAGGAGGGCGGGACGGTCAGGGCGACGCTCACCAGTGTCGCGCCGCACATCGAGGAGATCGCCGACGACGACCTCGTGGAGGGGCTTGCCGCGCTTGACTGGCCGGCTGCTGATCTCGACCCGGCCTTCCCGCCCCGTATCGCGTTCGCCGGGGCCCGTCATCTCGTTCTCGGGGCGGCGACGCGCGCCCGCCTCGCAGATCTCGCGTATGACTTCGCGCGCCTCGAGGCCCTGATGCACCGTTTGGATCTGACCACGGTCCAGTTGGTGTGGCGGGAGTCGGCGACCGTCTTCCACGTCCGTGACCCGTTCCCGGTCGGCGGCGTCGTCGAGGACCCGGCGACCGGCGCTGCGGCCGCCGCGTTCGGCGCGTACGCCCGGGAACTCGGCCTGGTGGCCGAGGATGCCGTCCTGACTCTGCACCAAGGGGAAGACCTGGGCCGCCCCGGCGAGCTCACGGTGACGCTGCGCGCGGGTGACTCGCGCGTCCGTGTCAGCGGCGCAGGAGCTCGCATCAGCTGACACGCGGACCATGACGCACAGTTTTCTTCAGCGGTCAGAGAGCGTGCCCCATTCCGTGATCGCCGGGCACGCTTCTCGGCCGTTCATGGGGTGCTGCGACTTGGTGACCTCCGAGAGCAAGTCGCGAGAGCGCCGGCACGCATCGCAGAGACTCCAGCACTTTGTTCGGCAGCGGCACCTGTGGATGCCGTTGCGGAGTGCATAGGGTCGCCGACATGGCACTGCGACCTGTCCAGGTGAACATAAAGGCCCTTGATGACTCGGCGGTCGGCCGGTTCTGGGCGGAGGCGCTCGGCTGGGGTCTGTACGAGGGGCGTGGCGCGACCTACACGGGACCCGGCGTGACCGACGTGGGACCGGTCGTGAGCGACGGTGGACCCGTCGGCGGCTTCGCTTGGCCGGACCCGGTGGCCGTCTGCCTCGACGTCGTCGCCGTCCCGGAACCCAAGACAACGGCAAAGAACCGTGTGCACCTCGATCTCGCCAGTACCTCTGCGGTCCATCAGGCGGAGCTGGTCGCGCGACTCCAGGCTCTCGGTGCGACGCCAGCCCACGTGGGCCAGGGCGAAGTGCCGTGGACGGTCCTCGCCGACCCCGAGGGCAACGAGTTCTGCGTGCTGGAGCCTCGGCAAACCTATCGGGACACCGGGCCGATCGCCCGGGTGGTGGTCGACTGCGCGGATCCGCGGGCCATGGCCCGGTTCTGGGGCGAGGCGATGGACTGGCCCGTGAACGAGGTGACCGACGATCATGCGGTGCTGCGCTCCGGCAAGGGCGTCGGCCCGTATCTCGAGTTCCTCCGTACGCCCGGCGGGAAGACCGTGCCGGACCGCGTCCATCTTGACCTGCTGCCGTACCCCGGTGACGACAAAGCTGCAGAGGTGGCTCGACTGCGGGCCCTCGGTGCCACCGACCTCGACCTCGGCCAGGGCGACGTCCCGTGGACGTGCCTGGCCGACCCCGAGGGCCACGAGTTCTGCGTCCTCGCCCTGTCGTCCTGACACGATCGGGTTGGGCTGCGGGGCCGGGCCTCCCCTGACGGCGAAGAAAGAGCCCGGGGCGCGATCGTCTCTGAGGGGCCCCCGGGGGCCAGGGGCGGCCCTTGGCCGTCGTGTGGCTCTGCCGTGTCCCGGGCGCGGGTGCCGGTACGCGCGGTGAGGTCCAGAGCGGGCCCCGGGTCGGTTCGGCTTCTTCACCTCAGCGGAACGGCGGAGCTGCCGGGCGGGACCTGCGCGGGCTCCGAGCGCCCCGGACAACGGGCCCCTCACCTCCGGGGGAGGGGGGCACTACTTCTGCAGGCCTGCCGCCGCGCAGGCGGCTGCGAGTTCTGGCGTGCATATGTCGGACCGTTCGAACATGCCGTCCTTGATGACCGTGTCCTTGATGTTGTCCTTCCTCAGGGCGACGACGGGCACGAGGTGTGACGGGATGCCCTTGTTGGTGGGGCTGTCGACTCTCTCGCCGGTGAGGGCGTCGAACTGGATGTCCTTCCCCTGGGCCTTCGTCACGGCCATCGCCGCGGCGTTCTCGGCCTCCTGCGGGTACGGCTTGTACACACTCATGTACTGCTCGCCGCCGATGATCCGCTGCACTGCCGACAGCTCCGCGTCCTGCCCGGTGATCGGCGGGAGGTTGGTCACGCCTGCGGCCTTCAGCGCCTTGATGATGCTGGCCGCCAGGCCGTCGTTGGCGGCGTAGACCGCCTTGATGTTGTTCTTGCCGAGTTCTTTGATCGCCTCGGCCATGTTCTTCTCGGCGTTCTGCGGCTTCCAGTCCTTGGTGTCGAACGACCTGGCGATGGTCACCCTGCCGTCGAGCACGCGGAGCGCGCCCGCCTTGAACTGCTGGGCGTTCGGGTCGGTGGGCGAGCCGTTCATCATGACGATTTTGTCGGACATGCCGGCGTCCTCGCCGAGAGCCTCCAGCAGGGAGCGGCCCTGCACCTCGCCGACGAGTTCGTTGTCAAAGGTGATGTACGCATCGATCGGGCCCTCGGCCAGCCGGTCGTAGGCGATGACCGGGATTCCGGCCTCCTTGGCCTCTCTCACCCCGCCGGCGATGGCATGCGTGTCGACGGGGTCCAGCAGGATCACGTCGACCCGATCGTCGATCATCTGCTTCAGCTGTCGGACCTGCTTGCCCCCGTCCGCCTCGGCGTTGGCGTACTCGACCCGCCCCTTGCCGTGCGTGAGGGACGCGACCTTCGCCTTGATGACGGGGTAGTGAAACTGCTCGTACTGGGGGTTCGACTTCTCCGGCAGCAGCAGCCCCACGCTGATGTCGTCGCCCTTGGTCGGGCTCGCGTCGTCGAGGCTCCCCGTCGCGTTGAGCGCGCCGCATCCGGCGAGCGAGACGGAGATGGTGGTGGCGGCCACGGATATGGCGATACGTCGCATCGGGAGCTCACTTCAGGTGCGATCCGGACGTGGGCGCTACAACGCGGTCCACGCGACTGAAAGGCCAACGCGGAGGCGACCCTCAGCGTCGAACGGAACTACTTTACGAGATGCGAGATAGCATCTCGTACACTGCACCCCCGTGTACGCCCGCACCTGGCAGGGCGAACCACTCGGCAAGGACGAGTTCGTCATCAGCGCAGGCGAGGAAATCTCCATCCGCGCGCAGCCATTGCGCCCTGGCTCCCGGCAAGGCTCGGCTCGGGCTGTGCGTGGCGATCACCCCACGGTCGTAGCGACGGCGCTCCGGCCTACCTGGCCGACCGCCTGACCAGCAGGTAGGAAGCCCCAGACGGACTTCCGAACTCGGCCCGTGAGCGGGCAGTTGACGAGATGGCACCGTCCGCCGCCACGCCTCACGCGGGCAGCCACCCAGGCCACCAGGGTGGGACATTGTCCCAGGAGCAGCTGCCATTGGTGTCGTTCCCCACCCCGAGCGGTGTCCCCAGCCAGGCGAAGTGCATTAGAGCCAGTGCGATCATCGCTGCCAGGAAGACCACAGGTGGTATCAGCAAGTTCAGGCACCAGCGCTTTTGATCCCGCAGGATGACTGCGGGCAGCGCCCACGCAGCCAAGCCTGTGAATCCCGCCGCGAGGACTGTGAGCGGTGCTTCCCAGGTCCACAGATCGAACAGGCTCGGGTGTTCCCGCAGGATGACGGCGCAGGTCCGGCGCGCCGCGCGGGACAGCCGGTAGGCGCCGTAGCCGGCGAGCGCCCCTGCGATCAATGTCAAGCAGCCTGCCATCCAGGGCGGATTGGTGTGTCTTTCCATGTCAAGGCTTGACGCACCACGATGCTGCGAGGTTCTCCACCTGCCCAACCAGACCCGGCGCAAGCGGAAACGTCCGTCACACGTCCGCGGTGAAAGCCGCGGCGATGGCGGTGTCGGTCCGCGCGTGAATGACCAGCCGAGGGCCGCTGGTGTCGGCATTCGTCTCAAGCAGCCGTCGGGCAGGGGCACTGCCGGTGGCCACGGACATCCGTACACCAAGGCTGCTGCACATGCGATGAGCGCGCAGGACCGCACTCACCGCTGCACCGCCGGTGGCCGGCTCGTCAAGGACGATGACGACGGGCAGCGGCTTGTGGGCATGAACGAGGTTGCTGATCTCCACCGCGAGTGTGGCGCGCCCGACAATGCCGGGATCGTCGTGCACGGTGATGACGAGGACGCCACGCTCGAGCGCATGAGACAACATGCTGTGCAACCTCCCACTGGCCAGTCCGTCCGTGGCGGAAGCGCGCTCGGCCGGTTCCGTACACTGTGCCGCCCAGCGGGTCCGGCTGCACTTCGCGGGGAGGCGCTTGGTGGTGGCCAAGGGCAGGACCCGCAGGCCCCCAGCAGCCAGGGATGCGTCGGACGGCCGGTCAGGCCCTGGTGATGCGGCAGTGGCCGTGCACCTGCAAGGCTGAACCGTCCCCCCGCACGGCTGGCCCGTTGGGCGGGCATGAGGATGTACGAAGCCCCGCGGCCTGCCCCGAAGCAGACGCGCCCTCCCGACGACAGTCCGCTTCGACAGTGCTCACCACCCCCCGTTCATCACGTACACCGCGTACGGGATCAGGACCGCCGGCAGGGTGAGCAGGCGTGGTTTCAGCGGGCGGTCGGCGTGCAGGGGGCGGAGGACGTCGAAGAGGAGGAGCAGGACGAGCACGAGGGCGCCGCTCAGGATCAGGGCGATCAGGGCGAAGCCGCTGTTTTCGATCTGGTCGTAGGTGCAGCCGTCCAGGTCGCGGCGGTCCAGATCGTCGTACTGGCAGTGCCCGTAGGCGATGTACCAGCGTGTGCAGAGGACTGCGAGGGCCGTGGGGACTCCTATCAGCAGGTGAACCAGGAGCGGCGGCAGGTAGCCGCGCAGGGCGGGGAGGGCGGTACGCATCCAGCCACCCCACCAGGGCAGGATCGACTGGGCTATGACGGAAGCCACTCCTCCGGTCCCACGGCCTGGCCGGTGGCCGCGTCGTTGTCCCTTTCGGTCGCAGGCGCATTGCGGCAGCAGGCCGTGCACAGGGCAAGCCGCGCAGGGCACGGGTCTTCGAGCTGATGGTGGGGGAGCGGGGGTGGGCGTGCAGTCAGGAGGTGAGGGGAAGTCACCCGGCTCTGCCGGGCGGCGCAGGACGCGGACGGTGGGCGTCACCCGTCTTGCGGATCCTTCCGCGTCCGTGTCACCTACGACGCGGTGCTACGGCGTGTGCGCGGGGGCTGTTGCCGTGAAGGCGTCCGCGTGCTCCGCGGCCCACTGGGCGAAAGTGCGGGCCGGGCGGCCGGTGACCTTCTCGACCGTGTCGACGACCGTACGACCCACCTCCGGGGTGTCCCCGTAGGCTTCGAGCAGGAAGCCGATGACGTCCTCCGGGTGCCCCGCCGCCCGCCATTGCGCGACGGCCTGCTCCTCGGACAGCTCGACCAGGGCGATGTCCCTGCCAAGAGCGGCGGCGATCGTCGCCACCTTGTCGCCGACAGTCAGCAGTTCGGGGCCGGTGATCACGTACTCCTGGCCTCCGTGGCCCTCCTCGGTGAGCGCGACCGCGGCGACGGCGCCGATGTCGCTCTCGTGAACCATGGCGCTCAGCCGCGAGACGAACGGCTCGCGGACTTCACCCGCGGCCACGATCCCCTCCGCCCATTCCAGCGCGTTGGCCATGAACTCGACAGGCATGAGAACAGACCAGTCCACATCGCTGTCTGCCCGCACGGCGTCTTCCAGCGGCGACGGCCCGCCACCATGCAGCACGGTCACCCGCCGCACGCCTGCCTCGTGGGCCAGCTCCAGGATCCGGGGGCCGGTCTCCAGCGGGGCGAAGTCAGGCCCGTCGAAGGTGATCAGGTGGAGGCCGGTGACGCCCTCCAAGGCCGGAATCACGCTGTCGGGTTCGGTGAGGTCGCCCTGGACGACCTCGACGCCGGCCGAGAGCGTGGCCCTCGATGCATCCCGGGTGAGGGCGCGGACCGCGTGGCCGCGGGTGAGTAGTTCGGCGACGACTCGGCGGCCGACGGTTCCGGTGGCACCGGCGACAAGAATCTTCTGCGTCTGGGTCATGGAACGACCGTAGGGAGCAACGCGGTCAGTTTCCGTCCGCAAGTCGCGGCCCGATCCGGCGACGGTTTGCTGGTTCGGCTCGGGGCTGGTTCATCCGTCGTCAAACCTGTGTCTGGTGCTCGTCCTTCCTCCGTCACTGTTCGGATCGGGGCTGATTATCTCGTCGTCAAGGGCGCAGAAATCTGTGGTGGCTGGAGTAGACATTGGGTGGTGGTGTGGTTATGGTTGCTCTCGTAGCTCAGAGAGACAGCAGGGCCTGGCAGACACGAACTGCCGGTCAGAAGTGCAGTTGGAAGTACAGCAAGTAGCAGTTCGCAGGACGGTGCGGTGGTGGAGTTCCGGAGCCAGAGCGGTTGCAGGACGGCGACGGGACTGACGGCCGGACCGGGTGGCCCGCAGTGATCAGGGGCCGCCGTGAGCAGGACCGCGGTTGACGCGGTGGCAGTACCCGCAGGTGCAGTACGCAGGATCCAGCAGCGACGTAAGTGAGCAGTACCTCGGTGAAGGCGTCGGCTGTGGACGCGCGCACCGGGAGGTTCGGCAGTGGGGTTCCAAGCCAGAGCAGACGCACGACGGGCGACGGGGCTGGCTGCCGACGAGTGGCGCTGTCACAGGCCACGGAGCAGTACGCATCACCAGCGGTACGCAGTGCAGCAGTGCGCAGTAGAGCACAAACAGCAGGAACAGCGGTACGCAGTCCCCCGTTTGACAGGTAGTTGATCGCTGAGGGAAGAACGGAGGAGCCCGCGCCATCAGGATCGCCCGGGCGGAATTCTTGAACCCGGGTACCGCAGGACATCGACAGTGAGGTGGTCTCC